>CALFML010000383.1 GCA_937879845.1 uncultured Myxococcales bacterium
ACGAGATACATTGGCGTGACTGGAGTTCAGACGTGTGCTCTTCCGATCTTGACCCCGCCTTGCGTGGCCTGTTGGCCCGCGGTGTAGGTCGTCGTTATTGGCTCGCCCGTCAGTGTTCCGCTGGCCCCCTGCGCGAACGTAGCGCCGCGCCGACCGTACCCACCCGGACCGGTGCCGTTGCTGATCCCCTCAGTGATTGCCCAATTATTCAGCCCTGTCTCGCTCGATTCCGTCGAGGGAACGATATCCTTGCCGACCCGGTCGATGTTCCCGCCCAGGCTCTGCGTCAGCTGCGCCAGGGCACCAGCTTCCTCACCCGCGAAGGCGAGCGGAGACGGCGACAGTTCAGGTGCGCGGTTCGTGATGAATGCCGCAATCTGCTCTCGGTCCGTCTCAAAATCTGCACTTGGTAGACCCATCTCGCCCTCTATCTGCCCAGCGGGACCTGAATTACGCGCGGCTGCTCACCTGGAAGTTCGACGCGAATCGCCGCCAGCGTGCGACCATCAACCACGGACACATCCACTGCCGAAACCGCTGTGATCTGGCCGTTGCGAATGAGCGCCGCCAGCCGTGTCTGTGCGATGCGGGTCACTCGGTCTTTCGTGCCCTGTGTGCTTATCGTGACATCGTTCAGGCAGTCTCCGGCGCGCTCGCCATTGTCGCCGAGCCACGCCCCCTGAAGCAGTAGCCGCATGATTGCCGGCCAGGGCTTGGTCGTCAGGACGACATCGCCATTGACGACGTTTAAATCCCACTTACCGGACGGTCTTTGGATGAGATCAAGGTCAGCCATGGTTACGCCGTGAAGTGGTCCGCGCCCTCGATGAGAGGAACAAGAATATCAACATTCAGCGGCACGCCGGGAGGCGGCACCGTCGAGGCGCCAGTAAATGAGAACTGCAGAAACACGTCGAAGCTCGTCCCGTCATCGGATACATGCGCCACCGTCAGCGTGGTAACACCCATCACCGGACCTGTAGCCGTGAGTCGGAGTTTCAGTTTGGCATGGTCTCCTACGCGGGAGACCTTGGCGGTGCCGCCGTTTACGATTACATCAGCCGGCACCGGTGCACTCGTCGCCGAGTCCATCTGCACTGTACCGGGCTTGGCGCGCTTGGCCCCGTGCAGATGGATGCGGGCACCCTTTTGCGAACAGTAAAGGCCGCGATCTCCCTGCTTGCCGTCAGCCGGCCGTGTCGATGGCTGGCCCAGCGCGACCGAGTACCCACCATCCGACTTGCGAAGGATCGCAACGTTAAGGTCGTTCACGGGAACAACCACGTCGCCGAACTGCTCCAGCCTGGTCAGGTCCACCTCGGCGGGGCCGCTCGTGCCGTCTTCATCGGCCATCGTGACGGAATCGAGCGTGCTCTCGCCCTCGGCCACGCGGGAAATGCGCGTCTGCATGAGGGTCGTCGCCCACCAGCTGGACGCCAGCCGGCGAAAGTCTGGGAATTTCATCGGAAGCCCCTTGCAAGCAACCCGCGGTCTGCCCAATACCAGCGCTCCCGCGTCAGCATGACCCAGCGCCCCTCGGCAAGCAGGGCCTGATAGCGAGCCCCAGGTGCCTCGTGCGGATCGTTATATGTCGCCACGATTCTGATCACGCCGTGGGCCTCACGACGACCAGCCCAAATGGAATCAGCAGCGGCGTACGGATCTGCCGGTTGAGCCTCAGAATTAAGCCGACGAGCGCCCGCATGTCGGCCGGCGACTTACCAGAGCGTCCATAGTGCTGCTGCACAAACGCATAAATAGACTGCCCGGGCGAGCGCGAGATCTCCGACTCGATCGGAATTGGCTGCGCGGCGCGGATCGCCACATCGAGCTGCGTAGAGACAAAAAGCATGACCTCCAGCGCCAGCACGGTCTCTTGGATGTCCGCCGCCGGACCGACTGCCTGAAGTCCAGCGGTCGCAGTCCGCACAAGCGGCGGCAGGCCGAGCAGCTGCCCTTGCACGATGGGGTCATAAAGTCCGAGCGTGAATGCCTGCTGCGCGGCGGCGGCATAGGTGCGGGTGGCCGCGGTGGCGGCGGAGACCATCGCCGAAGCAGCAACGTAGAGCGCCCTGACCTTGAGGTTCGGCCGCACAAAGATCGTCGTTTTCAGTGCTGCATTCTGCCGGTCCGCCGTGTCTGCCTGCATCAGCGCCTGCTGCGCGAACGCCGACGGGCCAGCCGTGAAGCTATCCGCTTGGCCAATGACCGCATCCTCGACGAACACGTCAACGATCGTCGCTTCGCCCATCTCGGTATAGCGGACGCGCTCGCGGAAGCGGTCGATGATGGTCTTTCTGGTGCCGCGCCGGGGATGCAGGAGCTCGCCGCGGCGCGTCTTGGTCATTGCTGCCATGACCGACGAGTAGTCAGCCTTGTTCTTGCCGACAAACTGCAGCGTAAACGAGCTCTTTAGGTCGCCATCTCCCAGGTCCTCCTTTAGGCTCCCTTGCTGGCCCGGGATAACGTGGCGCCCCCAGCGCCCGGCGATCTCGGACTCGATACCGGGAGCATACTTGCCGAGGTCAATCTCTGTGCCGCCGTCGGGCTTGTAGGCGAAATTCGTCATCTATGCACCAAGAAGCCCCGGCAGGCGCAAGAGAACATCGCACTCGGTGCCCTGCGGCGCGTCCGCCTGGCGCTTGACAACCTGCTCGATGAGGTAGCGCCCCTTGCGCTTCAGGCGCGTGCTGTTTAGCTCGCAGATGTTCCCCTCTACGATCGGCCGCCACTTGCCATCGGGCCCGGGCATGCTGTGCCCGTGCACCGTCAGCCGGATTCCGACCTCACGGTATAGACTCTGCTTGTGCCGCCAGATCGCCCGCGCCGCAGCGAAGCCGCGCTTGTACTGCTCGGCATCCGCGAAGGTCAGCAGCCGATTAATGCGGCGGTCGGTCGGGCCGATGTTCTCGCCCGCAGTCTGGCCGAAGAACCGGCCGGCGTTATAGTCGACAATTCGATCCTGCGGCAGTGACTGCGGCGGATAAATAACCGACCCGTAGCAGCGGTACTCAGAGTAAAGGTCCTCTCCATCAAGCACCAGGGACGACCGCTTGACTCTGAAGTTGCGCGTGTCGTCGTGGTCTTCAAAGACATACTGCGGGTAATCGTTGGCCGCTTCGTCCGGATTAAATACCTGAATCCAACCGTCCGCCGACACATTGACAAATGCCCCGGACGAATTTGTGATGCCGGTCAATCGTGCATAACGGCTGATTAGGTCGTAGAAGGTCTCCCCAACTTCCGTTTGCACCGGCGGCAAAATTGTTCCATATGCCTTATTATAACCAGCTCGCAAAATTGCCGCGCCGGTATTAATCTTCTCTCCTAGTTTCAGAGTCCTGTCGCCATTCAGCCCCCGCACGCCCTGGATTCCCCAGATAAGCGCACCGCTATCACCCTTCGGGGCTTTCCACGTCGGGTCAATCAACTTATTGATCATCCCTTCCAGGCTAAGCCCGCGAAACCGCACCCACGGCCTAACGCACGAATCAAGCAACTTGCCGAGATCGTACCCGGTCAGTCTCAAGACGCTGGGCCCATCACCGGTGATTAGCTCACAGTGGGTACATACCCCCATCACCAGCGGGATGGGCTTGCCGTTATCTACTCGCGGATCAGCATGCTTGAAAACGATAGGAAGCCAGCGATTAGGCTCTAAGTCTGGAATGTCATCATTGAAGCCAGGCGCTACCGGCAGATCGAGCGTCCAGCCGTCGAAGATATTGGTCAGCGTCGAGGTTACGGTAAACGACTGCGCGCCGTTGTTGCCGTAGTATTCGCGGCCAAGAAACGACACATGCAGCCGCGGGCTATCCGCTTCGCTGTCGCGCTGCTGAATCACCTCGGCTGCTCCTGGCCGGCGGGCGGTGCGGGCGGCGTGATGCTCTGCGTGCGCAGCGTTTTGCCCTCCAGGTGCTTGGCCACCGCCACCCCGATCGCGTCAGCTTGGGCCTGTACCTCGCTGCCGCTGCCTCCTTGGAGCGCCGCGAGCTGCTTCTTGAGATCGTCCGTCGTATTCCAGCCGGTGAAATCTCCCGGTGTGCCCCGGCTCGTCCCCGTCTTGCCGGCGGCCTCCCGCGTGGTGATTCGCCGCTGGAGGTTGTCGATCTGGTTTTGTCGCTCGACGCTTGGCGGCAGGTCCCCTGACATCGTCGCGACTGTGGCAAGCGCAAGCGGCGCGGCGATGCGCGGCAGCACGGCCTTGGCTGCGGTAGTGGCAACCGACCCTACGGCGGTTCCAGTCGCCGCGGCGCCGGTTGTGCCCGCGAGCGCAGGTGCAGCCTTGCCCGCAAAGATGTTGACCGCGTCGAAAAAGACGCCGGTTGCCTTCTCGAAGATCTGACCAGACGCCGCCAGGGCCACGCCAGCCGCGCCTCCCCCCATTCCGACGGCGGTATCCTGCGCGCCGAGGAACTTTCCGCCGAAGCCGATATCCTTCGCCGCCTTCTGGGCCTCGGCAAACTCTCGCTTTCCCGCGTCGCTTTGTTTCCAGGCATCGAGTGCCGCGTTGCCTGTCAAGCCGGTCGCCGCCTCGGCGCGCTTCCGCAGCTCTGGGATATTGAGTTTCATGATCCCGGCGAGGTCCTGCGCCGGCATGAATCCGCTTTCCTCGGATCGGCCAAGGAGCTCGAGGCGGTCCTTGGTGTGATAGTGGCGCTGTACGTCCTTCTGGAAGACCTCCAGCATGTTGAACATGTCAGAGGCAGATGAACGCCCTTCCTCGTCGTAGAAGTGCTTGCCCTTGCCGAGCTTCCCCATCGAGCGGGCGCGCCGCTCCAGGTAGCGCCGATGACCGGTCACCAGCGACCCGATCGCGCCAACCCGAGACTCGCCCATCTCCATGGTCGGAGCACCAGCCATCACTGCGCCAGTCAGTGCCATCGTGGCGGCGCCGCGGTCGCTCGACAGCCGCGACCACATGCCAGTAAATCCAAGATACGTGCGCTCAAGGACCGTCGCGCTGACGTTGGCTAAGCGCGCCTGTGTGTCGATCGTACCAAAGAACCGCATCACGTCGTTGGTTGACGAGATCCCGAAGGTCTGCGCGAGGTGCGCAGCGGTCGGTACCATTTGCTCAAGTGTCCGGTCGGTCTGCAGCGCGCGGGCCTGGTAGGCATCGAGCCCCGCCATCGCGCCCTGCCAGTCGCCGGTCAGCGAACGTACGCCGCGGCCGTAGCTTTGCACCTGGCCAGGCATGAGGCCCAGGCGAGCACTCGCCCCGAGCACTTGCTGATTGATGGCGCTGTAGCCCTGGCCCGTGCTGCTCACGATCCGCTGCGTGGTGTCGCGGTAGACGTTGGCCATCGCGATGGCGCCGGCGTAGCTGGTCTTGGCCGGGGCGGTGACGGCATCAGCGATTGATTTCGCCTGTGACCAAGCCAGCTCGGCGGCGGCCTTGCCAATCGTGGCAATCGTTCTTTCGGTGGTTCCCCATCCCCCTTTCGCGTGGATTGGGTCGTCAAAAAGGTTCTTCCAAGCCTTCATCTTGGCTGAGAACCCGGTAACCTTGTGCTCGACCTCGCCGAGCTTCTTTTCTATCTGGTCAAGCCCTCCGACGACTTCGGCCTCCCCGGACGACTTGAATTTTAGGCCCGCCTCTACTTCGCTCATCGGCGCCCCCGCGGGCTATCCCAGGCCTGCCCAAGGTCGCTCTCCATGAGTTCCTTGAAATAGGCCATTACCTCGGGCATGTTCGGAGGCGGCAAAAACTGGCGCTTCGGGGTCTTGCCGACGCCCACGTTGTGGATTGCGCCGACAATGCCTGCCCGGCTGTATACGTAGAGCGTCCGTCCGTCGTCAATCAGCTTACTGCGGATGGTCCCCGGGATGCGATTGAGCAACGGGTGATTTTCAGCCTGACGCTTGCCGAGCCGGTCTTTCTGGGCATCTGCGAGTGTGGCTCTAGCGCGGTCCGCTCGACGTGAATCCTTCGCCGTCAGTGGCCCCGACCGCAGGGAGTCAATCGTATGCTCAGCCTTGGCCGCTCGCTCGCCCCGGCGCGCGGCAACCGCTTCGGCCTTCCGATAGCTGCCGAGTCGCTTTCGCAGCTTGTCTATCTTGGTCGATAAATCTGGCGTCCAGCCTGTCTTCTTGGCCTGCTTCTCGACGCGCCCGAGCTGCTTCAAGGTCCGTTTGATTCGGTCGGCGCGGATGGTGCCCTTGGCGCTTACCTGACTCGTGCCGGTAGCCTCCAGGCGCTTGCGCGTGCTCTCGGCATAAGGAGGCCACCCGGTGCCGCCCGCCTTGATGTTTGCCCGAACATCGGCCGTGACCTTGCGCGCGAGTTCCCGCAACACCGGTGCCGGGTTGGCAAGCCGTTCTCTGAGTGCGCGAATGGACGCGCGCACATCGCCGCTCTGGAACTCGACGGACTCAAGCACGCGAACCCTCACGCGCTCCAGATCGGAGACGGATACCAAGCGACACCCGCAGCGCGGGCTTGCATGTAGTAGTGGTAGCCATCGCTCTTGATCCACTCTTCGCCCCAGAACTCCCGGCGTGCTGCCTCTACGAGCGCATCAAACCGCCAGGACTCCCAGGACTTTACGCGCGAGCTCCTTTTGACAAACCATGCAGCAGCTGAATCAACGCCGAGTAACCGTGTCGCGAGACTAGGGTCTCTAGCGAGTGCTGCTTTCCCTCGGCGATCAAGGTCTCCCACTCCTTATGCGTGAGGGCTGCCGGCGTCTCGGTCTGGCGAAGGATGCTGTACTCATCGCCCAGGCGGTCGAGCTGCCCGTCGGCGAGATCGTTGAGCGGCAACTGCCAGACTGCGGGGATTGAGAGCTTGCCTTTTTCGTCCGCAAGCCCCGGCGGGATCGGAAACATCAGCGCCTGGGGCTTACCTTCCTGCGGCGGCTCGATGAGCGCAAAATGAAGCTGGAAGAACATCGCCCAGCGGCTGAGCTGCCCCGGGATGAAGGTCCCATCGCCGCGCGCTGTCAGGAGCTGACGCGCGTAGTCGAGCGAGGCGTTTCCGTCTCGCTCGCGAACGATGCGCAGCCACGCCGGCCGGTTGACGAGCGCCCCGCCTTCCTCGATCCAAATGCCGCCCGGCACTTCACGGCGCGGGTTGCACTTGCCCAGCTCGGCGCCTGACAGGGTAGGGCTAGCCGACATCGGCCGCACCCTTGTTCCCAGCCTGCGCCAGCTGCTCGTGCGCCGCGATGACCTTCTGCGTCCGCGCGTCCTCGGCATCCGTCATGTCGGCCGCTAGGCGCAGCGCGTCCGAGGTCAGCTGCTTCAATCTCTGGTCGATCGTCTTTTTCATGTGGCTCCTCCTGGGTTGGCTCTCCTGGTCGCAAGCACGGCGCGGCGGCGGGGAGCCACCTCAGACCGCCGCGCCGGCCTACGCCTATAAGGGGCGGAACATCGGCCCCTCTACCTTGCCGGCCTTCATCTGGCCGCTGATGATGAACTGGCCTTCGGGGTTGTTCACCTTGAAGGACAGCTTTTCAAAATGGCAATCAATCGCGCGACCGTTGTTCTGACCGAGCGCCGGGTCGCCGATCGGCCAGTCGAGCGTGAAGAACCCAAACAGGCCGCGCCGAATGGTGTCCTTGATGATCTCGCCGCTCTTGTCCACGACGAAATTGAAGCCGCCCGCCACATCCTGCTTGGTGCCGATGTCGCCGCCGATGTAGCCGGAACCTTCGGTCCCGTCTCCTTGGCCGTAGGCGTAGTACGCCGGAATGCCAACGTCGACATTCCACTCGCCCTGCAGCGTGATCGGCGGGCCGCTGTCAAACTTCGCCACCGCGGTTCCTTGAATCCTTGGCATCGTGTCCCCTTAGGCCGCCGACGAGATGACGCCGACTCGCTCGTGATTCTCGCGCGGTGCCCGCTCGCGGAACTCCAGCAGGATGCGGCTTGAATCGCTCTCGTCCACTTCGGCTTGGATGTACTGTTTCAGGTTCGCGGACCCGTCGACCAAGATCCCGTCTTGGCTGTCAAGGTACTCGCCCATTGCGTTTTTCACGTCAGCGATGGTGAACCCATTGGGAACGCGGACCGTGCCGCCGCCTACATACAGCACTTTCTGAAAAAACCGCGCATTCAGGAAGTTGCCCATACCGAACCGCAGCGCGTCGAAGATGCGCCCGTAGGACCAGTCTCCCCACTTTGGGTCAATGCCGTCCCAGGTCGTCTTCCCACGAACGATCGTGACATTGCCGTTGACGCCGCGAAGCGGGGTGAGGTGGTACGGGTCAAGGGCCACGTCGATCGTTGTGGGCGATAGCTCCGTGTCAGACCTGGCCGGAAGCATGGGAGACCCGCCGCCGATGGCCAGGATCTGCCCGTCCATGTTGTAGGGCAGGTTGGTCGCACAAAGCCGCGCCGCGATCTGGGCCGCGTAGGCGCCGCCCTGGCAAGGCGGATCTTGGTACGTGACCACGGACTGCCGCCAGTAGTTCCCGAGGGTTGGCGTCGCCAGCGTAAGGATGGTCTTCACATCCTCAACGCCGCGGGTATCACACATCGTCGTGCGCTGCCCTTGCTGGTAGTAGCCGTTGGCATACAGGTCAATGTGCGCCGCGATGGCATTGACGCTGCTGGTGTCGGTGTAGTCCACCGCCCACTCGATGAACTCGCCAAGCTTGGCCTTGTTCGCCAGCAGCGTGGTCAGCGTGGGCGTTCCGGCGCCGGCCAGGCCTGTAAAGGTCGTCGACCCGGGAACCGTTGCAACGGTCGTGATGGCCGCCGGAAAGGTCAGCGTATAGGTCTGCGTCGTGTCAGTGCCGCTCAGGCTCGCCGAGGTCGGCGTGACCCGCCACGTACAAGGCACGGTCGCGCCCACGCTGGCCGCGCAGTCGAGCGGAAAGGCAGCGTTGCCATGAATGGCCGCCTGGATGGCCGTGGCTGACTGCGCAAGGGTATTGGCCGCCGAGATGGTCACCGCCTGGGTAATGCCGCCCGAGATGACGTTCAGCGTGGTCCCGGTGGCATTTGCGCCGCTCACCGTGATCAGCGGAAGCCCGCCGTCGTGCCGGTCCGCCAGGGTGTAGACCTGGCCCATGGCGTCCTCGGTGCTGCTCAGCTGGATGCGGTTGACGACCCACCCCGAGCGATAAAACATCGTCACGACACCAGCCGACGAGGTGGCGGTCAGCGGGAACGTCGCGGCATTTACTGCGGCGACGATCAGCGCCGCGGCTTGAGTGGCCGTGCTGCTTGCCGGGATGCTCACAACGATCGAGAGCGAACCCACTTTCAGCGTAAAGAGACTCGCGCCGCCGCCATGGCCTACCGAGGTCGTCGTGACCGTGATCGTCCCGGGCGAGAAGGTCAGCCCGGTGAGCTCTGGCGGGACCGTGATCATCACCGGGAAGTCGTTGCCCTCTTCGCCGCGGACGATGTAGGTCAGCGGGATCGTCGCGCTGATCAGCCCCGTGGTCACAACCGGCGCGTCGGGGATCTTGGTGTCGATCGCACGCTTTCCGGATGCCGCAACGGTTGCAGCCGCATCGCCGTTGGCGACCGCCGGGCGGGCCTCGTGCCCACACAGGCGAATGGAAATCTCGCCGCTGCCCACTGCGGTCCCTGCCACCGTGATCAGCTTCGTCGCGACCCCCGCAAACCCCGTATTGACCGGCTCCGCGATGCCCCCGAGATAGTCGTTGACTCCGAACGGGATCTCTTGAATCGCGCTGCGGAACCGATTGGCCGCGGGGCTGCGTCGCCCGAATACCTGATTGACCCGCACCACATCGCTGTACTGCTGGATGTCATTGGGATCGACGGTGCCGGCCGTCAGGTTGTAGGGCTGGCCGCAGAGCGCGCTGCCCTGCAATAGGCCAGTCGAGACGAGAAACAGGTTTTTCTGCTCGGCCGTCCCGGTAGAGGTCGGCGCGGTCGAGATGAAAAGAAACGTCCCCGGCGTCTGCGCGGAGCTCGGGACGTTTGGATTAAGAAGCATCGTCAATTCCCTCCTCGGTCTGGCGCTCGCTTCGCGCGGCGCGGATCGCAGCCATTCGCGCCAGTTCTTCCGAGGTCAACGCGCGGTCGTACGCGAGAAGCGCGCCGCGGGCCACGCAACCATGGATATAGTCATCGACCCGGACGAGCTGGCCGCCTGCCTCGATCGAGTCGAGTTTGCGCCCTCGGGGCATCTCGGCGTGCTGCGGCTCCACAAACACTTGCTGGCCTGCGCGTAGCTGATGCGCTGGAATAAGTCGGCGCTCACGGTCCATCGGTTGGCCTCGGTAGCTGATTTGGCGGGCCGGCATTCACTCCCAGCTCGTCCTGCAGTTGTATCCACATGCGCCAGGGCGATACGATCTCGCACGGCGTATTCGGCGTATGGCTGTACGCGATGCAGCGCACGTCCATCGCATCGACAATAACCCGCTCGGCGTCCTTCTCGAAGACAGGCCGCACGACCCCGAGTGATATTTTCTCCACCCCAACGACGCCCATCATGGTGTTGTCATGGATGAGCAGCCGGCGCACATCGCCGAGGATTCGCATCGTCCCCGGATCGCCGATCTGGTCATCGACGATGGGCGGCGTCATTCGCGCAGTCACCCCGCCGCGCCAATTCGCCGATAGCGCGCGGATCTGATAGCGCAGAACGTGCCGGTGAAAAGCATAGGTCTGGCTGCTCTCCTTGATCTCGTCCTCGCCCATCGGTGAGACAAAGACAGACGGCGTCTTACCGCGGCAACGGTTCCAGAGGTTCTTGCTGTCGACCTGCGCGGCGCAGTATTCGATGTGTGGCAAGTAACGGTGTGTGGCGCAGCTGGCCGCCTCGGGCAGGTGCTGCTGTACCCACATACCAGGCTGCCCTTGCTCTACACCATTCGGGCGGACCTGAGTTGCCGACTCCGCCACGTTCAAAAATCGAAACCAGGCCCAAATCCGGCCCGCCTCTTCCCCCACTTGTGCAAGGCACGGCGCCGCATCGTCGGTTACGTCCAGCACCTCGGGGCGGATCTCGCGCAGGTCTGCCACCGTGGACAGCGCTCCGCCGTCTGGACGGGTCGTGAAGGCTATCCGGTGCGACAGCGCGATTACCTGCATCAGGGCGCGGCCTACGCGCTCGTGCAAGTCCCGGATGTCGCAAAACTCCGGCCCTGGATCTACGCGGTCAAGTTCGGGGATATTGGCGGCCATCAGAACCCGCTCCAGCGATGCCGAGGCTCACCGCGCCGATAGTGCCCGGCCCCCGGGCTAAACGGTACGATGTGCTGCGTAGAGCTCGCGGCCGGCGGATCGTTTCCGGCCGTAGAGTGATGCTCCGCGATCTCGGTGCACCGCTTCTCGATCATATCGAGCAGATCCTTGGATGACTCCGGGACCTCCTCGACTTTCTGGCCGTAGGCATGCGCGTAATACTGCGCCGCCCCTTCGCACAGCCGCTTCAGCTCCGCCTTGTCCCTGTCGGTCCATCGGTTAAACCACAGATAATCGATACTGTGCAGTTTCAGCGCAATCTGAATTTTGCCCAGCACAAACCCGACGCCCGCCGCCAGGACCTTTTGCATCCAGGCAGGGTCCACTTCGGACGTGCCCTTGCGGGCGCCGAGCTCGCGGACTTTCTCAGCAGTCATCAGGATCTCAAGATCCAGCTGAGTCACCAGGTCCGCCTCTGGTATGGCTGGCGTCGCGGACATCTACGCCTTTTCCGCTTGCCCCGCCGGCCGGGTCAACGCCTCCAACAGCTGGTTCACCTTGGCCTCCAGCTCCTCGATTTTCTTGTCCTTGGCCTCGTCCGGGGCGCGCAGGGCCGCTGCTGCTTCCCGCAGCCGTGCCTGGTCGCGCTCGGCGATCATCGCGGCCATCCGCTGAGATGCCGATGTGCTCTGGTCGCTCTGCTGCAGCGTTGCCTCGAGCTCGTAGCGCGCGGCCTCATGCACAATGTGCCGCCGCGCAATGCGAGCCAGACGTTCCTGATAGTCGCTTTCCTTCTCAAGGACCAGCGGCGTCGCTTTAATCTGGGCCAGCGCCTCATCGTCCGGCATGTCGAGGACTTCGCCCGGCTGCCAGTTCCTGATCTTGCCTGTGGCCGCCTCTTTGTAGGCAAACGAGCCGCCATTGATCAGGGGCTTGCCGGTGTGGGAGTTGACGAGCGGCACATCGTACAAAGACACCGGTTCCCCAGTGAGCTTGTCCGTGGCCGCATCGTCCAACCCCCCGTAACGCTGATGTATGACTCGAACTTTCATCGGTGGCTCTCCGAAGGCGCAGCGCGCCTAGAACGTGAACAGGTCCTGATAAGTCGCGACGTCCGACGCATTGAAGGCGCTGTAGATGCCGAAGGCGGCGCGTTCCTGCTGGATGAACGGCGCCCAGGCGCTCAAGATCTGCTGCTGGGTCCCGTGCCCGGCCATCTCATATTCCGGGGCCTCATAGACGCCGAAGCCCTCGTTGCCGGTCACGATCTGAATCTCTGGATCGTTGGGGATGGCGCTGCGGACGATGTCCAGGTACTTGCCCAGGCCAAATCCGTAATCGCTGCCGCCGCTGCCGCCGGGGGTCGCGCGGGCCACCAGGATGACCATGGGGCCGCTCGGGTAGACCCACTTCTCCAGATCGGTCGAGCTCGGGCGGTCGTTGGTGTTGTTGAACACCATCTCGAAGGGCTTGACCGCGCCCGGGACGATCAGCGAGTCGTCAAGCAGCCGCTCAATCACGTTGGCATTGATCGTGTTGCGGTCGGCGTTGAGGTTCAGCTTATTGACCGCCTCCCTCATGATGTTGTCGTGCTCGCACATCCGCAGGTAGCCGGCCATCGGGATGTAAATGTCGGTGACCTTCAGGCCGGTGCGCTCCTTGATCCGGCGACAGGCCACGCGCAGCACGCCGATCGGGTTGCTCGTGCTGGAGTGGATGTCATCGAACCGGGTGCCGGCGCCCAGGGTGATGTTCTGCGTCACTTGGCCGGGGTCGCGCAGGAGTTGCCAGGCGGCGACCTCGCGCTCGACGCGCAGTTTGTACCAGGCCGTCTCTTGCCGGCGCTGCTTGGGCGTGATGGCCGGGTCGGTCGTCGCGTCCTCGATGTTGGGATTGAGGATCTTCAGTACGCGCAGCGGGATGTCCCACTGCCGGGTGCCGCGCATGCGGAAGTTGACGATCGGGAAGGTCCCGTCGGGGCCTTGCACCGCCTGTTGGCGCCGCATCTTGTGCAGCACGTCCTCTTCCCATACGAGGTCGCTCTGCATCTGCGATGGGTCCGGCGGGAAGAGCTCCATGCTGGCGCAATGAGGATACTCCCAGCGATTGCGAGAGATGACATACCGGGTGTCGGTCTTGCGAACGTGCCGGCTGTTGAAGTTGAGCATGGTCATTGCGGCACGTCCTTAGAGCTTGTCGACCGACAGGAACAGCAGCGTCGAGCTGTCCGCGATGTTGTTCGGGGTGTTGGTGATCGTGACGACGTTGTCCACGGTGGTATCGATCGCGACCTGCCCCACCACCGCGCGCTTGGTGGCGGTCCCCGACGTGCCGGCGCAGACCCCGCCAGACTGGCTGATGTTCCCGCTCGCGCCGACCGCCGACACATACCACTCAGACTCGTATTGGACGACATCGGCGCTGGAGAAGGTCACGGCGGGCGCGGTGAACAGGAGCGCGCCGGCGATGCCGTTGATGCGGCCCTTGACCGTGTTGGCCCCAGCCGCACCGTTATTGGACAGCACGGCCGCCACCGCCCGCAGGCGATCCCCGACCCGCAGCGTGTTCGCCTTGATCGTGCGCGTTGCCGCAGCCGGCAGGCCGTAGGCCGTCTCCACTGTCACGCCGGTGAGCGCTGCGGATGGCCCCACTGCGCTCACCTCGAAGCCAGATGGATCGGCCTCAAGGAACAGGTCGGCGCTTATCAGCGCTCCCTCGGTGCCGCCGCTGTTGTCGTAATACTGGCGGGCAATCGCGGGGCCGGTCGGCGAGGTGCGCCACATCGCCCGGTTGGCTCCGGTCGGAATCGGCTCCAGATGCTGACCGCGCTTGACCACCTCTCCCGGGGCGAGCAGGATCGGCGCATAACCGGCAAAAATTCCGGTCGCGCAGTCGCTGTCCCCGGTTGCGGCCGGGATGCTCATCGTGGGAGCGTTGCCGTCTTGTGCGATGACGCCGCCGAGCTCGGGCCGGGCCAGAGCATCGCCGTACAGATAGACGCTCAGGCGATCCGCCGGATTCGTCGAGTCTTTGAAACTGAAGGCCTGGCCGATGACGACCGCGACCTGCTGGCGGATCGGGTCGAGCATGCCGTAGCGGCCAGAGGCCACGGGTTGCGCGACCGACCCATCGACCGGAGACTGCCCATCCAGAGTGGCGAACGTTCCCATGGCTTAGTTGCTCCCGTTGGCGGCGAGGAATCGCCGGTGCAGGCTGGGGTTGCTCTTGGCGATGCGCTGCATCGACATGCGGTAGAGGTCCTTTTTCTTGGGGTCCTCTCCGGCACCGATCAGCGCCTTGGTCTCTTTGGCGATCGCGGCATCCATCTCGTCATCCACGGTCAGGCCGCCCTCGCGCGGGTCCGGGGCTCCGGCCGGCGCGCCGTTCTCGATGATGCGACGGCTCATCAGGAGCTGCTCGGGCTCACCGAAGGTCCCGACATCGCAAAGTACATCCTCTGCAGCGTCGCCTTCCTTCAGACGCTTGGCCGCGAGCCAGGCCACAGTCTGCTCCTCGGTGCCGCAGCGACTCGGTTTGACGCGGCGCATGCCCACGGCGTTCTGCGCCCAGACCTTGGCGTTGTCTGCGGCGAGCTTCTCTTGCTGCGCCTTGAACTGCGCGCCGAAGCTGCGAACCTCCTTGAGCTCCTCGGCGAGCATGCGGTTTTTCTCTTCCGCAGCGCTCAAACGCCGGCTCATCGCCTGCATCTTCTCGGGCTCATCTCCATCTGGCCCACTTGACTGTGACTCCATCTTGAGAGCACTCACTGGCCCCTCCCATCCACAATCTTCGCAGGTGATCATCTTGCCGTCGTCAGTATCGAGATCGCCGCCAGAACACTTCGGACACTTTTTGGCACTGAAGACATTGCCCATCGCAGTCTTCTTGTCAGACTCCATCTTCTTGCGCGCCATTTCCGCAGCGTCCTTCTCGGACTCCATCGCCTTACGCGCGTCCTCCATCTTGGAGGCGTACGCCGTCATCTTGGCGAGCTTGTCTTCGGCCTTGTCTTCGGCCTTGCAGCCGGCGGCCTCCATGATGGCCTTCATCATCTCGGGGTCCATGGAATTCTCCATCTTCCTATAAGGGTTGTAGCCACCCTTACCCTCGTTGTAGAGGTTGTCATGTTGCTTGGCATTCCCCGAGGGACGTGCCGAATTGTCCGCATTGCACTGTGGGCACTCACGGGCAAGTTGATTGGCCTGCTCTGAGGTAAGGTCCCATTCCGTAGAGGAATTCCAGGCCCGCAAGTCCTTCACGGAAAACCAGTAAGCCTGTCGACCGTCGACCTTGATCACTCCGCCAGAGCCACTTACTGATGATGCTGTTTTCCCCATGGCAATCCTTTGCATCGCAATCGGAGCGCTCGTCCGGCTGAACGCCAGGGCACACCCACGCATGCGAGGGTCATTGGTCACTGTCAGATTCAGGAGGCGATTGCCGTCGCGCTCCGGAACGTAGTAGGGGCTGGTCTGGCGAAAGTTCCCAAGACCCTCGACCGGGTCAGCGCCGCGGGGGGTAACCTGTGATCGCAGGCAATACACGCCATCGCTGCGGCGCGTACCATCACTCTGGATAAGTACCTCGTCCGGATGCGGCGCGGCCGACGGGGCTCCTGGGTGCGGTTCGTATCGCACCACTTGGCCACCGATGACCATGCACATCGCGTTCGCCCATGCAAGCGCGTGGCCATCACCCTTGCCCCACTCAAGCATCGTCTCGCGGTCGAGCGCTGCCGCCCCAAGTAGCGGCTCGACCTCGTGCTGCTTGTCGTAAAAGATGTCGCAGTCTGGGTGCGCAGCAAAGTCGTCCAGCATGACCTTGCACGTCGTCCCGTCGTGAATCGACAGAACCGGGTCGCCGTTCACCGTCTCATGCTGGTACTGGCCGAACGCGACGACCTGATCCCAGACGCCTGTGAGGGGTACGTCCTGCATTAGCTCAGGGTCAAGTCCACGAGAATTTTCCCGGCTACCGTTGCGCCAGTGGACTCACAGGCGCGACCCACGATGGACCCAACAGCAGTCCCGCCGTTCAGGACATTGCCGGCGACCGCCCCCGATGTGCGCAGAAGTTGGCCGACGGTAATTCCGGCATCTGCATTTGTGTAGACGCGCCCGCGTTTCGCGATGAGGACCGCGGCGTTCGTTCCTGTGGTCAGCGCCACGCCTGCGATCGTCGTAAGGCCAGCGGACGCTCCTGCGGTCGCCACGAGTTTTGCGCCGCTGTGCACCACGACTTCGCCGGCCGTTACCGTTCCACTTGCCGTGACCCACTCGCCGTAGGCCATGGCATCGGCCTGGCCAAGCGATGGGCACCCAAGTTGCAGAGAGCCCACCCCACCAAGGAGTTGTTGCGCTGCCGTCTCCAGCCGCAAAATGCACGACCCTCCGGTCACCATAGCGACCGTCTGCTGAAGTCGGAATTGCCACGACGAGGTTCCATCCGGCTGGGCGCTGTCGATGATCATTCCATCGACGCCACCAGAAAGGAGGCGGACCCCAATTCCGGAGAGGCGATGTGTCCCATTTCCGATTCGGAGCGCGTCGTCGGAAATCGAAGATGCGCCAGAAACGATCACGGTCCCGCTGGCAACGGCCGGCAGAGTGTGTTGCTGCGTCGCGCTCGGCCCTGCGGTCGGAGCAAGCAGGCCGCCGCTACCTAAGATGGCGGCCTTGACAGCACCGGCCGAACGAAGCGCCAGAATAACGGCAGCTGCATTTGCCAGGTCCGTGGTGTTATCAAGGGCAAACGCGACCGCGCTGCCTCCGTTGGCGACCTTATTGGTCAGCAGTACGGTCGCAGCGTTGGCTGTCCCAGTCGATAGGTCCGCCCCGCTGCCACCGTTGGCTAGCGGAAGGATTCCAGTCAATCCCGTAGCCGAACCGAGCACATGCGGAACGCCGTCGGTTCCACGCAAGTAGATCGTGTTGCCCTTGCGATAGATCAGGATGTCCGTAAACGTCGGATCAGGGTCCGATACCGTGTCGGCCAGGACGAGGATTCCAAACTGATCAAACGGCTGTCCAAAAAGACCGCTCATGCTGCTTCCCTCCGGGGCTCAAGGCTCCCGCTGTCTGATAGCGGCGTAACATCGACCGCCCCGTTTCCATTTGGCATGGGCGCGACCGCCCCCTGACTTGCTTCGACCGATGGAATGACCGCACCGCTGGACGGAATCGGCACACCCTTACCTAGGAGCGCGTCTTCCTTATCCTTGGGTGCGTCGAGCTGAAGCTTGGCCCGGTATTGCGTAAGGCTCACCGGGCATCCATCGACCATCGCCTGACTGAAGATTTTCTGCGACTTCTCGGGGTCGGTCTCCCGGTCGATCTGCGGCTGATAGAATGGCTGCGCCGCGAGCACATCCTCTGGCGTAGCATCGCCCAGATCCTCGGCAATCCGGTACTGGTTGAGCTGCAGCGCGGGCCACCAGAGATCGTTGCGCAGCGTGGTGCAGAGGTTCTTGGCCCTAAGTACCTGGCCGTTGTACGCGCCCTCGGCATGCACTTCGCCGAGTCCGTACGATCCCCCGGTTTGCATCGTGAGCGGGCCGAGCGTGACCACCTTGGTCATCTGCGCGTCAAGCCAATCAGCAGCCTGCGTATGCACGAGCGCGCCGTCGGGCAGCGGCGTATCGCTACGCAGCCGAAACTGATCAATCGGCACCGTGGGTACGCCGCCCTGACCGAGGTACTTCGCCACCTCGGCGGCGATAGCCTGCGCTTCCGGGTACTCGTACTGCTTCGGATCATACTCCGCGGTCATCTGCGGAATTCCGTAGATGTGCAGGTACTCGGCCAAGTCCCGCACGCACCACTGCTTGATGGCATGCAGGAACAAGCACGAGCGCATGAAGCCGCGGCGCTCGCGGATTTGGCTGAATCCGTTGGCTACATGAAAAATGAACTTGGCCGCTGGGAGCGGGACATAGTCGCCGTCAATCCAGAGCAGCGGCCGGTCGGTCTCAGTGTCGAACCGGAAGGCGCGCCCTTCGACGATCTCCAGTTTGACCGGGATGCAGTAGTTCCGTGAGATCCGTTTCTTGTCGTGGCGAAACCACGTAACCCGGCGAATCCCCCAAACAATCTCAGCCGAACTCCATCCCTGCCCTTCGCCCCAAAGGAGCGCGAACCGGGCTTGGTCATAATCGGGAATCTGGTCGCGCACCGCCCGCTGCCAGGCGGCGACATTGATCGCCACAGTGTCAGTCGCGAGCGCAGCCGGCGGGTCAATCGCATCGGGCTTGGCCACAATTGGCGAAAACGCCTGATAGGTGACACCGGCCAAGTGCGCATCATTCTCGATGGCCCGCCGAAACATGTCGCACAGGACGAAGGGAATGCCCGCGTTGGCCTGGTCAATAGCGCCGATAATTGACTCCGGCGTCAGCTCCCCTGAGAACGTTGACCAGCGCGGATTCGTGGGCCCGAGTCGCGTCGAGATTTTCCCGAACAGCGCTTCGAACGAGCGCGTTGCCGCGCCGATGTTGGTGAAGTTGGTCGGGGTCTGATACCGCGGCTCGAAGCCTGGCGCAGCTCTGGCCACTTGGGGGATCTGCTGAATCTTCGGCCCCGCGGTCAGCCCCTGGCGCGGAACGAGTGCGCCGCCGCCGACAAAATCCATAGCATGCCGCTGGCTTGAGTAGGAGCGCCCGACCTTGGCCATGGAAACAGCGTGCACGGCGTAAGGACTAGCCCATGAAATTCCCCTCTGTCCCACGTGCTACACCATGTGTACACACGAAAGTTATTGTTGTGCCGGTAGATGTGCAGACACTCAGACCTTGTGTTTCTCTCAGGAGAGCCAGCGGTGATCAAGCGCACGACCCAACTACACGCAAGAACTACCGATTCAGAGGCGGTCGAGATCCGGAAGGCTGCCGAAGATCTCAACATCACGACCTCCGAACTGCTCCGGCGCGGCGCCCTGGCCTACCATCGAAAGCTCATAGCGATGCGCAGAGCAAATGCCGACCGCCAGCGCCACCAGCAAGATCCGTCAAAGTAGGGCGCGGCTTGCACCGGGTGCGCGCGGCTTAGAACTCGGCCTGGAGGTCCGAGCTCCGGACGGCAGCACGATTCTAACGGCCGGCGGCCTTTGGGACCGCGACGAGCTCGCGTATGAATCCAGCGGGACCCCGCACATCATCACGCTGGTATCGAGCCAGGTCCGCGCCGCGCTGCAGCTCGCGCAGTGGTTCCTAGCCTACGAGCGCGACGACCCCGACCGGCAGGCGCTGGAGGTCTACGTCGACAACCGGCGCGGCGGAAAGACGTTTTTCTCGGTGCTGGCGATCCTGCTCTTTGCCATACGATACCCCGACTGCCACCTTGGCAAGACGATCTGCTGGCTGGTCGTGCCAACTTTCCCGCAGCAACGCGAGCTCCACGAAATCATCGCCAAGGTACTGCCGGCCGCTTGGTTCCGCGACCGCCGGATCGTTTACCACAAGAGTGAGAAATACTACACCCTCGCCAACGGCGCGGAGATCTGGATAAAGAGCGCGGACCGCCCGCAGAGTCTCAAGGCCGGCGGTGTCGCTGCAGTCGCTGTCAACGAGGCCCAGCAGGTCGACAGCAAGGGCATCTTGAACGCGATGGGCGCCAACATAGACAACGGCGGCGTCTGCTGGCTAGCCATGAACCCGCCCGACTCCGTCAAGGCGCTATGGGCTGAGAACCTGCATGCTGCCGTGCATGCCCTGGATGACACCGGCACGCCACTGCTTCCCTACGCCCGGGAGACCGCCTTTCCCTCGGACCAAAACGAGATCATCAACCAGGCAGCAAAGACACGCTTCGGCAAGCTCGCCGCCATCCTTGACCCTGGCCAGGCCAAACGCGACGACCTCGGCGTTTGGACCTCGATCGTTGACCGGGCCTACCCGTTTTACAGACGCGAACAGCACTTCCGGCCCGAGCCGGTCGGCTGGCGTGACATCACCGCGGAGTGCAACAACTTCACGGGGCTCGGCGGCCGCTTGGCCGGCAACCGTCACCTCGGCGCCGGCATGGACTTCCAGCGGCGCCCCTACTGCGCGTTTATCGAGGCCAAGGCGTACGTGGCCCCCGATGGGATCGCCTGGGTCAAGGCCGGCGTTCCCGTGTTCGTTGTCCGGCACGAGGTCTGCAACGACTTCGTCGCTGGCGATTGGTGGACCGAAGAACTTCTCTGCATGAAGATCGCCGAGTCCGCCAAGAAGCGCGGAACCAAGCCAGCTGACTACCTTCTGGTCGCCGACATGACCGGCCACCACCAAGGCGCGCAGGCGGAGCAGCGCGGCAGCGAGTCTGACCCGGCTACCTACTCCTGGGCGATCGTTGAGAACTTCGGATGGGACCCGCACGCGCCTATCGAGGAACGGCGCCTTACCGATAACCGCAAAGGGCCGGCTAGCAGCAAGACCTTCCGCGCAAATCCACCGGTTGCCGTCCGCTTGAACGTTGTCAACGAGCTCCTGCGCGACAACCGCGTGATCATCTCGACGAACTGCAAGACGACCGCCGAAGCGTTCCGAACCTGCGGCATCCACAAGGAGAGCCGCAAACCCAAGGGCGACGGATCGCACCTCACGGACGCCGTTGGGTACTTGCTCTATGCGTGGGAGACGGCGCTGCGGGAGGCTGGGATATCGAAGATTAGCGGACATTCATGAAAAAAAGCAGCACAATTGCATTTTTGTGTTGACCTCTAAGTGGACTATGATAAAGTTCTTTTCATGGACATCGCACAAATGAACCGGGCGCACCTTGAAGGCGCAATCGTTGCGTATCAGATACTTCCCTTGGATACTGCCGCGCAGATCGATGCGGCGTTAGCAATGACCAACGATGAGATGCGCGCCGCGATTCAGGCATGGATCGAAGCCGGCAATGAGTGCGCAGCCTAGAGCTAACTAATCGACGCGCTGGCCCTTCGGGGCCAAGGAGATACCCTTGACCTTATCCCCCTCGATCGTCGTCAGCATACAGGCCGCGCTCGCGGACCCGGACCGCCCGAGCTACGAGCAGATCGCCAAATTCCACGGATGCAGCCCGCGCAAGGTCGCCGACATAGCAGCGGGTGCCGGACCGGCCGGCGGCGCCAGCGACAAAATGGAAGCGATCGTCGCTCTCAATGCTGAGGGCCTGACGAACTACGCAATCGCCAAGCGGACCGGCAAGACGAAGCAAGCGATCGGACAGATGCTGGCCCGCGCCGGAGAACTCGGATTCACGATCAAAGACAACCGCCGTTACCGACTCGGACAAGGATAGTCATATGCCCGTCGCCGCCCCGACCTCTCGCCGCAAACGAGCCGTTGAATCATTCAAGTCTGCAGCCGACTGCATCGGCCCCATAGAGCCCGGCTTATCTTTGTTCGCCGTCACTCGCGGGCAGTTCAGCATGATTGACGCAATCCTTCACTGCCTAGATTGCGTCGGCAAGGCTGAAGTCTCGCTATGGACATGGACAGTAGCTGAATACGAGATTCAGTGCCTGGAACGCTTGATGCTCGACGGCCGGCTGACTGGCGCGACTCTGGTTATTGACCACGGGGCCCGCGGCAAAAACAAGTCGCTCCTCGACAGGTGGGTCAGCATCTTTGGCCCGAGATCGATCAAACTGGTTGTCAACCACAGCAAAATCGCCACGATCAAGAGCGCAGACTACAAACTACTGCTGCGCGGTTCGATGAACCTAAACTTTAACCCCCGCTTTGAGCAATTCGACATTACTGAAGGCGGCGCAGATTATGACCTAGTCAAGGGCATTGAGGATGAACTTGAAGTCCTGCCAATAGACGCGCCGGGCGCAGCCGTGTACGCTCAAACGAAACTAGCAAGCGCCTTTACTCAACAGACGCTCGACCTATTTCAAGGAAACGGCAAAGGACTGAAAACGTGGGCAAAATAACGCGCGCCGAGATCGTCGATTATCTGCGAGAGCTCAACCCCGAGAGCCCCGAGCATGACTTCGCGATCTACACCGACGCCTTTCTAAGCTACCTCGAGGCACAGGAAAACATCGCCAAGAACGGCATGATCTGCGCCCACCCTCGCACCGCGGCACCCATCGATAACCCCTACGCCGCCGTGCGCGACCGGATGGCAGCCACCCTGCGCAAGATCGGCCTTCAGACTGGCGCGCTGTGGAAGTGCCAGGAACGATGGTTCGTCGCTGTTTGTGCTGAGCCAGAGCACCAACCAGATGCAAATGACTTCCTGATGGTCATCGCGCCGACCGCACTTGCTGCAGCGGAGACTGCAGCAAAAAACGCCGATGAGTATGTATATAACTTTTGCCACGTCGCCAACGACCGCGGCGGACCCGTCGAGCGATTTACGGTCGAAAATCCAGACTAGCTACCGGATCTCCGATATTCGTCAGCCAAAGCTCCGACCCGCGGAATTGAAGGGTGCTACTGAATACTTTCCGCCCTTCCAATGTCACCGCCACTCTTAACCCTTCGTGCTTTACTCGAAACTCCGGCGTGAATCTCACCTCTGGCGTCACTCGTCCGTACGCCTCAAAGCGTGGCGACTCACGCAGGATGCCGTATTCGTCGCTCATGGCATCGCCTCCAGCTCGCCGCGATACATTTGGGCCGTTGCCTGATAGTTTTTTTGTGACTCCGCAATGTCCCTCTCACTTGTTTTTGCACGATCAAACACGACGTATGGCGCAGTGGTCACGGCCTCCAGTGTATCCATGATGAACCGCCACGCCGCCCGAGCGCCTTCGCGGGTACCATCCGCAGCTGACCACTGCCGTTTAGCTATGCCGGTATCAATGACTGGCAAGACCCCGCGTCCGTACGCATCCCGCACCTTACGTGCGTCTTTCCTGTGCTCGTCCGAAAACGGCATAGATATTTCAATGAACATCATCGGGAGCGCAAGCGGTGCGATAACAGCCAGTTCGGCGCAGATGGCGGCGCGTCTGGCTCTGTCTACACGCTCATGCCAGTCGTCGGTTACACAAATCGGCTGGGCATTGCTTGCCAGCAGCCACCCCAACGCGAGGTCGGCCGGTGTTACGGTCTCATCTACGCTCAGCCGTTGGGCGCTAACATCGCCCAGAACGTGCGCTCCTTGCCTTAAAATGCGCTCATACTTGGCCGATTCCCACGGCAGCACGGCCAGCGCCCGCAGTTCCCGCGCCGTCTCTGCGGTGACATGCACGGCGGACCCGTTGGCTATTCGGCGGTCCATGAGGTCGGCCAGGGATGTTAAGAATAAGCCGTTCATCGGGCTTCCCTTGGAAGATCCCGGAAAGCAACGGCTAGACCGTCGATTGCTGATGGCTCTCGCGAATTGAGCACTTTGGCAATGGCGGCGAACCTCATCAGGTCCGGTGCAGGCGCTGGCTCGTCGCAATCGACCGAGACAAAGCCCGCCGCGGACAGCGCATCGATTGCTTGTTGCTCCTCGCTAGTCGTCGGAGGATTGGCCGTGGCCCAGATCGGCGCGTCCCGGTCGATAGCCGCAGCCAAGGACGACAGAACCGCCTTGACGCTCATCCTGTGCACGTCGTCAAGCACAACCGCGTCCGGGGCGCCCGTCGGAATGCCATCGCAGCAGGCTGTCACGACTCGGTAACGCTGAGCGACGGACTCCGCCAAAACCACCGTCGGCGCAATGACCAGCACACGCGGGCCGACCCGCCGAGCTTCCTCGATCGCGCGATGGGTCTTCCCACTGCGCCGTGCCCCGATAAACAAGATGTACTTGCTCATTTCTCGCCGTCTCCCTCTGCCATTTTCCGCCGACATTCTACGCACGTGTGTTTCTTCATCGCCATCTGCAGCGCCCGCTTCTTGACCTTGTGTTCGTCGATTCGACGATTGTATTCCCGCTCGTGCTCCTCGGCTTCGCGCTCACACTCTGCGTTCGCGGAGATCTTGGCCATGGCGTGCGCGGTGTCGTTCATCGCTTTTCGGCGGTCTTCCTCGCTCAAGCCAGGGTCGTTTTCGATGTCGCAGGCCTGTCGCTCCAGGCGCTCGAGCATGCGCAAGTGGGCCCGCTCGGGTGGGCCCGGGACAGCCGGAGCGCGCTGAATCTTCGCCGCGAAGTAGCCGGCGCGCTGCCGATCGGCCTCCTGCTGCTTGACAAGGTTCGCGCGGCGCATCAGCTCGTACTGGTGCCCGCTGGGCTTCTTTGGCGTTTTGGGCTGGGTGTCGCCCGGTGGCTCTTTGACCCGTCGTCGGTTTGGTTCTTCGCTCATCGCTCAATCCTGACGCATTCTGAGGGGCGCACGCGCCCGGGCGCTACTAGAATACCGGGCGCATCGCGAAAAAAAGCCAGATCGGAAGAGCACACGTCTGAACTCCAGTCACGCCAATGTA
>CALFML010000384.1 GCA_937879845.1 uncultured Myxococcales bacterium
GGAGGTGGTGTACCAAGAATCTAAAGCTCAAGCCGTTTGAAAAGTACGTAGGCAATGAACCGGTTATTAACTATGTCGCTTTGCGCTACGATGAAAGAGATCGATTAGGATATATCAGTCATAAATCTAACATTAAAGCGGTATATCCTTTTGTTGAGCATAAAAAGGTCTATAGAGACGTTATGCAAATTTTGGAGGAATCAGGTCTGGGTATGCCTCGCTATACAGAATGGGGCAGAACGAGATCCGGTTGTTTCTTTTGTTTTTATCAGCAGAAAATAGAATGGGTTCGGCTCAAAGAAACCCATCCCGATCTGTTTGAAGAAGCAAAGCAATATGAGTATGCGAACAAAATAAACGGGAATCCCTTCTACTGGAGCAGTGATGAGCCGTTAGAGGCGCTTGAGCAGCCTGAGCGAATGGCGGAGATAAAAGCAAATTGGGAGCGCTCTCAGGAGAAGTCAAAGCGACAGATGCCAGGGAAAACGCTTCTCCAAGTCTTAGGACAATACGAGGGCGAAGATGAAGAGCGCGAGGGCTGCCTGATCTGCCAAATATAACTCACCTCGCTCGGGGCTACCGCCCACACCGATATAGAGCCCGTTTGTGCCGCGGGCAAGGCTTTTACCTATCCTTCCGTGCGGATCGTTTCCCACTGACATCATGGTACATGGTCCGAATTAAACGTACTTAATCTTACCCTTAATCGGGCCTTCAGGCGGACTCCGCGGTGCTCTTAATTAAGGCTACACCGACGGTTGAAAAAAAATACTGGACAGGGACGTCAACGGCGACGGGTGGATGGACGTAGTGGTGTCGGCGGAGTCCGACCACGGCTACAGCTTCATCAGCAACGGCGATGGAACGTTTCAGCCGGCGATGGAGTTCCGGAGTCGGCCGCTCGGCCGGCTGGCGGTCGCCGACTTGGACGGAGACGGGAAGGCCGACCTGGTGTCGGCAGCCTACGGAGCGCCGATGAGCGGTCTCGATGTCCTTATCGGCAACGGCGCCGGCCGTTTCCTTGACAGCCTCACGCTGGACACGGGCGGCACGCCCTCGGCGAGTAAGATGGCCGACGTGAACGCCGACGGAAAGACCGATCTGATAGTGGCCAGCTACGGCGGCGGCAGCGTCGATGTCCTGCTTGGCAACGGACGCGGCGGCTACCTATCGGATAGCCAGAGCAGCGTCGGCAAGGGTCCGAGTGACATCGCCGTCGGCGACGTGGATGGCGATGGGAAGCTCGATCTTGTAACCAGCAACTTCGATAGCAGCACGGTCAGTGTGCTTCTCGGCAAGGGAGATGGCACCTACCAGACGGCGCGCAGCTTCGCCACCGGCAATAGTCCCAGCGGAGTCGCGGTTGCGGATGTCAATGCCGACGGCAAGCCCGATCTGGTGACCAGCAATTTCGACGCTGACAGCGTCAGCGTGCTGCTGGGGACCGGCGGAGGCTCCTTCGGCGCTGCCGCAAGCTACGCGGTAGAAAAGTCCCCTAGCGCGGTGACCGCCGCTGACCTGAATGGCGACGGTCGCGCCGACATCGCGGTGAGCAACTTCGACAGCGACAGCGTCAGTGTCCTACTGGCGACGAGCACGGGGTTCGCGACGGCGGTGAGCTACCCGACCGGCAAGGCGCCGGCAGGTCTGACCCTGGCTGACGTGAACGGGAATTACGGTTCCACCTACATCGGCTGGAGGGACGCCACCTGTAGGAGATCGAACCATGGATACCGCAACCGTTCCGACCGTTCCTACCGTTCCGAAGCATGACCCAGGTGCCCCAAGACGGGCTGAGGCGCCCATCCCAGCAAGCGCCGAGCCGCCGTCGGATATGTTCGGGTCAGTACCTCCATGCAGGCCGAAGATGGATTGTCGCGCGATGCGCAGCGTGCAGCCATAGCTGCCTAGGCCGGTTAGCCGGTTGACCTAATTTTATTTGGGAGTCTGCGGGCGCGGCGCAGACTGCTCCGTGACGCTGTCTGACGCGCTGTGCCGCGAGTGCAGCCGGCAGGTGAGCAGGATGTGCTCGGGCGGTCCGTGCCGCGTCAGCCACTGGAGTCCCCGAGGAGACGGGAGCAGTGGATCCACCAGCACGCGCTCGCGCATGAGGTAGTAGGAGCTTACCGGAACGCGAATCTCCGGGTGAGTCGTCGTCCAATGGAAGAGGCGAGCGACGATTTCTTTCGGGGTGCCCATGATACCTCCCTGCGCAAGCGCTGATCTACATAGCCTTGCCCCTGCCGGGCCGCAACCATAAGTCAGCGGCGGCGTAGGGACTGCGCTGGCGGCGGCGGCGGCGACCCCCTGATCCGGCGCGTGAGCATTCTGCTAAGCTGCGGGGCAGGAGATAGGCCGCATGGGGTTTTGGATCGTGCTCGCGCTCGTCGGTTCGGTTTTATTCAGTGTCGTAGTTCGGCGCTGGACCTTGTACGCGCGCATCTACTCACCCGACTTCGTACGTGAGCTGCAAGGCGGGCTTGCGCGCGCCAAAGGGTCGGCGCTGGCTGCCACGGGCCAGCAGCTTCCACCAGAGCAGCTGCTCGCCGCGGGCAGCGCGTTCGTCACCAAGCCCGGGCTGGCGTTTGTCTATACCATCACGGAGAGCGGCGAAGCCGGAGCAGAGACGGCGAGACGTGGTCCGTCGCGCTCCGAACACCTGCTGTCGATATCCTACCAAGGGGGCTGGTTTGCTCGCAGCGCGGCCGGCTATGTGGCGGCGCTGCTGAGACGACTGCTGCAACTCGCGATGCAGACCGAGACCTCGCTGGCCCAGGCGAGCAGCGGGGTCTTCTATTTCTCCTTTCAGCTGTCTCCGCAGGAGTATGCAGCCTACGCCGCCCATCCCGTTGCGGCCCTCGATGAGACAGAAGTCCGTACCCTCATCGCCTCCTGCGCGCAGAACCGCGTGCTGATGAACCGCCGACCTTCCTGATCCATCCTCCGCCAAGGAGGCGGCTGTGCTTACTCGCCGACAAACTTTTTCCCCAGCTGGGCGAGCTCGGTCGGGTTAAGGTCCGACACCAGAACATAAGCCAGCTCGCCGTCGCGCCACAGCAGCACAGAGAAGCCGCGCACCACAGAGGCCTGCGCAGACAGTCGGCCCAGAGAGACCGCGCTCGCAGTCTGAAAGGACTGGCCGTCTGCCGGTAGCACGAACAGGGAAATCTTGTGCAGCCGCCGCTTCAGAAGCAGGCACGCAGCGCGCCGATCGTGCAGCAGCGCGATGTTGCCGCCTTCCAGCGCGACGATCGCGAACACCTTCAACACGACAAAACCCGGCAGCGGCGGAGCGGCTGGGAAGTCGTTGGGAAAGAGCGGCATGGCGGGCGTCTCTGCGTCGAACA
>CALFML010000385.1 GCA_937879845.1 uncultured Myxococcales bacterium
GAGATACATTGGCGTGACTGGAGTTCAGACGTGTGCTCTTCCGATCTCGGCGGCCAGCGCCAGCGGGTGGCGATGGGCCGGGCCGTCGTGCGGCGCCCCAAGGTCTTTTTGTTCGACGAGCCCCTGTCCAACCTGGACGCGGCGCTGCGGCAGCAGATGCGGCTGGAGCTCCTGCGGCTGCATCGGCGGCTGTCGGCGACGATGGTCTACGTGACGCACGATCAAGTCGAAGCGATGACGCTGGCCGACCGCATCGCGGTGCTCAAGCAGGGGGAGCTCGTCCAGGTCGGCGCCCCGGCGGAGCTTTATAACAAGCCGCGCAACACCTTCGTCGCGCGGTTTTTCGGCACGCCGGAGATGAACCTGATTCCGGGTCAGATCGACGCCGGCGAGTTCGTGGCAGCCGATGCCGCGCTGGCGCTGCGGGTGCCCGCCGCGGGGTACCCGAGCGGCCCCGTGTCGCTAGGCATACGGGCCGAGGATCTGATCTTGGCTGAGCCCGCAGCCGACCGCAGCATCCGCGCGCGGGTGGACGTGGTGGAGCACCTGGGGAGCGAGGATCTGATCCATCTCACCACCTGCGCGACGCGCTTTGTCCTGCGCTGCCCGACCGCCAAGGCGCCGGCCCACGACTCCGAAGTATGCCTGACGGTTCCGGCTGCGCACTGCCACTTCTTCGATCGCGCGCCGGGCAAAAGTGACGGGGCGCGCCTCATGCCGCCGTCCGCGCCGCAAGAGCTTGTGAGCTAGCGATGCTCGCGCTGCCGTTCATCCTGGCTACCAAGCTTGTGGTCTGGCACGCCTACACGGGCGGAGAAGAGCAAGCGCTGGAGCAGGTGGTGCAGAAATGGAACGCCGCGCAAGAGCACGCCGGCAACAACCCCACCCTGGTCGAGGCGGTCAGCATTCCCTACGGCAGCATGGCCGACAAGCTTCAGGCGGCGATCCCGCGCGGCCACGGTCCCGATGTGTTCATCTTCGCGCATGACCTGGTCGGCCAGTGGGTGCGGCAGGGGCTCTTGCGCAAGGTGGACGATCTCATTCACGTTCCGGGGGCGCTCTCGCCGCTCGTGCCGGGCAGCGCCGGTCCGCTGACCCAAGCCGGGGCGCTGTGGGGCCTGCCGCTGTCGCTCAAGAGCCTGGCGCTGTTTTACCGCACCGATCTGGTCGCCGAGCCGCCGCGCACCACAAAGGAGCTTTTCGCCTTGGGGCAGCGCCTGCGCGCCGAGGCGCCGGGACAGCCGCCGCGCTACGGCCTGGCCTACGAGGCGGCAAACTTTTTTCTCCATGCGACCTGGCTGCACGCCTTCGGCGGCGCGATCATCCCCCCCGGCAGCGAGCTGCCGCGCCTTGACACCCCGGAGCAGACCGCGGCGCTGAAGTTTGTCGTCGGCATGCAGCAGCGGGGGGACATTCCGCAGGACATGACCTCGGTCCTGGTCACCCAGTTTTTCAACCAGGGCCGCGCCGCCACGGTCATAAGCGGTCCGTGGTTCATCGGCGAGATCGACCGCGGCGTCCCCTACGGCGTCGCCCCGCTGCCGATCGTCAGCGAGACCGGCCGCGCCGCCGCCCCGCTGACGACGATCGAGGCCGCTTACATCAGCGCCCGCACGAGCCGGCCGCAGAAGAGCGCCCAGTTCCTCCGCTATCTGGTCAGCGAAGAGGCGGCGCTGTTGCGGGCGCGGGTCGGGCGGCAGTCGGTGACCACCTTGGCGGTGTGGCAGCACGGCGATGTCCAGCGCGATCCGGTGCTGCGCGGCTTTTACGCCCAGCTGGCCGATATCGTGTTCAGCCCGACTCATCCGGCGATGCGCTCGTTCTGGGAGCCGGGTGAGCAGGCGCTGCGGCAAGGGCTGCGCGGCGTCGAGCCGGCTTCGGCCCTGGCGGCGGCGCAGCAGCAGCTGGAGCGCTACCTGCAGCCGCCCCCGGCCACGGCCAGCCAGACACCCTATCTGGTGCTCATGGCGTTGCTCCTAGTCGGCGGCGCCGCCTACGCCGTGCGGCGGGGACAGCAGCAGCGGGTGCTGCGCGCGATGTGGCGCAACCGCGATGCGTACGGGTACCTGGGTCCAGCCGCGGTGGCGATGACCGCGCTGACCCTTTTACCGATGTTCGTCGGCGTCGCCATGTCGCTGTTTACCCGCGACGGCGATGGCACCTGGCGCTTCGTCGGGATGTCCAACTTCGCCAGCATCCTCTTGTGCCGCGACGGGGGCTGCTTTCAGCCGCTGAGCTTCTACTTCACCCTGGCGGTCACCCTGCTGTGGACGGCGGCCAACGTCATCCTGCACGTCCTTATCGGCGGCGGGCTGGCGCTCCTTTTGCGCGATCCGCTGCTGAAGCTGCGCGGGGTGTACCGCATGCTCCTCATCGTGCCGTGGGCCATCCCCAACTACATTACGGCGCTCATCTGGAAGGGCATGTTCAACCGGCAGTTTGGCGCCATCAACGCGATCCTGCAGAGCCTGGGGCTGGCCCCGGTGTCGTTTTTCACCGGGTTTGCCACGGCGCTGTCGGCCAACATCGCGACCAATGTCTGGCTCGGGTTTCCCTTCATGATGGTGGTGGCGCTCGGCAACCTGGCGCAGGTGCCGGTGGAGATCGAGGAGGCGGCGCGGCTTGACGGCGCGACCCGCTGGCAGGCGCTGCGCAAGGTCGTGCTGCCGATCCTGTGGCCGTCGATGCTGCCGTCGATTCTGCTCGGGGCGGTGTGGACGTTCAACATGTTCAACGTCGTGTTCCTGGTCTCCGGAGGGGAGCCGGACGGGGCGACGGACATCTTGGTCTCGCAGGCCTACCGCTGGGCGTTCTCACGCGGGCACCGCTATGGGTACGCGGCGGCGTATGCGGTGCTGATCTTCTTGATCCTGGTCGCGCAGTCGGCGGTCATGCGCCGCGCCTCGGATCACGACGACCAAGAGTAGCGTGGGGAGCGAGCCGGGCCGGCCGAAATAAAAAAGCCGGCCTGGCATGTAGCCGGACCGGCTTTTTTACGCGGCACCCTGAGGCGCCGAAAAGGCGAGACGCCTAGGCGTAGGGGAGCAGCTCGCGGATCTGCTGCTCGTTGGTCTTGTGCACCATCTTGGTGCCGCACAGCTTGCGCTTGCGCTTGGAGGATTCGTGCGTAAGCAGATGGCTCTTGTGCGCCTGCTTGTGCTTGAAGTGTCCCTTCGCCGTCACTTTGAAGCGCTTCTTGGCGGCAGAGTGGGATTTCATCTTGGGCATGTCGGTCTCCTGCGGAATTTCAACATCTTACCCCATCTCCCAGGCGGCCAGGTAGTAATTCCTAACCAAACCTTATGGGGATGGGCAGATCTATAAGTAGGCACGCGCGGGCTTGAACCGCGGACCCCTACCGTGTCAAGGTAGTGCTCTACCACTGAGCTACGTGCCTGAATCTCGCGAGGCTTGGTTTAATTAGACTGCTCCCATCCCGTAGTCAACAGAAATTATTGGGGTTTTGGGCGGGAGCGCGGGACATTTGCTTAAGGCACTAGCACCAGCTTGCCTTTGACCTCGCGGCGCTCCATGCGGAGGAGGGCCTCCGCGGCGCGGTCAAACGGCAGCACGGCATCCACGTGCGGGGTGAGCTTGCCTTGTTCCACCCACGCAAGCACGCGGGCGGCGTGGGCGCGGTTTTGCTGCGGCTCGCGGGCGGCGAACTGGCCCCAGAACACGCCGACGATCTGGCAGCCTTTGAGCAGCGTCAGGTTGAGCGGAATTTTGGGGATCTCGCCGGCGGCGAAGCCGACCACGAGGTAGCGGCCCTCCCAGGCTATAGCCCGCAGCGCGGGCTCGGCGAAGCGATCGCCGATCGGATCGTAGATCACATCGACCCCCTGGCCGGAGGTCAGGGCCTTGGCCCGCTCTTTGAGATCTTCGCGTCCGTAGCAGATGCCCTCATCGGCGCCCTGCTGCTTGCAGAACGCGACCTTTTCATCGGTCGAGGCGGCGGCGATCACCCGCGCCCCCAAAAGCTTGCCAAGCTGCACCGCCGCGAGCCCCACCCCACCCGCGGCGCCGAGCACGAGCAGCGTCTCTCCCGCCCGCAGCTTGGCCCGATCGACGAGCGCATGGATCGTCGTAAGATAGGTGAGCAGCGTCGCCGCGCCGCGCTCGAAGGGGACCCCTTGCGGCAGCTTGACCGCCGCCAGCTCCGGCACGACGATGCGCTCGGCGAACGCGCCATAAAATACGGTGAGAGCCACCCGATCGCCGGGGACAAGCGAGGTCACCCCGCTGCCCACCGCCTGCACCACGCCCGCCGCTTCGCCGCCCGGCACAAACGGCGGCGGCGGCCGGAACTGGTACTTGCCGTACGACATCAAAACGTCGGGAAAGTTCACCCCCGCCGCCTTGACGTCAACCAGCACCTCGGAGGGACCGACGACGGGCTCGGGCACGTCATCGACGCGCAGGTTCGCAGGACCTTTTAGCTCATGGCAGCGGATGGCACGCATGGCCGCCAGGCTATCACGACCGCGGCAGCCGAGATAACTGCGAACGCCCCTCCCAAGCCCGATCCGAGCTCCGATCCGAGCTCCGAGCTATTAGGCTCGCAATACTCCTTTCACTCATTCCGCACAGGTATTTCACGGCGCGCCGCCAGAGGCGCGGTTCTACGGCACTCTCCTTCTTCCGGGTCCGATTCCATTCCGATTTCGTTCCCACATCAGCCTACTGTTTCCCACGCAATATCTTCGCGAAAAGACTCTAGATCCATGTTCCGCGCGCATGTTACGATAAGTTCGTGACGGAACCTGAAAAGAACGATCAAGTCATCCAAGAACTACGGTCCATTCAAGATGCCGCTTCTGATCTGCAGCGCCGGATCGGATCGGTCATCAAAGAACTTGGTGGGGAGGGAATACCAGACGCTGCTGCGCGGGCTGAGCTGGCCCGTCAGACCGTCGAAAAACTACGACAAGTAAGCCGCGCTCGCGGCATGGGCCTGCGGTCCGCGGGGAGAGCCGGCGGACGCTCGGGCAAAGACGCTGCTTCCATGGGCAATGAAGCCGATCATTCCGCTGGGTCAGAAGATGATTCGGCGGGCGGATCAAGCAGCTCCGAAGTAGCGTAGACGGAGCGCGGAAGCGCGCAATGCTGCGCCGTAAGTTGGCGTAGTCAATCTGCGCTCGTACAAGGCGCCTTAAGGCGCGAGATGAAATATTTGCAACAGGAAATAGGACTCCTTTTTCCTGCTGTCACAAACTTCCTGGCTAGTATGTAGTGGAGGAATCATGCGCCGTAAAGGGCCGCCGCGCGTCCTTGGTCCGTATCCGGAGCGCAACCGCTTCCGGCTTGTCGTCATTGAAAACGGAGCTCGCAAGTCTCTGTATGTGGGCAGCATGGAGGAAGCCCGCATCACCAAGGACGAGCTGGAGAAGCACCTCCTGCGTCCGCCCACCGTGCGGCTCGACGATGCGCTGGATGAGTATGCCCACTTCCGCATCCAGACCGCGCGCTGCCTTGAGCGCACGAGCGAAGAGCAGATGGCGCGGCTGCGCCAGTTCCTCGATTCCTATGTCGATCAGGACATCGCCGCGCTGACGCCGCGGGCGGCGCAGCAGCTCTACGCCAAAGCGACCGAGCGGACGAGCGAGAAGACCGGCACGCCCGTCGCCGCCGCGACCCACCGCTTCTACCTTGGGCTGGCCAAGAGCTTCTTCAACTGGGCGGTGACGCGAAACTATGTAAAGGAGAGTCCGTTCAAGTCGGTCACTCCGATCGGCAAGGTGCGCGTCGGCAAGCCGCAGCTGCGCATCGATGAGGCCCGCCGCTTCGCCGAGACCGCGCTGACCCTTTACACCGAGCAGGGCGACACCCTGGCGCTCGCCGCGCTGATGGCGCTGCTCCTGGGTCTGCGCGCCAGCGAGGTCCTTCTGCGGGTGGCGCGCGATGTCGATGACGGCGGGCGCATCCTGTGGATCGACGGCGGCAAGACCCACAACGCCCGGCGCCACCTGCGCGTGCCGGAGGTGCTGCAGGGCCACCTGCAGAAGCTGATCAGCGGACTCGCCCCCGAGGATCCGTTGTTCGGCCGCGGCCGCACCGGCCAGCCGCACCGCCGCCAGACTCTGCACTCGGAAGTGGCGCGCATCTGCGTCCGCTCCGGGGTTCCCAAGGTCTGTCCGCACAGCTTGCGCGGTCTGTACGCCACCTTGGCGGTGGAGTCGGGCGCGGTCTCGGACGCCGTCGCGGCGAGCCTGGGCCATGGCTCGTTCGCCATGACCTCGCGCCACTACGCGCAGCCCGCCGCGGTGCGCAACGCCCAGACCGCCCGCGTGCTCGACTTCCTCGATCGCGATCGCGGCGAGGGGGAAGCCGCGCCGGAGCTGGAGCCGGCGGCGAAAAAGCGCGCCGAAGAGCTCCTCGCCTCGCTCGACCCGGCGACGATGTCGCAGCTGCTCTCGCTGGCCGCGCAGCAAGCGGCGCAAGCGCGCGTCAAAAACTAAGCACTAGACCTCCCCCCTCAGCCAAGTCCCCACCAGACTATTTAAACCGCGCCCCAGTTGCAGCCCGAACTTATCGCCAAGAGAGCGGGTGGCGCCGGAGGCGGGGGCCCTGCTGTGCAAGCAGCGGGGTGCCGTAGGCGACAGGACCCGCGGCGCAGCCCGAACCTGCGATTCTGACGCGAAGCGTGGTTTAGTTCCCAGCCGGAGACATACTGCTTCAAGGAGTAGGCGCGACCGCGTCCGGATGCGAGCTCCGAGCCGCCGCCGTTGCGAGCGCCGCCGCTTCGATCGCTGCGATGCGCGGCCAGTCCGCAATGTCCAGCCCCTGACGGCGGGCGTTATAGCACTGCGGGATCAGGCACAGGTCCGCCATCGAGAGCTCGTCGCCATGCGAGTACATGCCGCGCGGCCAGCCCGGCGACTGGAGCAGCGTCTCATACGCCGTGAGACCGCGCCGGATGTAGCGCCGGGCCCACTCTTTTTGCGCGTCTTGGCCCGCCACCTCGCCGATATGGCGGAGCACCGAGAGGTTCTGCAGCGGCTGGGTGTCGGCGGCGACGATCTGCACGAGCTGCCGCACCCGCGCCCGCCCGAGCGGATCGGCGGGCAAAAGCGCCGGAGCCGGGTACGCCTCTTCCAGGTACTCGAGGATCGCGACGCTCTCCGCCAAGACATGATTGCCCACCGCGAGCGCGGGGACGAAGCCCAGGGGATTTTTGCCTACGTACTCGGCTTGCTTTTGCTCGCCTTTGAGCAGGTCCACCGCCACCGCGGTGAAGGCCACGTCCTTGTAGTGCAGCGCCCAGCGCACGCGCCAAGACGACGAAGAGCGGTAGTAGTGATAAAGGACCGGCGGCGCCGCCGCATCAGGCGTAGACATGGGTTCTCCTTCAAAGAGTATCGGCAGTCAGTCGGCGAGCGCGCCCAGCGCGTTACGGCTCCAGCTCGATGACGTTTTCGAGGCAGCCGAGCTCGTCGATCTCACACTCGATGCGATCGCCGACTTTCATCCACAGGTTGTCGAAGACCTTGGAGCCGTTGGTCTCCAGAAAGCAGCCGGTGCCGACCGTGCCGGAGCCGATGACTTCGCCGGGGTGGAGGGTCACGCCGTAGCTGGCGCGGGCGATGATCTCGGCGAACGTCCAGCTCATGTCCGAAAGCTTGCCGGCGGCGACTTGCTGGCCGTTGAGCCGCGCGGTCATGCCCAGGGCGAACTGATCGCCGCGCGGGGTCGCCTGGCGCAAGCTGCCGAGCGCTGCCTTGGGCACAAGATACGGCCCGAGCGCCGTGGCGAAGTCTTTGCCCTTGGCCGGTCCGAGGTTGAGCTTCATCTCATGCATCTGCAGCGCCCGCGCCGACAGGTCGTTGCACACCATGAGCCCGAAGATCGCCGCGTCGGCCGCCGCCACGTCGGCGTTGCGCACCGTCCGGCCGAGCACGACCGCGGCCTCGAGCTCAAAGTCGAGCTGCTGCAGATGCAGCGGCCGCACGCGCACCGGCCCCGGGCCGATCACCGAGAGATGGTTCGTGTAGTAGAAGATCGGGATCTCATCGAACTCGGGAATCATCGGCAGGCCACGGTTGCGGCGCGCCGCTTCGACGTGCTGGCGGAAGGCGTAGCCGTCGCGCATGGACAGCGGACGAGGAATCGGCGAGAGCAGCCGCACCGCGGTCCGGGCGTGCAGGAGCGGCGCGCCGGCGTGCTGTTCGGGCAGCGCGCCGCGGTGGTGGAGCTCTAAAAGCTCGGCGATGGCGGACAAGGCGGCCTGCTCGCACTCGATGAGCGCGATCATCTCCGCGCCGTAGCGGGCGGCGACCGAGACCGGATCCGCGGCCCGCCCCGCGCGTGCGTCGAGGTAGGCAAACGCCGTCGGCAGATCCAAGATCGCGGCGTGGTGATGCGGCTCCTCATCGCGGGGGGCGAGGACGCCGCAGCGCGGGCCGGGGCGCGGGGCGGGCGCGGGGCGATCCAAAGAGGCGACGGGCTCGAAAGTCACAAGTTTCATGGCAGCTCCAGGCGGAAAAGGCAGCAAAGGGGCGGTCGGAACAGCGGTGGATGGCGGTGGACGCGGGCTAGCGGTTCCAGCTGTCGTGATAGGCCGGATCGTCGATGGTGCGCGCATCGGCGGTCAGCCCGAGCGGCTCGAACGTGTCGATCATCACCGCCAGCTCATCGGTGCGCACGGCGCCGATGCTGGCCTCATAGGCGCCGGGCTGCGGGCCGTGCGGGATGCCCATCGGGTGGTGGCTCAGGCTGCCGGGGCCGATGCCGCGGCGGCTGGTGAAGTTGCCGCTGCAGTAGAAGATCACCTCGTCGCAGTCCACGCTGGAGTGGGGGTAGGGGCAGGGCACCGCCTCCTTGTCGTAGTCCACCGGCCGCGGCACGAACGAACAGACGATGAAACCGCCGCCGGCAAACGTGGAGAAGATGGTCGGCGGCAGGTGCACCCGTCCGACCTTGGCCTGGTAGTCGTGGATGGACAGCGCCACGGGATAGACGTAGCCGTCCCAGCCGACGACATCCATGGGATCGCAGTCGCGGACGATCTCATGGTAGCTGCCGCCGCGCTTGACCAGGATCGAGTAGTGGCCGGGGGTGAAGTCGGCGCCGCTCGGGGCCGGCAGCTCCTCCGGCCGGCGGAAATCGCGATGGCAGTAGGGCGCGTCCATGCGCAGCTGGCCGAAGGGGTTGCGGTAGTTTTTGGGGATCTCGCAATAGCTCCGGCCTTCGATGCACAGCCACAGCGGCGGCGGCGCGCCCGGCTCTTGCGGCTCCGGCACGACGCGGTAGATGGTGCCGCGCGGGATGAGGAGATAGTCGCCCGGGCGGTAGGAAAGCGGACCGTAGACGCTCTCGATGCGGCCGCGGCCGGCGTGGACGTAGTAAAGCTCATCGCCGTCGCCGTTGGCGAAGTAGCGCGGCTGCGCCCGCTGCGGCCGGCACAGGCCGACGGCGACATCGCGGTTGCAGAGCAGCATGCGGCGCGATGCCAGGTGATCGCCGGGCTCCCCGGGCGAGAGGCGCTGGCCGGCGAGGTGGCGGCGGCGCAGACCCTCTTCCGGATGGGCCTCCGGGTCGGCCGGCAGCTGCGAGGTGCGGTGGGCGATGTCGCGCGGCGGCAGGTTGCGGTGGTACGAGATGGTGTAGCCGCCGTCGAAGCCGCGGCGGGTGAAGCAGTGCTCGTAGAGCAGCTTTCCCGCTTCATCACGGAAGCCGATGTGGTGCTTGCGCGGGACTTTACCGAGACAGACGCGATCGAGCATGGAGGTTCCTTTGCCGCTACTGCGCCGGCCAGGCGTGACCGGCCTGCTCGCGCTCGATGGCCTCGAACAGCGCCCGGAAGTTGCCCTCGCCGAAGCTGCGCGAGCCTTCGCGCTGAATGAGCTCGAGGAAGAACGGGCCCGCCGCCGGATCTTCGTAATACAAAGAAGCGTCCTTCATGAAGATCTGCAGCAGGTACCCCTCGGCGCTGCCGTCAAGCTGGACGCCGAGCTCGCGCAGCTGCGACAGCGGCTCGCGCACCGTGGGAACCTGCAGCTCCGTGAGGCGCTTGGGCAGCGCGTCGTAGTAAGTGCCGGGCGTCGCCAGAAACTGGATGCTGCGCTGGCGCAGCGTCGACACGGTCTTGCAGATGTCGGGCAGCGCGAGGGCGACGTGCTGCACCCCCGGCCCGCGGTTGTCGGCGCAGAAGATGGCGATCTGCGACTTCTCGAAGTGCGGGCGCAGCGGTTCGTTGTTGGCAAACTTGAGCCCCGAGCGCGGATCCCACATGACCAGCGACCGCAGCCCGCTGCCGCCGCGCATGTCCGGCCGCAGGTCGTGGGTGTGGAACTGCACCGCCCAGTACTGCTCGAAGTCACACATCTCGCGCAGGAACTGGATCCACGGGCGCAGCATCCGCAGGTTGGAGGTGATGTGATCGACGCCGGTGATCCCCAGCGGGTGCCGCGCCTTGGCCTGGCCGGTGACGGTGAAGCCGCGCGGCACGAAAGGTCCGTCGGCGCGCTCCAGGAACGTGAAGTTTACGTCGCCGAGCGGGGTGGCGATGACGAAGTAGCGGGCCGGCCCGTTCTCCGTCATGGTGTCGATGCGATCGGTGACGAAGGTGGCGTCGCGCTCGGCGAGGAGCTTCCAGGTGTGGTCGAGATCGCGGACGCGCAGGATCAGCTCGCAGGCGCTGTCGGGGTGGCGGCGGAGGTAGCGGCCAGCGCGCGAGTTGCCGGACAGCGGCGCGGAGAACAAAAGGCGCGCATCGCCGGCCTGGAAGACCACCGACTCCATCTCATCGCGTTGGGAGAAGTCGATGGTGGAGGCGGCGACCTCGTCAAAGTCCATGCGCGTCTGATAGAAGCGCCGGGCGCGGCTGAGGTTGCCGACGAAAAAGTGGACGGCATCAAGGCCTAAAAGGCCCAGGCCCGGGCCGCGGCGGGCGGCTTTGCCCGATGCTGCATCCGAGGCTGTATCCGATGAAGGAGAGTCTGTGTGGCTGCTCGTCTGGCTCATATTGGCTGTGACCTTACCACAACTCCCGCTAGCGTGTGTCAGGGTCGGGCGGGGCTTGCTCGAAACGCACAATAAGTCCGCTCCCGCCTGGGGGATTCGGGTCGGCTGTGCTACTGCTTTTGTTCCCATGGCGGCCCAAGATGCAAGACCCGAGCTCAGCTTATTTGCCCATAACGCGAGCAAGACGCGGGTCGGCCAGCCGCTGGCGGAGCGCATGCGGCCGCGCGAGCTTTTGGAGGTCGTCGGTCAGCCGCAGCTTCTCGGCGAAGGCAAGCTGCTCAGCAGCCTGGCGGCGATGGCGCAAACGGCGGGCGGCGGCGGTGCATTCAAGGGGGCCGCGGGTTCGTTTCTGCCGTCGCTGATATTATGGGGGCCGCCGGGCACCGGCAAGACGACGATCGGGCGGCTCCTGGCGCAGCAGGCCGGGGCGCGGTTTGCGCCGCTGTCGGCCGTCCTCAGCGGGGTCAAGGAGCTGCGGCAGGAGATCGACGAAGCGCGCACCCATCTTATCGAGCGCGGCCAGCGCACGGTGCTCTTCATTGATGAGATCCATCGCTACAGCAAGAGCCAGCAGGATGCGCTCCTGCCGCACGCGGAGGCGGGCACGATCATCCTGGTCGGCGCGACGACCGAAAACCCGTCGTTTTCGCTCACGAGCGCGCTGCTCTCGCGGTGCCGGGTGCTGGCGCTGGAGCCGCTCGATCCGACGGCGCTGCGGGTGGTCGTCGATCGGGCGCTCACCGATCGCGAGCGGGGGCTGGGCGCGCTGCCGGTCGCGGTGCCGGAACAGGTGCGCGAGCTCCTGTGCACCGCCGCCGGCGGCGACGCGCGGCGGGCGCTGTCGACCCTGGAGGCGGCGGTGCACCTGGCCCGGCCCGACAAAGAGGGCGTGCGCCGGGTCACCCCGGAGACGCTGCTCACGGCGCTGCAGCAGCGCGTCCTGCGCTACGACAAGGACGGCGATCAGCACTACGATGTGATCTCGGCGTTCATCAAGTCGCTGCGCGGCTCGGATCCCGATGCCGCGGTCTATTATCTCGCGCGGCTTTTGCAAAGCGGGGAGGATCCGCTGTTCATCCTGCGCCGCATGGTCATCTTCGCGGCGGAGGATGTCGGGGTGGCCGACCCGCGCGCCCTGCCGCTTGCGACCGCGACCGTCGAGGCGTTCCGCTTCATCGGGATGCCCGAGGGCGTCTTGCCGCTCACCGAGCTGGCGTTATTCCTCGCCACCGCCCCCAAGACCAACACCGCGGTGACCGCCTATGCGGCGGCCAAGGAGGCGGTCGAGCGCACCGGCGACGCCCCGGTGCCGGCCCACCTGCGGGACGGCCACTCCGCGGCGAGCCGGGCGCTCGGCAGCGGCATCGGTTACAAATATCCGCACGACTTCCCCGGCCACTACGTGCGCCAGCGCTACCTCCCCGAAGGCATCCCCGAGCGCGAGTTCTACAAGCCGTCGCAGTCCGGCTACGAGAAATCCATCGCCGAGCGCCTCGCCTACCTGCGCAGCCTGGCGGAGCGTGAAGGCCCATCGGAATAGCTCGGCGCCGCAGCCTGCTAGTGCCGGCGGACTGCGCCGGGCACCTGCCGATGGAAGGCGTGGCACAAGGCGATGGCCAAGGCGTCCGCGGCGTCGGCGCGTGGGGCGCGCTGCAGGGCGCAGAGCCAGGTGACCACGCGCTGGATCTCCGGCTTGCCCGCCCGGCCGTGCCCCGCCACCGCGCGCTTGACCGTCGCCGGCGGATACTCGCCAAGCGGCAGTCCGGCCTCCGCGGTGAGCAGCATGATGACCCCGCGCGCATGACCCAGGCGCAGGGCCGACTGCGCGTTGACCCCGTGGAAGGCGGCTTCGAGCGACACCTCATTCGGGCGCAGCTCCGCCATGACCTCGCGCAGGTCGGTGGCCAGAAGCCGCAGCCGTTCGCTGAGCGGCAGCCGGCCGGGAAGCTCGATGACGCCGCACTCGACGTAGCGCGGCTTGGCCCGCCCGGCCGCGACGTCGATGACCCCGTAGCCGCAGTGCAGCGTGCCCGGATCGATGCCGAGGATGCGAATCATGCCGCTAGGGATCCCTTGGGTGTGCGAGAGGGAAGCTCGGGAGGATTTAGGCTCGGCGCGGTTTGCCGCAGCCAGCGCCCGGATGTCGCGGGCGGCGCGGCTCAGCCTTCGGCCGGCGCGTGGTTAGAGTACACGTTGAGCACGTCGTCGTGCTCCTCCAAGGCGGAGATGAGCCGGTTGAGCATCTCGTCGTCTTTGGCCGAGACCTCGACCACGAGCTCCGGCAGCATCGTCACCTCGGCGTCGGCGGGCTTCATGCCTTTTTTCTCGAACGCTTCGCGGATCTCGTGGAAGGAGCTCGGCTCGGTGAGCACGACGATCACCTCGCCCTCCGCGCGCACGTCGTCGGCGCCCAGATCCAGAGCGACTTCGGTGACGGCGTCCTCGGTGACTTTGTCGGCCTCGAAGATGATCTGGCCGCGCTTTTTGAACTTGTGCAGCACCGAGCCCGAAGAGTCGATCTTGGCGTTCTGGCGCTCCAGCAGCTTGCGCAGCTCGGAGGCGGTGCGGTTACGGTTGTCGGTCGCCAGCTCGATGACGATCGCGACGCCGCCCGGACCGTAAGCCTGGTAGACAAGCTCTTCGACCAGATCGGCCCCGAGCTCGCCCGTGCCTTTTTTGATCGCGCGGTCGATGGTGTCGTTGGGGATGTTGGCGGCGCGGGCCTTGTCGATGGCCGAGCGCAGCCGCGGGTTGCTTCCGGGATCGCCGCTGCCGCGCGCCGCGACCGTGACTTCCTTAATCAGCTTGGTCCATCCTTTGGATTTCTTGGCGTCGGCGATAGCCTTCTTGTGCTTGATCGTCGACCAGCGATTATGACCGGACATCCATTCACCTCATTTGTCTGACCGCACGCCAAGGGCTCTGTCCCACCTGCGGCGGCGCTGCCTGGGGCCTGGGGAGATTACCGAGGCACTTTTACTCACCGAGTCCTCACCAGGGTAGGGCCGCAGCCGAATGAACAAACGCCTGACTTGACTGGCGATTCCTATCACAGCACGCTCGGGTTTCGCAAGTCTGACCGCGGCGGTTTTGGGGCGGGCGGCGGCGATTTGTCCGGGCGCGGGTTTGGCAAGGTTTCTGGCCGAGTTTCTGGCAGGGTTCTGGCCGAGTTTCTGGCAGGGTTCTGGCCGAGTTTCTGGCAGGGTTCTGGCAGGGTTCTGGCAGCCTGCTAGGTGTGCGTTTAGTCCGATGCTTATGCCGCGCCTGTGCCGCTTTTATGCAGTCCGCAGGAATTGGCGAATTTTCGTCTGCGCCGCATCGAAAAATTCGGCATCATAGAAAGTAGACTTGCATGCCCGACCCGCACCCGGTCGGCGGCATTGGGGTGTGAATCACGGGTCTTGGTCGCAATCGTTGTGTGTGTGAAAAAATATGCGGGAAGTGCTGCTGGTTTTGTTGATTGGCCTACTGAGTAACCAGACCCAGCCTTTGCCATCCCGGCAGGCGCGCGAGTTTGGGAGCGGCGATGACCACAAATAACACTTCCATCGCCGAGCTTGTTGGCTCGTCAAAGTATAATGCGATTGCCGATGATTCGCTCAAGGATGAGGACAATGCCGCGTGGGTAATGTTCCTTCCGCGCAAGATCGCCGGCGAATGGATTTCGGTAATCTCCTGGCTGCGTCTCATTGATCGTATGGCCGAAAACGAGTGGCTCGAAGGCTGGGGCTCGCGCCTGCAGATCTTCCGCATCGGCTGGCGCGCCCTTCTCGTCACTGGGCAGGTTCTGTCGGACGACTACCACCAGAAGCTCCTCAGTCAGATGCACCTGCGCTGGTGGGACAATCAGGACGGCGGAATGGACTGGGCATCGATCTATGCCTGGGACGAATATGTCGATGCGATCTCCGAATATCACCGCTCGGATATGGTATTTGAAACGATCGAAGAATATGAACGAATGCTCGGGCGCCTTGGCGGTTCACTTATGCAGGTTTGCCCATTTCTCACCGATGACGAGAGAAAGAAGGTCCGGGCGTTCGGCGTCCTCGACCAATTCTTCAATCAATTAAGAGACTTAGAAGAAGACACCGCGCAGAATCTTTGTTATTTTCCCGCCGATGCTTTGAATCGTTTTGGTGTGGACCGCCAAGAGATCCTCGATCACAGCTGCTTCAAAAACCCCGGCTACCACCGGATGATGAAATTTTGGCTCAATGACTATCTGCCCAGTTTGTATATTCAGGCCGCTGATTTCTTGAATCAGGAGAATTTGCACTTTTCTTGGCGGCTTTTACGGCACTGGTTCCTGCGCCGATATGCACGGATCGAGCGCTGTCTGCGTGTGTGCGATATGGACTTCCGCGCCGCGACGAAGCTTTACTTCTCTGAGGTCAAGCCCAACGTCGCCAGCTGGGTCAACGAGACCTTCTCCACCCAGGGCTGCCTGGAGATGCTCCTTGAGGCCAAGAACAACCCGCGGCCGCCCGAGATGCCGTCGCCGCGCGACTCCAGCGGCCAGCACCGCCCGATCGAGCCGCCGCCGCTGCCGCCGGCCGGCGACAAAGGCTTTGACTCGGGTCTGTTCGTGCTCAAGCGCCATCGCGGCATGAAGTCCGCGCTGCGGTAGCCATCCTCCCGCTGCGGCCCGGAATTGAGTATGCTCGCAGCGATGCCGTCCGAATCCGCAACCCCCCGCGGGGGTCATAAAAACGCCAAGTCAGGGTCGGGGCCCGCGCCGGGCGCGCTGCGCCGCGGGCTCGCGCTCCTGCTCGCAAGCCCGATCGGGCGAGTCGGGTTGTGCGTGCTGGCGGGAACGCTGCTGTTCCTGGCCTGCGCCGACTTTGATATCTGGCCGCTGTGCTGGCTGGGGCTGGTGCCGCTGCTCTGGGTGCTGCTTGATGAGGACGGGCAGCCGCGGACGCAGCGGCCGTTTCTCTACGGGATGGTCACCGGCCTTTTTGCCAACGGCGGCGGCTTTTACTGGATCGTCGGGCTGCTCATGCGGTTTGGCCACATGCCGTTTATCGCCGCGCTGCCGCTGTTCCTGCTGCTTGTCGCCTACCAGGCGATTACCTTCGGGTTTTTCGCCGCGCTCCTGTGCCGGCTGCGGTCGCAGCTCGATGTCAAGGTGACGTTTCTGGCGCCGCTGTGCTGGGTCGCCTGCGAGCTGTGCGTGCCCTATGTGTTTCCCTGGTACCTGGCGATTACCCAGGCGTGGGTGCCGCCGGTGATCCAGATAGCCGATGTGACCGGGCCGCTCGGCGTCAGCTTTCTCCTGGTTTTGTGCAATGGGGCGCTGTTCGACTTGTCGCAGGCGCGCGGGCGGCCGGCGCGGCAGCTGCGGCAGGCGCTGGGGGCGCCGCTCGTGGCGGCGGCGACTATTGTTTTGGCGCTCATCTATGGCGTCGTGCGCATCCACCAGGTCGATGCGGCGCGGGCGGCGGCGGACAAAGTGAATGTCGGCGTGGTCCAGGCCAACGTCGGCATCAACGAAAAGTTCGTCCCCGGCCTGCGGGAGCAGCAGCATGCGCTGCACCTGCGCCTGTCGCAAGATCTGACCCGGCAAGGGGCGGAGCTTATCGTCTGGCCCGAGTCGTCGTATCCCTACCCGGTGAAGCGGCCGCCGCTGCGCGACTTTCCCCCCGGCGATCCGCGGCGAGTGCACCAAGGGTTTTCGGCGCCGATCCTCTTTGGCGCCCTGACCTTCGAGCGTGCCAGCGACGGTGAAGTCGTCCCCTACAACACCGCCCTCATGCTCGAGCGCGACGACCGCATCTCCGGCAGCTTCGACAAGAACTTCCTGCTCATCTTCGGTGAGTACCTGCCGTTCGCCCGCGAGCTCGACTGGCTGCGCCGCATGATCCCGGAGATCTCCAACTTCGCCCGCGGCACGACCACGACCACCTTCCCGCTGAACCTGCACGGCAAGCAGTACTCCATCGGGCCGATGATTTGCTATGAGGACATCATCCCGGCGTTCGCCCGGCGCTTGTTCTCCGGCCCGAACCCGCCGAACCTGATGATCAACATCACCAACGACGCCTGGTTCGGCGCGACCTCCGAGCCGTACGAGCACTTGGCCCTGGCCGTCTACCGGGCGGTCGAGCACCGCGAGGATCTGGTGCGGGCGGTAAATACCGGGGTGTCGGCATTTATCGACGCCACGGGGCGGGTGCGCAAGATGGGTCCCTCGGTCGATCCGCAGCTTACTCCGGGCGCGCCGCCGGAGACGCTGCTGGAGAGTGCGGCGCTGCTGCAGCCCGGCGGGCTCTATCAGCAGCTCGGCGAGACCTTCGGCGGCGTGTGCCTGGTGCTGGTGCTGCTGTTCGGCGTGCTGGCGCGGCAGCGTGCGGGTCATCCGGTGCGCTGGAAAGTGCTGCTGGTCAGCGCGGCGGCTCTGCATCTGGCGGTGCTGCTCGGCGGGCTGGTTCTGTCCGGAGGGCTGCGCGGGTTTTACGCGGCGCTGCTCCACCGCAATGAAGCGGCGGTGCCGGAGGCGGAGCTTTTTACCGCCACCTGGCAGGTCGCGCTGGTGCTGATCCTGGCAGCGGCGGCGGTGGCGGTGATGATCGGTCGCCGCTTGGGGGCGCGGCCGAGCAAGACCGCCGCCGTTCCCGGCCAGCTGGAACTACTGAGCGCGATCGCCCTGACCACCGTTGTACCCGTCGTGCTTTTAGGCCGCATGGAGGGCAACACCGGCGCCGTGGTCATCTTGGGCGGACTATGCCTGGCCGCCGCCGCTCCCGCGCTGCGCCTGGGCGCGCGGCTGCGTCGCCCCGCGTAACGTCAGCGCGCGACGTAAAACCCGTTCTTATCATGTCATTGGGGCGGGTTGGCGGAGGCCGGCTCGGCAGCGAGCGGCAGCTTGGTGAGCATGGTTCGCAGCAGATCCTGCGTCGCCCCGCTGAGCGAGCCGCGGCCGGGCGTGGGGCTCGCGCCGGCGGCGGTGAAGACGATGCGGCCGCTCCTGAGATCGACCACCCGCAGAGTCAGTCCGACCGCTGGCTCGCCTTCGGTGCCGGCGCGGTAGCGCCACTCCTCCACGCTGCCGCCGATGCCGTAGGTGAACTTGCGCTCGCGCGCCCATGCCACCACCCGCTCGTAGTGCTGACGCTCATCGAGCTCCAGCTCGCTGTCCGCTTCGCGGCTGTCTTTGGCGCTCTTGGCATCCTTTCCCGCGCCCGCCGCCCCCTTGGATCCGGTTGCCGCGCCGGTGTACGGGGTGAGCTCGACATTTTTTTGGATGCGCAGAAGCGTCGTAAGAAGCTCCTCCACGCGCTCCCCGGCCATGTGCGTCTCACCGAGGTTCTGCACCGGCAGCAGCACCCAGCCCTTGCGGGTCGTGATGCGGCCCTCCGCCTTGACATCGATCATCGCGCAGCCCCCCGCTGCGGCAATGATCAGCCAAAGCCCGAGCCCCAAGCGTCCCATCCGCTGCGCGGGTCTCACCCGCGGCTGCCGCGGCGCGCAGTGCGGCGGCGTTTGCGGCACCGAAAGTGGATCCGGCGCGGGATCAGGCGCCGACGGCAATCTTGAGCTCCGGTACATGGGCCACGCCGACCTCTTGCTCGTCCTCTGCCATGTAATCGGTTTCGCTACCCGCGGCGCTCAAGATGACCGTAGGCGCCAGCGCCAGTGGCCGCCGCACCGACATCGGCGTGATCCCGGCGCGGAGGGCGCACAGGAGACCCGCCGCCTCAAGATAGTTATCCACGACGTGATACTGACCCGGCGCCCACGGCAAGGCAGAGAGGTCGTTGCGCATGAGGTTCTTGTTTTCCCGCACCGCGATCACCGGAATGCGCTGCTCCAAGGCAGCGAGCACCGGAAGCCCGACGCACCCTTGCGGAATGACCAGGCACGACACATCGGCCGCCGTAATCACTCCCGGCTGGCGCATCGCTTCGGCATCGCTGACGATGCGCGGGCTGCGCTGCAGACCCTTGAAGATGCACTGCAGGAACGTATACGAAACCGCCTCCGCCGCCATGCGCGGATCGACCAGGCCCGGCTCCAAAGACTCGATCTCCTGCGACTCGATCATCGGCGAGTGCGCCGAGGGGAGATCATATAGCAGCGAGATCGCGTGGGTGAAGATCGCCTCCACGCCGCCCCAGGGGTTTACCATCTCGCCGCTGCTTTGAAAGTAGGTCTCGTGCCACTCCTTGGGGACCTGGATGATGGTCGCCAGCGCCACCGCGTCGTACTCGGGGCGGTACTTGTCCAGGGCGGCGAGCAGCGCTTCCACGTTCTCCACCCGTCCGCTGGCGCGGCCGGTGCTTGTGAACATCGCCTTGAGGCGGACCGAAGGATCCAGCTGGACCACGCGCGGACAGTCCAGCCCATAGCAGGCGCGCGCCGCGTTGAGCGAGTTGATGGCGGCATCGGTGAAGTCCTCATCTTCATGCGCGTCGCAGACAAACAGCACGCGGTTTTTGCGCGTGCGGCTGAGCCCGGCGGTGCCCATGAGCAGGCGGCAGATCACGCTGCCTTCGACATACAGGCCGTTTTCCGGCAGCTCATTGATGTCGGAGGCGTTGACCACGTTGGGGTGGGTGATGAGGGTGTCGCAGCTTGCCGCGAGCAGCCGCGCCGCCGAGCCCGCATCGCCGGCGTGACCGCCGATCTCGGCGCCGATTCCGGTGGGTACGAGCATCACCGCGTTGAAGCGGTCGGAGTTTTCTCCCGCGCGGCGGCGGAAGTCAAAGATCGATCGCGGCAGCGGCCGACCCTTCCACGCCTGCAGATCGGCCATCACCCCGAGCTCGCAGCGGTAGCGGGCCCCCTCCGTAGAAGTCACGACGAAGCGCACCGGGACTTCGCCGGGCTTGAGGTGGGCTGCCGCGGCCTGGGCAAAGTACGGAATCAGATTGTGGTGGCTGCGGACACAGGGAACTTCGAAGTCGCGCTCAAAGATGTTCATGATCGATTCCTCCGCGTTTTTTTGGGAAAAGCTGCTGCGAGAATGGGACTTTCTATGTCGCGACCGACCGCACAAGCGGCTCGGTCTGGGATCCGGGGGAGCTTTTCGCTGCTGGCGCAGCGGGACAGGAAATCTTGGTAGGTGTGGCGTTTGCGCAGGTGCAGCCGGCCGTCGGCAGACAGGACGTAGCTGCTCGGCAGGTTGACGCCGTTGAACATGTGCGCTTTGACCATCGTGTAGGCGCCGGCGCTCGGGAAGATCACCCGCGAGCCGACCTGGAGCGGCGCGGCGAAGCCGTACTCGCCAAAGACATCCAGCGCCAGGCAGGTGCTGCCGGAGAGCGTGTATTCATAAGGTCCGTCATCGCGGTGGCCCAGCACATCCGGCTCGAACTGGTACTCGAAGACCTCGGGCATGTGGTTCACCGAGGTGTCCAGCATGGCGATGGTGCCGTCGTCGCTTTCGAACAGATCGATCACCTGGGCGATGAAGTAGCCGGCCTCGCGCACGAGGGCGGCGCCGGGCTCGAAGTAGACCGTGACGCCGTAGCGGCGCTGCAGCAGCTGCACCGCTTCGCACAGCGGTCCCAGGTCGCGCCCCTCTTCCAGCAAATAGCCGCCCCCCAGGTTCACCCACTTCAGCTGGCGGAGCAGCGGCCCGAGCCGCCGACCGATCCGGCGCACGGTCTTGAGCAGCGGCGCGAACGTCTCCGAGTCACAGTTGGTATGAAAATGCAGGCCCTGCAGCCCGCGCAGCGACTCCGGACGATTCTGAACTAGGTCGGCCAGCTGATCGAGCGGCATGCCGAGCTTGGAGCCGGCGTGGCACGGGTCGTAGCGCTCATCGTCGACAAAGGACAGCCGCGGGTTGACCCGCAGACCGAGCGATGTGCGGTCTCCTATCTGATCATAGAAGCGCTGATACTGCGGCAGGGAGTTGCAGACGATGTGATCGCAGTACGTCGCGAGCTCCCTTATTTCATCCGAGCGCAGGCCGGGGCTCGTGATGCTGACCGTTCCCGTGTCGCCCTGGACCTCACGCGAGAGCCGCGCTTCATATAAGGAGCTGGCGGCCATTCCATCGACGTGCCCGACCATCCAGCGCAAGGCGTCGACATGCCCCAAGGGCTTGAGCGCGTACAGCAGCTTGCATCCGGACTCCCGCCGCACCCGCGCTCCTTGGACAAGGGCCCGGCGCACCGCTTGCTCTGAGAGCACGAACGCCGGAGTCTCGACCTGGCCAGCGATGCCGACAATCGCCGCGGCATCAGGCGCAAGCTGCGGCCCATATAATGATGACGGAAGAGGGGAGAAATGTTCGCTCATGAATCACCCATAGGAATGCCTACCTGGCATTGCCAACGCATTGCCGAGCGGCTTGACTCTTCGCTGCATTCTTTGGGAATCGTTCCAACCCGACTCCCAATTCAGAATGCGAACCATTCATACACCAGCGGATTGCGATTCGCTCGTCGCTTCCGCCTGTTTAACCCAAACCTAATCTTCCTTATGAGAACGTAATCTTGTTTAAGAAAACGTAATCTTCATGAAGCAAACGTAATTTTCATCAAGCCAGCGCAGAAAGCATCTACCGCGCGTACCGGACTCCCGCCCCCCACTGCACCCCTTCGAACCCGCCGGAGCGGCTATTGGAAAGGTAGCCGCTGGCGCTGAGCCGGCCGGAGCTGCGCGGCAGCACAACGCCCACGCCGAGCTGCAAGTCGTAGCCTACGCTGATTGTCTGGCCCAGCGTCTGGCCAAGCGTTTGACCGCTCGATGGACTGCTCGATGGGGTGCTCATTTGATCGCTCGTTTGATCAATCGTTTGTTCTGGCGTCCCGCCCGGACTCTCCGAATGCAGGAGCGCTCCGAGCCAGCCGTCCATAAAGAAAAAGAAATGGCCGCTTCCGCCGCCGGAGCTGGCGCTGCCGGGCATGTTGTAGCGCAGCCGCGGCCCCGCTCCGACCATGGCGTAGGTTGGCAGGACGATGTCATCGATGCCGGTGTTGGCACAGCGGTCGCGCAGGCGGCTGCACAGATCCTCGGGCAGGTCGCTGGCCAGGCGGCTGTTTTCGTAGAAACCGGAAGCGCGCAGGTCCCACCCGAGCCGGCCGCGGTGGGCGCGGTATCCGGCTTCCACATAGGCGGCGAAGCCGTCGCCGAGCGACTCGCGGCGGCGCGAAAAGTAGGCGTGAAAGTCCAGCTCGGTAATGAAATAGAGGAAGCGCAGCGGCTCATACGTCAGGCCGGCGAGCACCCGATCGCGGGCGCCGAACACCCGCAGCCCCAGGGTGTCTTCCGTCAGCTGGTTCACGCTCACCTCGCCATGGAGCGACACCCCGCGGCCGAAATAGTAAAGACCCCGCACCGCGGCGTAAGGAATGCTGAGCTCGCGGCGAAAGTTGCCGCCCACCACCGCTTCCAAAAGCCCGGCGCGGGGTCGGAAACGAACAAACGCCGCCGCATCGAACTCCCCAGCGCTCAGGCTGGGATCATCTAAGCCGAGCCGCTCGCCCGCGGTGTCGAGGTAGGAGGATCCGAGCCGCACCCCGAGCTCCACCTGCCGTAGCGTTACCCCGACCCCGGCCAGGGTGGAGTGAATGAGCAGCCCGCCCAGCGAATGCAGCTCGTAGGCGAGCACCGCGCTAATAAGATGCGGCGGCCGCTGCAGGCTCGGCGGGCTGGCCGCGGTCGGGGTGGGCTCGTCCGCTTCGTCGCCCTCTGCATCCTCGGCATCGCCGGCCGCGGCGCTACTTTCGGTCGCCGCCGAGTCAGCGGCCGGCGCCTCTTCATCCGGCGCGTCCTGAGCCGCGTCGGCATCCTGATTCGGCGCCGAGGTATCGGCCGCAGCGTCTGCCGGAGGGCGCAGCCGCGCGGCGCGGTCGGCCTGGAATTCCTCATCGAAGCTGAAGCGCTGCAGCTGGGCAACGGTGCGCGCAAGCAGCCCGGCGTAAGGTGAATCCGCTCTGCCCGCCTGCGGACCGTGGGCGGCGCGCTGCAGCTCGAAAAGGGCCAACCGGCGGCGGTGCTCCGCTGCGTGCTCGGCGCCGCTTTGCGAGAGCGCATAGACCCAGTCGGCGAGCCATAGTCGCGGCAGCGGATCGCCGCTTGGCTGCTGCGCCCCGCGGGCAAACCACGGCAGCGATTCGGCGTAGCGTCCAAGCAGACTCAGGCCGGCGGCGTAGCTGCGCCACAGCTGCGGGTCGTGCGGTGCGGCACCGGCGAAGCGCTGCAGCGCGCGGGAGAGAGCCGGCCGATCCGGCTGCTCGATGAGAGCCCACAGCAGGCCGCGCATCGCGGTCCGGTTCTGCGGCTCCCGCTGCAGCGCGCGCAAAAACGCCGCCCGCGCCCGCGCCGGATCGTCGCGCTGAAGCTGCGCCCTGGCCACTGTGAGCCAGAAGTGGACCGAGCGGTCCGCGGTCCGGCTTGGCCTCCCCACCGCATCGGCACCGGAGGCGCTATCGCCGGCGTCATCGTCCGCATCGGCCGCGGCGCTTGTTCTTCCAGTCTTAAAACCCGCTGCGGACACCGCCTCTGCGCGAAGCGGCGGTTGCGACTTGCGCGGTGCCGCCAGCGCGCCGCGGCAAAGCAGCGCGTAACACAACAAAAGTCCGATGCCAGCACCGCTGACCCTCGCCGCTTTCGCCGCCGAAATCCTCCGCGAGACGCGCATCCCTTTCGCTCTCTGGCTCTCTTGCTGCTTGGCTCCCTGGTTTGCTGGCTTGCTGGCTCCCTGGCTCCGGCTGCGGCCGGGCGCCGCGGGCTCCTACTTTACTTCACTTACCAAGTTATAAAGCGAGATGCCGACCTCCATCAGCAGGAGCGCGACGATCACGATCTCGATGACCAGCGAGGCGCGCATCTGCCGATGATCGGACAGCCGGTAGCCAATCTGGTCGTAGACGCCATCGCGGACCTCCAGGTGGCCGTGCAGCTGCTCGACGCGCGTCGGCAGTCGGGCGCGCGCCCGCAGCCGGGCGAGCAGCTTGCCGAGCTCCGGCGGCCGCCCCTGGGTGAGCAGCGCGATGCGATGATCCAGGCGCGTCGCGGTCATGTTCAGAACGTGCTGGTGCGACAGCTTGCGATACAGCGCGGGCCAGAGCTTCTTTTGGCCCTCATCAAGCTTGCTGACCTGCGGCATATCCGCTTCGAGCTCCGGCCAGCTCTGCGCCACCTCCGCTTCCAGCAGGCGCAGCCGGCACTCATAAAAAGCAAAATCGGTAACCGCGGCGAGCGTCTCTTCGCGCTGCTCCGCCGGGGCGGTGATGACCGCCTGGCCCGGGCGGAAGGATATGCTCTGCGCGCCGCTGCAGGCGGTGATAAGAGATCCGGGGTCGGCGCCGGCCAGCCAGCGGTGGGCGTTTTCGACCTCGGATTCCGGGGTTCCGGTCGGCAGAAAAAGGACCCGCAGCGTATCGCGCGGCGAAGAAGCAGCGCTGAGATGATCGGGGTCGCGCTTCTCGTTATGCGGATCGTCTCTGTCCTCCGTGTCCTCCTTGTCCGCGTCCAGGGACTCGCGCGGCAGCGCTTGCCGCAGCGCGACCGCAGCACTGGGATCGCGGAAGCGGCGGAAGACCTCCGGCGCGTTTTCCGGTTTCGCCGCCGCCTCCGACTGGGCAACAAACCGGATGCGATAAGCCGTAGGCTGCGGCGCGGATTTCTGAGACGGTTTCGCCATGAGGCAAGGCTCGATACAAAGGAGGTCAACAAAGAGTAGGGAGCACGCCGCGGGCAATAAAGCGATGGCGGCCCGCAAGCTCCGGACTTATAGCACTGCCCCGATTGAAACCGCCAAGGATCTGGCACGCCTCCGGTCCCGCAGCGCCTGCCGGTTGGCGGCGGTGTCCGCTGCGTACAAATGTTTGGTCAATGGAATGGAGCGCGGTAAAACCAAGATATGAGCCTTCCTTCTATGTTTTCCCTGAAAGACAAAGTCGCCGTGATCACCGGTTCCAGCCGCGGCATCGGCCGCGCCATCGCCGAGCAGATGGCGCTGGCCGGAGCCAAGGTCGTCGTCTCCAGCCGCAAGGTCGACGCCTGTAGTAAGGTCGTGGACGCGATCACCGCCGCCGGCGGTCAGGCCCGCGCCGTGCCGGCGAGCATCAGCGATAAGGCGCAGCTGCAGCGCCTAGTCGACGATACGATGGCCGCCTGGGGGCGCATCGACATCCTGGTCTGCAACGCGGCGGTGAATCCGTATTTCGGACCCTCGGCGGGAATCAGCGATGAGCAGTTCGACAAGGTGATGAACTCCAACATCAAGTCCAACCACTGGCTCGCCGGAATGGTCCTGCCGCAGATGGCGAGCCGCGGCGATGGCGTGATGTTGATTATTTCCTCGCTGAGCGGTTTGGTCGCGGCGCCGCTGCTCGCCGCGTACAGCGTGTCCAAGGCCGCCGACATGCAGCTGTGCCGCAACCTCGCGGCGGAGTGGGGTCACGCCAACCTGCGCGTGAACTGCCTGGCACCGGGCCTTATCAAGACCGACTTTGCCCGCGCGCTGTGGGAAAATCCGGCGATTTTAGAGCGCATCACCAGCCGCTGCTGCTTGCGCCGCATCGGCCAGCCCGAAGAGGTCGCCGGCGCCGCAGTGTTCCTGGCCTCCGACGCCGGACGCTTCATCACCGGGCAGACCCTCGTCATCGACGGCGGCAGTACGGGCGACGGCTTCTAGGGCAAAAAGGGACGCTACTTGACCAGGAACGGATAGCGTCCCACTTCCTGATCATTGAGGAACACGGTGGCCAGGTGGTTGCCCGGCGTCCAGCCGTGGTCCGGCAGGAAATACAGCGAGAACTTCAAGTTCGGTTGGTTCTTGGTCAGGGTGATCGACTGCGCCATGCCCTCGCCGCCGCGATCCCACTGCACCATGAGCAAGGTCCCTTTGCCGAGATCGCCCTGCATGCACAGATAGACCGCCTGGTCAGGAGCGAAGTGCGCCGGCGCCGGCAGCGGATCGTGCGTCGCCGTGGCTCCCGCGGTCACTGCCACGGCGCGGATCGTCGAATCGATCGCGTCTTTGGGCGGGCGGATGCAGAAGGCGTACTGCCCAAGGAGCTGCGGCGCGCTGTCTTGCTCCGCTTGGTAATAAAAGACGAAGCGGTAGTGCTCGCTGATAACGTGCGACTGCGGCTCCCAGAACGTTCCCAGATACACCGGCGACTTTTGCCGGAGCGCCGCCGGCACCTGGGAGAAGTCGATGATCGCCGCCCGCGCTTGCAGGTTGTCTTTGTGGAAGATCTCGAAATAGATGAGGCCCTGGGCGGGCAAGTTCACAAGGTGGAGAGAAATGCAGAGCTTCGCATCGTCGGTGTCGAAGCAGCCGCGCCCGGCGGCGTCGAGCGGCGCGAGCTGCGCCGGCTCCTGATTGGATTTCAGACTCTTGGCAAAGCTGGCTTTGGCGATCGTAAGTCCTTCTGACATGACAGCCTCCGATCCAATCAGAATATACCGCCCCGCTGCGCCCGTCCCCCCGGACCTGCTCGGGCGCATCTATGACATGAGCGTAGCTCTGCCTACACTCGGAGCAAGGCCAAACTGCGCTGGCTTCTAGGCCGGCGCCGGCTGGCTGAGCAGGGCGAAGCCGATAAGCTTATAAAGAGCGCGGGCGCCGACGTTGGCGTCCCACTCGTCGTCGGGGTCGGGGCCCGGGGCGACTTCGGTGAGGTCGAAGCCGACGATGTGGCGGCCGGAGCGGACCACCGCGGCAAGCAGCGCGCCGAGCTGGACGACGACCAAAAACGCATCGACCGCCGGCCCTTTGAGCCCCAATAGGCGGCTCAAAAGGATCAGGTGCCAGATCGGAAGAGCACACGTCTGAAC
>CALFML010000386.1 GCA_937879845.1 uncultured Myxococcales bacterium
TCCAGCCCCCGCGAGGGAGGCATCTCCCGGCGAGCTGCCTATCAGCCACTCCCGCGCGCTCGTATAGACCTCGAGCGCGCGAGCCCAAAGCGCTGCCGGCCCGGCGGCTCCCGTCTGCCAGGGTAGCGACAGGAACTCGCCCGACAGGTGGTACTCGAAGAAGTAACTCAGCACTTCCTTGGCGGTGCGCGCTCCGCCGGGTCCGATCGCGAGCCAGAGGAAAAACGGTACAGCCAGACCTGCGGCGCCGCCCAGTAGGAACAATCCTTCACGGAACACCGGGCGGCGGGCGGCGGCCGCGCGCGTCAGAGCCATATCCGCTGCGACGACGATGCCAAGCGCCGCGTTCACAAGGTGCACCGCCACGCTCAGCGCCAGCAGCACGGACAAGAAGGTGCGGCGAAAGATGGGCGAGCGGGTCCGCCAGGTCGGCAGCCGCAGGTCCCACAGCCCGCGATGATCCAGGTATAGGAACAGAAATCCGGCGCCGAAGAGCATGGCCGCTTCTTTTTCCTCGCCGCACGTAGCCAGGCGCCAGCGTCCGACTGCCAGCGTCAGGATTGCGGCGGTCAAGACGCCGGCCCGGCGGCTGTGGCTCAGGGCGGCGGACGCAAGGTAGCCTAGAGCGACGACTGCGCCGCCGCACAATGCCTCGCGCGCTGCCGCGGCGTATAGGGGGGGAAGGCCCAGCCAGACAAAGGGCACCGTGAGAGGAATGACCAGGGGATGGGCAAAAAACAGGAGCTCACGCGAGGTGACCCAGTCCGGATGCGTCAGCACCGTCGCGGTCATAAGTCCATCCCAGCCGCGATCGCCGACGAAAGGCTGCAAAAGATAATAGAGCGCCGCTGCGGCTCCCAGCCCTGACGCCGGCCCGAGCGCCCCAAGGGGACGTCCGGAAAGGGCCAGCCCGATCCCAACTCCCAGCGCCAGCCCGTCGAGCCAAGGCGCCCGCCAGAGCAACAGCGCGAAGGCCCCGGCATACCCCAGGACAAACCCGTTATTTTCCACGAGGAGAAAGCGGGCGACATCCGGCCAGCTCCGCGACCGATCGGCGATGAAGATGCCGGCATAGGCTCCCGCGGCGGCTCCTGCGGCCAGAATCAGCGCCGCGGCGATCGGTGAAAACGGAGCTGCGGCGCCCAGCCCCTTGGCCGCGATTCCCAGCAGCAACACCGCCGGCAGGAGGAGCCGTGCGCCGACTTTATACTCGCAGCGCGGCGCAGGGTTTTGAGCGGGAAGGGCTGCATCCTTGGTGCTGCGCCCAAGCAGCCAACGCGCGCCCAGGACCCCGCCCGAGAGCCAGGTCGCCGTCAGCGCAAAGAACGACTGTACGGTCGCCCCAGCAGTTCGCAAAAGCGTCGCGGCGAGCGCCACCTGCCACAGGGCAAGCCACATCCCGGTGAGCAGGGCCTCCGCACGCTGGGACAGGGTGGGGCGGGGGGCGGCGGTCAATCGGACCGGCTCCGTGGCAGCGGTAGGCTCTGACGCGAAAGAGCCAGGACGCCCGACAGGTCGTATTCGCTGAGCGGTTCGGCCGTACGGAGGATGCTCCGTGTGGTTGCGTCGCCATATACCTGCCCCCCCAGCGAGTCGTATTCCGCAAGCGCCGCCGCTGTCGCTGCGACTGAAAAGGGCAGGGCGCCCTGGGCGCTGGCGTAAAGGACGCTCAGGCCCAGCGCCTCGGACTCGACCACTTGCAGCTCGGCGAAGGATTGAGCCGCCGCCGCGGCGATGCTGCTGCCGACCGGTCCGTCGAGGTCGTCGCACAAGCTGAGCGCCGCCGCTCCGCCGGGCAGAAGATGCGCCGCAACCAGGCGGTAGAAGGTCGCGGTGTGGAGCAGCGCGGTCTGCAGATGATAGGGAGCGGGTACGTCGAGAACGATGAGCTGGTAGTGCTCTTTGGCGTGGGCGAGGAAGCGGCGGATGTCGTCGATGACGACCCGCACCTGACCCGGCCGCAGCTTGTGGGCGGCGGCGAAATGGGCGAAGCCGAGCTGCGCGACTTTTTCATCTAGCTCGACGACCGTGACGTCGTAGCCGAGCCGCTGCAGGTGCCCGGCCGCGGAGAAGCTGCCGCTGCCGGCGACCAAAGCGGGACCGCGGGCCGGCAACAGGCGTCCGGGGAGCTGCGCCAGAAGCTGCGGGAACAGCGTCAGCTCGCCGCTTTGAAAGTGCGTCACGCCGTCCAGGTAGAGCGTGCGCTGCGGCGGTGTCGCGTCACCTTTGGCGGCATCCTGCACTACGTCGATCCGCTGATAGGGTGAGTAGACCGTGGCAAGGACGGTCGGCGCTGCGTGTCCGCGGCAGCGCGCGTAATAAAGGCGCGCCGCCTGCCCATCGAGTCGGGGATAAAAAACCACCGCGGCCAGTGCCAGCCCGGCCACAAGGACCGTCAGCACGGCTCGCCGCAGGAGCAAGTGCGCCGCCGCCGCCGCCAGCGCGTAATAGGCCCACAGCGTGAGCTGCCACGACGGACAAAGTCGGATGAGCAGCAAGGCCAGCAGGGCGCCGAGAAGCTCGCAGACATAGAGACGAGGCAGCGCGACTTTCTCCGCCCGCAGCGGCAAGAGCGTTGCATAGAAGCCGCATAGAACGATTAGACCGCCTCCCAGTAGGAGCGCCGCCGTCAGGCTGGTTCCGGTGGCATCGCAGAGCGCGCCGGTGAGCGCCCGCGCCGCCACCGGCAGAGCCAGCTGGATGAGCAGCGCCGCGGCACCCCAGCCGGCCAGCCGTCCGCGCGTGCGCACTCGTCCGCTCAGAGCGTAGCCCACGCTCGGCCCGAGCAAGGTCACGAAGGTGGCGCCGATGACGACAAGCTCGGTGGAAAACAGGGTCGAGCTCAGCTCGCGCGCCGCCACATACTGAATGAGCAAGAGCGCGGCACCGGCAGCGACGAGGGTAGCCTCATCGGTGGTGAGGCGGAGTGATGAGCGTTCCGGCAAGGCTTTTTTCAAGGCAAGGTCGTTGCGTTAGCAGGGGCGCAGCATGCCTACCAGTGACGGCCGCCCTTCCAGCCATGGCCACCCTTCCAGCCATGGCCGCCCTTCCAGCCGTGGCCGCCCTTCCAGCCGTGGCCATGCCCGCCCACGATGACGACCCCCGGAGCCGGGGCGCCGATGATGATTCCCGGCGGATGCGGCGGCACTACGACAATGCCCGGCTGCGGCGGCGCGACCACCACGACCGGCGGTCCCGGCGGCGCCACCACGACCCGCGGCGCCGGTGGGGCGACGACCACCGGCTGGACCGGCGGAGCGACAACGATGGATGGCGGCGCGGGCGCCACCACGACCGGTCCGGGAGGCGGCGGGACCCACGCCACGCCTTGCCACTCCGGGGGCGGGTTCACCTTGACCTGCGGCCGCAGGGCGACGTAAGGCTGGTATTCGACCTCGACGGCGCGTTCGGCCTGCGGCCGCTCGCGCGCGACCTCCGGAGGGATGGGGCCGACGTAGAAGACGGCGTTGTCCTTCTGCTTGAATCCCGGTGCATCCGGCTGCGGATAGTCGTGGTAGTGCGGGCCTTTGATGAAGCAGAACGTCGACAGCGGAGGCTCGGCGGCGGCGACTTCGACCGGCACCGGCACCGGGTGGTGGCCGTAAAAGACGGTCTTGTCGCCTTCATACCCATAGGGCACCGGGTCGCCGGTGAAGACATAGTCGTCGCCGACCTGCTTGAAGACCGCCGGCCGGTCCGGGACATAGTCGTGGACGTGGGGCACGTCGATATAGCAGTAGCCGGTGCCGGGGTTGCCGGTCAGGGGATGGGCGCCAAGGAAGTGGTTTTTGGCGGCTCCGGCCGGCGCACTTTTGGCCACCGCGGCCCGGGCTGCCGGCGCCGGACCCGCCGCTGCCGCCGCACTGACTCCGATGGTGAGAGCCACGGACGCCAAGCCCGCCAAGCCAACCCGGCTACTTGACGAGAGCTTTTGAGTCTTGATGTGCATCGGATACCCCAACGATGCCCTGGATGTAGCTGGGCATTCCCGCCCAGCATAGCATGGGCGCGCCGGACCGAGCTTGTCATCATCGAGAGTGCACGCCGCTTGGTACCGGGTTTGGGGTTTGGCCGCGGCTTGCGGCCGAGAATTCGCTGCAGCCGGCCGCTGCGACGCTATTATCGGGGAATGGTCCACGCTCATCCGGCACCGCCAATCCGCTTTTCGCCTGAGAGTCTTGCGCTCCCGACCCGGAGCCAGACCCCGCGTCCGCCTTACCGACTGGGGGCGGCTCGGCTCGTGCTTGTAATCGCCGTCGTTTTGGGCGTCGGGCCGGTTCGGCCGGATGGGCCGGCCAGCACGGCGCAGCCCGGGCCGCAGGGCGGCGCGGCGGCCGGCAGCCCGGCGGCGGGTGTCGCATCTTCCCCGCTGCCGCCCGAAGGATGGTGGGTGCCGGCGACGCTGAAGATACCGCGCGCGGCGGAAGGACGGCTGGCCTGGCGCTTTACCCTGCGGGAGATCATCACCGTCAGCAAAGACAACAAGCTGGAGCGCCATCCGGCGGATCTCGCGCCGCTGCCTTCGGCCGGACCGGGGCGGCCGCAGAGCTTCCGGACGACCACCTCCATCACGGCGAAGGAGGAAGCCACGACCGCCGCCTCGCCCGCCCGTCCGGTTTCGGTGCTGCCGCCACTGACCATCGAATATGACAGCAGCAAAGGCACCATCACCATGACGTTTACCGGGAACAAGGCGGCGTTTTTTACCCTCAATCCTGCCGGCACGGAAGACAGCCACCGCTTCGACAACCTGGTCATCGACAAGCACGCCGACTCGGCGGCGGTGCGCGACATCTGCGATAAGGCGACCCGCTGCTGCCGCTTCACCCAGCAGCCCGCCGACTGCGTACCGAAAAATGACGAGCGGACCCTATCGCGATGCCGCGAAATCCTGACCACCGTCCGCCAGGAGCTCGGGGCGGCGCACCGCGCGGTGCCTTCGGCCTGTCGCTAGAAGGCTGACCGTTGCGGCGCTGAATGGCGTTCCGGCAGCTGGCATGCACGTAGTGCGATCGTAGCCCGCGGATTGCGCTATGCTCCGCCCATTCGGGGCTCCCACCCCGGCCTCACTGCGGAGAGATCATCATGAGGACAGCGGTGCGTAAGCTCGTGCGGACACCGGCGCTTTGGGCCGCGGCCCTGCTTTTCGCAGGGGGCTGCAGCAGCCACATCGGCGAGGAGCAGGATGATGGCGGCACCGCGCCCCCAGACTTGGCGGTCGCCGGTCCCTATAGGGACTTTCCCATTGCGCCGGTGATCGACGACCAGGCAAACGGCATGACCAAGACGCCGGGCAACGCCGGTGATCTGTTCGGCGACAAGAACTACGGCGAGCCGTCCGGCGGCCCGTGCCTGCTGGAGCCGGAGGTCGGCTCGCTGTTCCCGCGCAACTGGCTGCGTATGCGGGTCCGCTTCGCCGCGCCGGCCGGCCAGAACCTGTTCGAGATCCGCCTGCACGTCGAAAACCAGGTCAATGACTTGGTGGTCTATACTGTCTCCGATACCTGGGTCATGCCGGCCGACCTGTGGAAGCGGCTGACCCAGCACAGCGCTGCGCAGGCGATGACGATCGCGGTGCGCGGCGCCAAGTGGAATGGCAGCACCCTGGATGGTCCGCCAGCGCTTGGCAGCAAGGGCGAGCTGCGCATCGCGCCGGCCGAGGCCGCCGGCACCATCGTGTACTGGACGACCACCGCCGGCACCAAGCTCAAGGGCTTCGGCATCGGTGAAGAAGGCGTGCGCGAGGTCATCCAGCCGGCGCAGTCGGACACCAACGTAAAGTGCATCGGCTGCCACAGCTCGACGCCGGACGGGGACTACGTCGGATACTCGCAGACCGACGACGCCGGCAATGGCGACCCGGCGTACGTCGGCCTGCGCAGCGTCGATCGCAATGCGACCGAGCCGCCGTGGCTCACAGCCGCGGCGAAGAACCTGCTCCTGCGCCGCAAACAGCATCATCCGACGTTTTCCTCGGCGCACTACACGACCGGCGACCGCATGATGGTCACCGCGTGGCAGCCGGCGGGCGCATCGACCTATGACCTCATCTGGACCGACCTCGAAGCCAAGAGCGAAGCCGAGGGAACGGGCTGGGGCGTGCTGGCGCGGATGGACGACAGCCGCTCGATCGCCTCGCCGACGTTCAGCCACTTCGGCAACCACGTCATGTATATGTCGTCCTCGCATGTCGATTCGGGGATTGCCGGTAGCGACGGCGATATCTATTTGGTCCCGTGGAACAACCGCAAGGGCGGCAAGGCGTCGCCGCTTCTCGGTGCCAGCGATCCGATGTGGAATGAATCGCATCCGGCGTTTTCACCCGACGACCGCTTCGTGGCGTTCAACCGCGTTCCGGTCGGGCAGTACAGCTCGAACAATCCGGAACAAGAAATCTTCATCGTCTCCCGCGGCGGGGGCCAGCCGCTGCGCCTTGATGCCAACGATCCGCCGGCGTGCAGCGGCAAGAAGAGCCCGGGCGTGAACAACTCGTGGCCCAAGTGGTCGCCGGAGAGTACGACGGTGGGCGGGCAGCAGTACTACTGGCTCAGCTTCTCCAGCAGCCGCGGGGCCGGACCGCCGCAGCTCTACGTCGTGGGCGTAGTCGTCGATGAGACCGGCGTGCGCACCTACAAAGCCTTGTACCTGTGGAACCAACCGGCCGCCGAGGGGAACCACACCGCGGCCTGGGACGTCTTCAAGCTCGTGGTGCAGTGAACGCCGGCGCGCACTTCGTATAATGACAAGATGGATCTGCGGCAGCGCTTCATCGGTATCGCTTGTCTCATCGGCATCGGGGGATCATCGCCGATTCATCGCGCCGATGCGGAGGCGCTGCCGCCCGCCTTGCGCTGCCTGGAGCGCTACTACGGGGTGCGCGGCATCGCGCGCGACGGAGCCTACCTGGCCGTCCTCCCGGATGGCAGCATGGTGCGGTTTGACGATGGCAAGCAGAAGTCGGCAGAGCAGCGGCTCAACCAGCCGGACCTGAAGGACATCTTCGCGCAGCGCTATCCCCAAGGTCCGATCGCCGCGGTGACGACGCCGGACTTTGATCCCGGCCGCGTCCGTGTCGATGAGCTATTCCAAGCCCGCTATGGGAACCCGACGCAGCACATGGATGTCGTGCCGTTTGTGCTGTTCGGTGTCCGGCTGCGCGTGCATCGCCAGGTGGTGCCGGTGTTTACCCGCGTGCGGACCCGCTTGGAGGCGCTGGTCGCCAAAGAACCGGCGCTGGGGGAGTTCTTGAAGGGCCTCGGCGGAACTTTCGTGGTGCGCAACATCGCCGGCACCAACCGCCGCAGCGCGCACTCGTATGGGGTCTCGATCGATATCAACGTCGAGCGCTCCAACTACTGGCGCTGGCAGCGGCCGGCGGCGCCGCTGCGCTGGCGCAACCAGATCCCACAGGCCATCGTCGATGCCTTCGAGTCCGAGGGCTTCATCTGGGGCGGCCGCTGGTATCACTACGACACCATGCACTTCGAGTACCGGCCGGAGCTTCTGGATCCCTCCTGCTACGCCGAGCCGGCAGGCGGCTGACTCAGAAGGCCGCAACCCCGCGCGGCCGGGCGGCGATGAGCCGAACCTCACCCTGCTCAGCGAGCGGCGCCAGCTTGAGCGCTCGTGCATCGCCGCTGTCTAAGACCAGATCATCAGGCCCCAGGATTCCATCGGGCGTTCCGCCGGGTCCGCGATCTTCGACCAGCACCACGATGTGATCCCAGGCGCGCGGCAGCTCCCCCGAGCCTATGTAGTCCACCGCCAAGATGTCGCCGGGAAGCACATCGACACCGAAGCGCAGCGGCGGATCGGAGACGCTGCCGCACGCCGGCGCGTCGGCGGGGCAGGGGCGCACCACGACCGGTCCGGTGGCGCGGCCCACTGCGTCGATGACGCCGCTCACGTTGGTGTAGTGCAGGCGGCGCAGCCCGGCCCGCCGCAGCGCTGCGATCAGCACATCGGCGCAGTCGGCGCCGACGTAGCGCTCCGCCTGATGGTGGACGTCGTCCCCGGCGCTGCCGAACAGATACGGGACGTTGAAGAACGAAGTGAGCCAGCCGATAAAGCCGTCCCCGGCGCGGAAGCTGTAGCGGAACACGCGGGCGTCGATTTGGCCTTTGGGCGCATCTTCCTCACCGGGCGTGCTGTA
>CALFML010000387.1 GCA_937879845.1 uncultured Myxococcales bacterium
TCACAATCTCGGCCTGGCCGTTGCCGTATGCCTCGGCGTTGTCGCAGAAGTTGATGCCGGCGTCGAAGCACGCCTTCATGCACTGGCTCTGGACCTCTTCGGCCTTGGGGCCGCCGAAGGTGACCCAGGCGCCGAAGGACAGCTCGCTGACTTTGATTCCGGCCTTGCCTAAGCGTCGGTAGTTCATGGGACTCCTGTGCAGAGATTGGATGGCCCGGCATGGCCTCCGAGCCGCAGCGAAAAAGGCGCAAAAACGAGCACTTCATCGTACCGAAAACCGGCCGCGCGCAGTCGCGCTCCTTCTAGCAGTATGCTTTAGCTGCATGCAGAAGCTGCGCTTTGTCACCCTGAACATTTGGAGCCACCATCCGCCGTGGCTGATTCGCCGGCAGCTCATTCAAAAAGGGCTGCGCGCGGAGTCGCCGGATTTCGTCGCGCTGCAAGAGGTGCTGCAGCCGCACGGCAGCGGTACATCGCAAGCGGACGAAGTGGCGGAGGGCCTTGGCTATCGCGTGCTGTTCAGCCGCGCCTGTCAGCTGAGCCGGCCGATCGCCGCCGACTACGGCAACGCGCTCTTGTCGCGCTTTCCGGTCCGCGAGCACCGCACCGTGCCGCTGCCGACCCCGCCCGAGGCCGAGCCGCGCTCGCTGCTGTACGCCCTGTGCAGCGTCAAGATCGGCGTGCTGCCGGTGCTGGTCACCCACTTGTCGTGGGAACCCGAGCTCGCCGCGGTCCGCAAGGAGCAGCTGCACTATCTGGCGCAGTTTCTGCGGCTGGAGCTCCAGGCGCTGCCGCAGCGCTTGCCCGCCCACGTCGTGATCTTGCCGCCGGTGCTTTTGGGGGATCTCAACGCCGCGCCCGACTCGCCGGAGATCGTCGATTTTCTATCGACCACCGGCTTCGCCGACTGCTTTGCCGCGGCGGGGCAGGGGCGCGGGCTAACCATGGACGCTCAGCGCAACCCCGCCGCCGCCAAGGATCTTGTGGCGCTAAGCCGGCGTATCGACTATGTGATGCTCGGCGCGTTTCCGTCGGTGCAGCTGCGTACCAAAGAGGCGCGGCTGTGCCTGGATGAGGACGAAGCCGGGATCTTTCCGTCCGATCACTTCGGCATGCTCGCCGACCTGGAGATCGAGCAGCCGTAGTTAGCGCTTCTGCCAGCCCGTGCCCCACTTGCGTTCGAAATAGCGGCGGTTCTCCCAGAACAGCCGCAGGTACTTCTGCGGCGGCAGCCGATTGAACGCCGCGCCGCCGTAGTGATGGACGAACACGTCGCGCAGCAGCACCAGCTTGCGGCCGTGGGCGCGCACCGCCATCGCCAGGTCGTCATCTTCAAACATCCCCAGCCCGTAGGCCGGATCGAGCCCGCCGACCTTGTGCCACAGCTCCGTCTCGATCGCGGCGCAGAACAGCGTCAACATCGTCGGCTCGGCGCGCTCGCCGGCATGGGCGGCGGTGTAGGCAGCGGCGAACGCCTGCATCTTGTCCAGATCGGCGTAGGACGTGCCAAGCTGCGCCTCATTGCCGCACGAGTTGGTCACCGGACCGACGAGCCCCGCGTGCGCATCGGCGGCCAGGGCGCGGGTCATCCCTTCGATCCAGCCGGGCAGGACGACGGTGTCGTTGTTGAGCAGCACCAGATAGCGGCCGCGCGCAAGCTGCGCCGCCTGATTGTTCGCCGCGGCAAAGCCGAGGTTGTCGCGGTTACAGACCACGCGCAGCGGCAGCAGGCCCTGCTGCTCCACCGTCCGCAGGTAGTCGGCGGTGCCGTCCTCGCTGTGGTTATCGACGACGATGATCTCAAACGACACAAGGCCGGCGGCGCGCTGGATGCTGGCCAGGCACAGCCGCGTCAGATCCAGGTTGCCGTACGTCGCGATGAGGATGCTCACGGTCGGCACCGGCGCGGCGAACTGCACCGGCAACGCGGGATCGAGCTCGGGCGGGTCGCCCCACGCCGGGTAGCTGCGGGCGCAGGTAACCTGCAGGGGATCGGTGATGCGCGCCGGGTAAAGTCCCAGGCGCAAGCGCTCGCTGACAAAACGCGGCAGGCGGTCACGCAGCTGGGTCAGCGGCAGGTGCCGGCCGAGCAGCTGCACCGCCTCGCGCGGCACGACGAAGCGCAGCCAGGCGAGCTCGGTCTGCGCCCGCTCCAGCACCGAGGCGGGCTCGCGCTTCCAATCAGGCATGGCCATGGAGCGCCGCGCCGCCGGCGTGCATCTGCAGATGCGGCTCCGAGAGCGGCAGGCCTAGGACCAGCTCATTGGCCAGGCGCAGCGATTCGTGCGTGCCGGCATCGGTCCAGTAGCCGGCGAGGGTGTCGAAGGCGAGCTGGCCTTTTTCGATGTAGGCGTTGTTGACATCGGTGATCTCCAGCTCGCCGCGGCCCGAGGGCTTGAGGTTAGAGACGATGTCGAACACCCGGTCGTCATAGAAATAGATGCCGGTGACGGCGTAGTCGCTCTGCGGCTCGCGCGGTTTTTCGACGATCCGCACCACCCGATCGCCGCGCAGCTCGGCGACGCCGTAGCGCTGCGGATCGGGAACCTGCTTGAGCAGGATGCGGGCGCCGCGGCCTTGCCGGGCGAAGCGCTCGCACGAAGTTCCAAGCTCGTCTTGGAAGATATTGTCGCCGAGCAGCACGACGATCTTGTCGCCGCGGGCAAAGTCGCGCGCCAGGCCCAGCGCCTGGGCGATGCCGCCGGCGGTGTCCTGCACCCGGTAGGTGAACTCGCACTCGAAGTCGCGGCCGCTGCCCAAGACGCCGACGACATCGCCCATGTGTTCGCAGCCGGTCACGACCAGGATGTCGCGAATGCCGGCGGCGATGAGCTTTTTCACCGGGTGGAAGATCATCGGCTCGCGGCCGACCGGGAGCAGATGTTTATTGGTGATCTTGGTCAGCGGCATGAGGCGCGTTCCCGAGCCGCCGGCTAGTACGATGCCTTTCATGAGAATTCCTTTAAGGGTTTGTTAAGTTGCGGAAAAGTCGAGCCGCCTCTCACGCTGCCGGAAGCGGGGTTAAATCTGCCCTGCGGTGATGAGCTCATGCAGGTAGCCGCGCAGCGCGTCGCGCCACTGCGGGATGCGTAGCAGGCCCCGCAGGCGCAGCATGTGCGGCTCCAGCAGCGACATGGCCGGGCGTGCGGCGACGGTGGGCAGCTCGCTCGACGCCACTTTGCTGAAGCTGCGCGGCAGGGTCAGCCCCAGCGCCGCCGCCTCATCGCACAAGGCCGTGGCGAAGTCGTACCAGGTGGTCGCGCCCTGGCAGGTGGCGTGGTAGATGCCGTGCTCCCCGCGCTCGCATAAAATGATGAGCTGCTGCGCCAGCGCCCGCGTCCAGGTCGGCGACACCTGACGCTCGCCATCGAGCCGCAGGGTCTGGCCGGCGCGCAAGCGGGCGACCAGCGTAGAGAAAAAGTTGCCGCCGCCTTGGCCGTACAAACCGCCGACGCGGACGACGAAGCAGCGCCGGGTGGCGCGCATGACCAGCTCTTCGCCGGCCCGCTTGCTGCGGGCGTAGGCCGACAGCGGGCCGGGCAGATCGAACTCGTCATAGGGACGGCGGGCATCGCCGGCGAACACGAAGTCCGTCGAGATGTGGCACATCGTGATTCCCGCGTCATCCGCGGCGCGGGCGACGAGCTCCGCTCCCAGGGCGTTTACCAGAAACGCGCGGTCGGTCTCGCGCTCCGCCCCATCGACATCGGTATAGGCGGCGGCGTTGAAGCACAGGTGGGCGTCGAACGCGGTGAGTCGATCGCGCAAGCGGTAGAGCTGCTCGCGGTGGGGCTCCGCCAGGTCGCACTCGCCGCGCACGATCGGATCGACCTGGTGGCCCTGCGCCTGCAGCTCCTCGCACAAGTGGCGGCCGAGGTTGCCGGTGGCGCCGACGACGCTTACGCGCATGAGCTGAGTCCTTTGGCCGGCGCGGAGGCCAGGCGCTCGCCGTAGTTGCGCTCGACCCAGGTGCGGTACTCGCCGGTCTGGATGCGCTGCCACCAGGCACGGTTCTGCTTATACCAGGCGACGGTGTCGCGCAAGCCGTCCTCCAGGTTGTGCTGCGGCGACCAGCCGAGCTCCGCTTCGGCCTTGCGGCACTCGATGGCATAGCGGCGGTCGTGTCCCGGCCGATCCGTGACGTGGCGGATGAGGTCCGCCGGCTTGTCGAGCAGGCGCAGGATGGCGCGCACGATATCGAGGTTAGGCCGCTCGCTGCGGCCGCCGAGGTTATAGACCTCGCCGGGCCGGCCCTTGCGCAGCACGGCCGACAGACCGGCGCAGTGATCCCAGACGTGGATCCAGTCCCGCACCTGCTGCCCGTCGCCGTAGACCGGCAGCGGCTCGCCGGCCAGCGCCTTTAGGATCATGAGCGGAATGAGCTTTTCGGGAAACTGGAACGGCCCGTAGTTATTCGAGCAGCGGGTCACGATCGCCGGAAACCCATAGGTGTGCACGTACGAGAGGACCAGATGATCGGATGCCGCCTTGCTCGCCGCATACGGCGACCGCGGCGCAAGCGGCGTCTGTTCGGTGAACGCCGGATCCGCCGCCTCCAGCGATCCGTAGACCTCATCGGTGGAGACATGGAGAAAGCGCGCCACGTTCGCCGCCCGCGCGGCCTCCAGCAGCGTCGCGGTCCCCACCACGTTGGTCTTGATGAACGCCATCGGCCCGAGGATCGACCGGTCGACGTGGCTCTCCGCCGCCAGGTGGGCCACGGCATCGATCCGCTCGTCGCTCATAAGCCGCGCCAAGAGCTCGCTGTCAAGGATGTCGCCGTGGACGAACTTCACCCCGGGATCGCCCTGCAGGTCGTCCAGGTTGTGCAAGTTGCCGGCATACGTCAGAGCGTCTAGGACGATCACCCGATCTTGAGCGAAGTGCTGGCGCTGGTAGCGGACCAGGTTGGCGCCGATAAAGCCGCAGCCGCCGGTAAGCAGGAGGTTCATTTGCGCGCAGTGTATGAAAAACGCGCCGGAATGTAATCCGCTGAAATTGCGGTCCTCACGGACCCCTCTGCCGCCCAGCGCCGGAACCCGGGGCCGCCGCTCATCCGGCCATCTGGTATCCTACAATGGGTGGCAACTGGTGTTGGAGGGGGGAACGATGGCGACTGAATACCAGGTAGGGGGAACCGAGGTTCGGATAGAGGGAGATCTGATTTTCGTCCGCACGCGGGGGGCGCTCGTCCCAGAGGCGGCGAGCCAGATCATCGCCAGCTATCAGCGGCTGACCGAAGAACAAGGCCGCTATTTCATGCTCGCCGACATGAGCGAGGTCGGGACGGTGCCGGCGGCGCAGCGCCGCCAGCTGGTGGTCGGCACCCGCGCCTATCCGCCGCTCGCCGCGGCGTTTTACGGCGGCAGCCTGGCGACCCGGGCCATGAACGCGCTGCTCATCAGCGCGCTCAACCTGCTCTCCGGTCAGCGCCATAACCTGGCGACCTTCCAGTGCGAAGAGCAAGCGCGGCAGTGGCTGGCGACCGAACGCCAGCGGCTGGCAGAAGCGTCGCCTAGTAAATAACCCCGGCAAATAAGCCCGCGGCGGGTTTGCCTACAGCCGCGCCGCAGCCTCTGATATAACTTGCCGCACCATGCTGGCGCAGCTTGCCGACATCTACTTCGGGTACCCCGGCACCGAGATCTTTGAAGGCGTATCGTTTCAGGTAAATCCCGGTCAGCGCATCGGCCTTGTCGGGCCCAACGGCGCTGGCAAATCGACCATGTTGCGACTCCTGGCGGGCGAGCTGCCGCCGGATCGCGGCCAGGTGGTGCGGGCGCGCGGCAAGCGCCTAAAGTACATGCACCAATCGCAGGAGTTTCATGGGCACGGGACGCTGTGGGAGACGCTGCTCCTGCCGTTTGCCGATCTGCTCAAGATGCGCGCCGAGCTGGCGGAGCTGGAGCAGCGCATCGCCGCCGCGGGCGGTGCGGCAGATGGCCCCGATGGAACTAATGAAAAGGCGCTGCTGCGCCGCTACGGCGATCTCGAGCACGAATATTCGCACCGCGAAGGCTACACGCTGGAGGTGAGGGCGCGGGCGCTCGCCCATGATCTCGGGTTCGCGGACGCCGACATGGATCGCCCGGTGAGCACCCTGTCCGGCGGCGAGCGCGGGCGCGTGGAGCTGGCCAAGGTGCTGCTCGACGCCCCGGATCTGCTCATCCTGGACGAGCCGACCAACCACTTGGACGTGGAAGCCGTCGAGCACCTGGAGCAGCGCCTGCGCGAGTGGGACAGCACGCGCGCGTTCATCGTCATCAGCCACGACCGTTATTTCCTGCAGGCGGTGTGCAACGAGATCGTCGATATCGAAGACGGCGAGCTTGTCCGTTACCCCGGAACTTACGAAAAATACCTGGTCGCCCGCGCCGAACGGCACGAGATGCTGCTGGCCACCTACAGCCGGCAACAGGACGAGATCGCCCGCACCGAGGACTTCATTCGCCGCAACATCGCCGGCCAGAAGACCAAGCAAGCCAAGTCGCGGCGCAAGATGCTCGACAAGCTCGAGCGCGTGGACCGCCATCGCGACACCTGGGACGAAGCCGGACGCATCGGCCTGCGCTTCGCCGCCGCCGAGCACCGCGGCGGCAAGGAGGTCCTGCGCATCGAGGGCGTGGAGATGGGCTACGGCGACGGTCCGGCGCTCGTGCGCGATCTCAGCCTGACGCTGTATCGCGGCGAGCGCATCGGCATCATCGGTCCCAACGGCGCCGGCAAGACGACGCTGCTAAAGGCGCTCATCGGCCGCCTGCAGCCGCGGCACGGCATCATCACGCTCGGTCACGAGGTGCGGATCGGCTATTTCGATCAGAAGCTGGAGGACTTGCGGGAGGACAACTCCCTCATCGATGAGATCCGCAGCGTGCGCGGCGACTGGAACGAGGACACGACCCGCAGCTACCTCGGCCGCTTCCGCTTCTCCGGCGACGATGGCTTCCGCAAAGTGAAGGGTCTGTCGGGCGGCGAGCGCAACCGCCTGACCCTGGCCAAGCTGATGCTGCGGCCCTACAACCTGCTGGCGATGGACGAGCCGACAAACCACCTCGACATCCCGGCGCGCGAGACGCTGGAGGAAGCGCTGTGCGAGTTCGACGGCACCGTGCTCCTGGTCAGCCACGACCGTTTCTTTCTCGATCAAGTCGTAAACAAGATCCTGCACCTGGACCCGCAGACCGGGCGCATCGACGTGCATGTCGGGAACTACTCCGACTGGCGGAAGCGGACCGCGGAGCCCCCGCCGGCCCCTGCGCCCCAGCCTGACAAGCGCGGCGACAAAAAGCCAGCGGCCGCCGCGGCGACTCCCAAGCAGAGTGCCCCAAGCGCCCCGAAGGCCAAAGAAGCCGCGCCGGCCGGCAAGGCCGCTGAGGTAAAAGCGGGCGCGGCGCGCGACGATGTCGGCAGCAGCGCAAAAGACAAAGAACAGCGTCAGGCCGAGCATCAGGCGCGCAAGGATCGCGACCGCGACGTGCAGCGCAAGCAGCGTCGCTTGCAGCAGGTCGAAGAGCAGATTGCCCAGTGTGAGACCGCGCTGGTCGAGCTGCGCGCCGAGCTCGCCCAGGATCATTCCGGCGACTGGCAGAAGCTCAACAAGCTCGTGAGCCAAGAGCAGTCCACCGACGCCCGCCTGCGCGATCTTCTCGCCGAGTGGGAGGCGCTCGGCGCCGAGCTGTCGGCCTGAGCTCGGGCCGGCGATAAAGCTGTCTAAAAGGAGTTCAATAAAAGCGCGCTGAGGTATAGTGCCGCGCTATTGACCTCCGGCCGCTCCTGCTGAGCGCCGATGCGCGTGTCCGCTCCCGTGGAAATTATCGAATACAACCTCGTCCTGCCCGAGTTCGAAGGACCGCTCGATCTGCTCCTGCACCTTGTGAAGAAGCACGAGCTGGACATCTTCAACATCCCCATCTCGTTTATTACCGCCAAGTACATCCAGACGCTGGCGTTCATGCAGGCGCTGAACATGGATCTGGCCGGCGAGTATCTGCTGATGGCGGCGACGCTGGCCTATCTGAAATCGCGGGAGCTCTTGCCGCCGGAGGCGCTGCCCGAAGACCCGGAAGCGGCGGCGGAGGAGCTCGGCGACCCGCGTGAGGCGCTGATCAAGCGCCTGCTGGAGTATCAGAAGTTCAAGCGCGCCGGTCAGGAGCTGGCGCTGCGGCCGGTGATGGGGCGCAACGTCTGGAGCCGGGGCGCCAGCGCCGCGGATGTCGCCGCCGGGGATATCATCTCCGAGGCGCCGCTCGCCGAGGTGCCGGTGTGGGAGCTCATCGAGCTGCTCGCCAAGACGCTCGGCCGCACCCGGCGCAAGCTCAGCCACGAAGTCACGGTCGACCGGCTGTCGCTCGCCGACCGCATCAACGAGCTCAGCGAGCGCCTGGAAACGTCGCCGCGGCTGGAGTTCGTCGACCTCCTGCGCGAGATCTCCACCCGCGAAGAGAAAGACTTCTCCGGCAGTCCGTTCGGCGGGCAGATCGTGCTTACCTTCATGGCGCTTTTGGAGATGGCGCGTCTGCGTCTGCTCTCGATTTATCAGGCCGAAGAGATGGGATCGATCTACATTAGCCGCCCAAGCGCCCCGCCGGTTTCGGCCGCCGCGGCGCTCGAGCACGCCCAGACCGAGCTGCCGTTTGGCAGCGGTCCAAAGAGCGCCGCCAAGCCCGCTTCTTCTGAGAGCCCGTCATGAGTCGTCCGCCTGAATCCCCCGGCTCTCCTCCGTCCGCCGCCCCCGGCGTCCAAAGAGACGACGAGACCGACCACGCAGTGGCCGATCATGCGGCCTGGCCACCGGAGTCCGCGGCGGCAGAAATTCTAGATCCCGATTCCGCCGCGGCGGTCGATCCGTCAGCCGAAGCCGGCGACATCGCCGAGCACGCCGCCCCGCCGATATGGGCGACCGAGACGACGGAAGAGGCCGGCGACACCGCGGAGGCGCTTTCCGCCCTATCGCCGGAGCGGCTGCGCTCCGTGGTCGAGAGCCTGCTGTTCGCGGCCGAGCGCCCGCTCACCGTGCAGCGCATCGTCGAGCTTTTGGAGGAGACCGCTTCCGCCCCGCGCGATCCGAGCGGGCCGCCTTTGTATCAGTCGGCGCAGGTAAAGGATGTGCTGACCCAGCTCGGGCGGGAGCTGCAGGCCGGCGGACGCGGCATCGAGCTGCATGAGGTCGCCGGCGGCTGGCAGCTGCGCACCGCGGCCCAGAACGCGCCGTGGGTGCAGCGGCTGCTGCAGGCCAAGCCGGTGCGGCTGTCGCGCGCCCAGCTGGAGACCATGGCAATCGTCGCCTACCGCCAGCCGGTGACGCGGCCGGAGATCGACGACATCCGCGGCGTTGATTCGGGCGGGGCGCTCAAGACGCTGCTGGAGCGGCAGATGGTGCGGGTGCTCGGTAAAAAAGAAGAGCCGGGCCGGCCGCTGCTCTACGGCACCACGCGGGAGTTTCTGGAGTTTTTCAACCTCCGCGATCTCAAAGATCTGCCGACCCTGCGCGAGTACAACGATCTGACCGATGAGAACCGCGAGAAGATGCGCGCCCTGGGCCATGAGCCGCCGCTGCCCGGCGCCGTTCCGGCTGCGGAGCCGGTCGTCGGATCGAGCGCCGAGGTTCTGACCGGCGAAGGGGTTCCGGCGACCGCAGAAGCGGCGCCGGCCGTAGGCGTTGACGCGACATCGGCCGCTGGCGTTGACGCCGCGCCGGCCGTAGACGATGCCGCGCATCCGGCTCCGCCGCCCGCGGCGCCGGGAGAGCCGGCCAGCGATGCCGCGGCCCCAGGCGCGACGTTTTTTGCCCCGCGCGAACTTATCGACAAGCAGCTCGCCGATGACGCCGAGCAGCTGGCCAAGATCGACGAGATGATCCGCGCCGTAAACACCGCGTTCCCGCTGCTCGATCCGACCTTGCTCGGCATGGTGGCGGACGGGACGCTGCCGCCGCCGCCCGCCCCGCCGAGCATCCTGCCGAGCATCCTGCCGATCGGTGCCGACCCAAGCGAGCTTGACGAGCTTGACGAGTCAGCGGCGGATGACAGTTCAAACCCGGCGACAGAGCCAACCGGTGGCGATGATCGCGAACCGGAGGAGCTATGAACGAGATTCGCTTGCAACTTGCCCTGGCCAAAGCGGGCCTGGCGTCGCGCCGTCACGCCGAGGAGCTTATCGTCGCCGGGCGCGTGGCGGTCAACGGCCGGGTGGTGACCCAGCTCGGCAGCCGGATCGATCCGGTGAGCGATCGGGTGACCGTCGATGGCAACCCGGTGCTGCGCGAAGCCCCGGCTTACTACCTTATGAACAAGCCCAAGGGCTACGTCACCACCGCGGAGGATCCGGAGGGACGCCCGACCGTCTTCAGCCTGCTCAAGGGCGGGATGGTGCGTCTGTTCTCGGTGGGGCGGCTTGATTACAACACCGAAGGGGCGCTGCTTTTGACCAACGACGGTGAGCTGGCGCACGCGCTCATGCACCCCAGCCGCGGCGTGGCCAAGGTCTATCACGCCAAGTTCCGCGGCGTGGTCAGCCGCGAGCAGCTCGCCATGTTGCGCCGCGGCGTCGATCTGCCGCCGGCGCGGCCGCTCGACCGGACCGGCAAGCCGCTGCCGACCGCGCCGGGCGCCAACCGTCCGGAGCGCAGCGCCCCGGCGCAGGTCACGACGATCAGCTCGACCGGACGGCATACGTGGCTTCAGTTCATCCTGCACGAGGGGAAAAATCGTCAGATCCACCGGATGGCAGAGGCGGTAGGCAGCTCCCTGCTCAAGCTGCTGCGGGTCGAATATGCCGGTCTGTCCCTTTTCGATCTCCCGGTCGGCGAGTACCGCCCGCTGCAGTCGGCTGAGGTGCTGGAGCTGCGGCAGTCCGTCGGGTTGCCGGCGATCGCGGCGCAGCAGGGGCCGACCAAGCCCAGGGCCCGCGCGCAGGCGGATTCGCCGCCCTCGCCGCGCGGACGTGGCGGATCCCCGCGAGCCCCTATGTCGGCTGCAGACCCTGACCGTCCCGAGCGCTTCCGCTCCGACCCCACGCCACGCCGCCGCACAAGCGATGAAATGGATCGGCCGCCGCGTCGCGCCGCAGGCAGCGGAATGGATCGACCGCCGCGTCGTGCAGCCGGCAGCGAAATGGATCGGCCACCGCGTCGCACAGCCAGCAGCGAAATGAACCGGCCGCCGCGTCGAACAACTAGCAGCGAAATGGATCGACCGCCGCGTCGCGCAGCAGGCAGCGAAGTGGATCAGCCCCCGCGTCGGTCCACGCCAGCAGCTGGCCGGCATTCCTCATCGCCGTGGACGGGGGATCGACCGATGGGCAGGACGGGCGACCGCCGCAAACCGGAGTTCAGAGGCCGTGACGCTGAGCCTTCGCCGCACGGTGCAGCAGCGCCGGGTCCTCGGCGTCCACCGGATCACCCCGGAACCATGACCGAGCCGCGCGATGGGTACAAGGGACCGCGCCCACGTCGGAGCCCCGCGCCCCGTCCGCAGCCGCGTGAGCTGCCCCACGACTGGCCCCCCCGCTAAAGTCCGTCTCTAGCCCGAGCTGCCGCGCTTTCGCCGCCCGCTGTACCTCCGCGCGGCCCGTCCATCTAAACCGCACCCCAGCTGAACCCCGAAGTTATTGCCAAAAGAGCGGGTGGCACCGGAGGCGGGGGCCCTGCTGCGCAAGCAGCGGGGTGCCGCAGATAGGTGACAGGACCCGCGGCGCAGCCCGAAACTACGAGTCTACTGCGGAGCGTAGTTTGACTATAGCGTTCTGCAAGTCGGTGGCGACCCAATCCGGCCGAGTCTTGCAAGGCCTGACGTAAGAAGACGCGCCACGGCGCCAGCACGCTTTTCGTTTGCCCCCGGAACAGACCGGCCCGGCGCAGCGGCGCTCACGGCTTTGACGGGCGCACGTACGTCAACGTATGCCCGCTACGCGAATCCCGCGCAGCGTCGGCCGACTGCCTTACAGCGCCCGAGCTGTGCGCCTCACCCTGCGGCTTTTCCTAGGACAGGAAGCCGGCATATAATCGGCCTCTAATCGTGTTGCCGAACTTCGCAGCGGGGGCCCATGGATAGCAATCGCTCACGCCGATCAGGGCAGGGACGCATCGGCGGCGGCCGCTGCCTGTTATTTATCACCTCTGCGTGCGCCCTCTGGCTGACCGCAGCGCCTACCGCTCAGGTAGAGGCGCGCAAGTACAAGCAACGCGTTCGCGCCCAGGACGAGTGCAAGACTACCTTCACCCCATCGCCCGCGGACACGGACAAAGCCCGACGATACTACGAAAGCGCGATTATCTATTACGACACCAAAGACTATGCAAAGGCGCGCGAGGAATTTCAGGGCGCATATGACATATCCAAAGATCCAGAGTTTCTCATCAATCTCTCTGCGGTAGCCGCGAAGCAGCAACAGTACAAAGACTCGATCAAGTATCTGGAGCAGTACATCGAAGAGTGTCCAAATGCCCCGGATACCTTCGCGGCGCGCTCACGCGTCGATGATCTGCGCATCGCCCAGGCGATTCAAGAAGGCGAGAAGCCCAAGCAGAAAGCGTCGGTCCGCTTGCCGCCGATCCCGGCGCTGGCGCTCATGGGAGCGGGGCTCGGGGCGGTGATTATCGGCGCGGGGCTCGGGGGCGGGGCGCTGGCTGATGCGCGCCGGCTCGATAGTCCGTCCAATCAGAACCGCATCTATGATTCGGATCTGCAAAACATCGCCACCCGCGGCAAGGCGCTGCAAAACGCCGGCATCGTGTTCGATGCGGTCGGTGGTGCGGCTCTGGCGGCCGGGATCATCTGGACCCTGGTGTGGAACAGCCAGCGCGATGGACTGACGCTCACGCTGGCGCCGCAGCCGGGCGGCGTCTTGGTCGGAGGGACGTTCTGATGCAGCCAACACTCTTGGGTCTTGCCCGGCGGGCTTGGGTCTTGTTGCTGGCGGTCGCGGCGACGAGCGGCTCGTGCTTCAGTCCGGACTTCAACGGCGTGCTTTACAAGTGCGGCACCGGCTACGTCTGTCCCGGCAACCTGACGTGCATCGATGGCAAGCACTGCACGTATCAGACCCCGGCGTGCAGCAAGGGCGGCATCATGATTGATGTCGATACGTTCGTCTGCCCCGGCGACGGCAACTTCTGCCGCATGGGGTACCGGCAGTGCCCGACCTCGGTGACGACGGATCTGTGCCACCTGGATATCTCGGACGGCGGCCAGCCGGAGGGTTGCTCCATCTGCTGCCGCAATTAGCCGCCGCCAAACCCAGCCAATCCGAGCGACACGCCGCGACCCACGGCCAAATCCCGGCCGCCGGCATGCAGCGGCGGCAGCCTCAGCCAGAAGCGACGGTTGACACGCCGGCCCGCCGCCGAGATAAAGTGCCGCGCACATGGCCGCTCCGCCAAAATCGCAGGATACGCTTGCCCCGCTGCTCGATGTGCTAAAGACCGACGCTCCGCTGCCGCTTGTGTACCTGTGCGGCAAGGAGCGCTTCCTTATCGACCGCGCCACCGAGGCGATCAAGTCGGCGCTGCTGCATCCGGCGACGCGCGAGTTCAACTACGACGTGCTGCACGCCAAGGAAGCGGGCGTCCCCAAGATCCTCGCCTGCGTGCGCACCGTGCCGATGATGGCCAAGCGGCGCCTGGTCCTCGTGCGCGACGCCGATGAGCTGAGCGCCGACGAGCTGGCCGGGCTCCTGCGCTACCTGGAAGCGCCGATCGCCGAAGCCTGCCTGTGTTTTATCGCCGAGAAAGCCGACCTGCGGCTCAAGTTCTTTACGACGTTCAAGAAGCACGGGCTGCTGCTCAAGCTCGATCCGCTCACCGACCGGCAGCTGCCGGCGTTCGTCGAAGGCGAGGCCAAGCGGCTCAAGGTCACCCTGCAGCCCGGTGCCGCGGCGCGGATTGCCGAGGAAATCGGCTCCGACCTGGGACAGATCGTCGATGCGCTGGAGCGGCTGTCGTGTTACGTGGCGGCGGGCGCGCCGATTCGCGTGGCGGATGTCGAAGAGGTTGTCGCCACGACGCGCCAGCACTCGGTGTTCGAGCTGATCGACGCGGTGGGGGCCGGAGATCGGTCGGCGGCGCTGTCGCTGCTCGGCGGCATGCTGGCGCTGCGCGAGCCGGCGCTGCGGCTCCTGGCGATGCTCGCACGGCACATCCGCCAGCTCTGGCAGACGCGGGATCTGCTGAGCCAAGGGCGCCCGGGAGTAGGGGAGGTGGCGAGCGCCCTGGGTGTGCTGCCGTTCGTCGCCACCAAGCTCATGGATCAAGCCCGGCGCCTGACCCCCGGGCGCGTCGCCGCGATGCACGAGGCCATCTACCAAGTAGACCGCGCGCTGAAGATCTCCAAGATCGACGACGAAAGGCTGATGGAGCAGCTGATTCTTCAGCTCTGTACGACCTGAGAACGCCTATCAAAACCATAGCGAGGATGGACAGCCGCGGTGGCCGCACAATGGCCACCGTGGATATGCGCCAGATTAGGTTCGTATAGGCGTTCTAGGCATAGGCGAAAATCAGGAGGGCAGGGCGAAGGTAAAAGCCAGCCTGGACTCCGCTGCATAGGGCGGAGTCTGGTCTGCGAAGGCGCTGCTACTTCTTGGCGGGAGCTTTGGCCGGCTTGGCGGCAGCGGGCTTGGCCGCAGCGCTCTTGGCCGGAGCCGCAGCCTTGGCCGGAGCCGCGGCGGGCTTGGCCGCAACCTTGCCCTTGGCTTGCTTCTTGGGCGCCGCGGCCGTCGACTTCTGCTCCTTGGCCGCCTTGTTCGCCGCGAGCGTCAGGCGCGAGATCTTGCGCGCCGCGGTCTTTTTGTGGATGACGCCCTTGGTCGCCGCACGAGCGATCTGGCTGATCGCCGATTCTACGCTCTCCGTGGAGGCCGCGGCGTCGCCCTTGGTGTCAGTGAGGGACTGACGGGCGCGCTTGACCTTGGTGCGCATCGTGACGAGGTGCTGGAGATTGCGTGTGCGCCGCTTGAGGCGCTGACGGTTGCGTTTTTGGGCGGAAGGAACGTTGGCCAAGGAGGTCCTCCAAGTAAAACAGATAAAGTATCGCTATCTTTAGTGGGCGACCCGCGAGCGTGTCAAGCGTTCTGACGGAGCCCGGTGCGACTATTTTCGTGCAGATTCGCCTGGATAGGGCCCGCGGGTCATAGGCAAGCCGCACCGCTACAGTCTTTTTCCCGTCGGAGAATCGGCGATTTCAGGGCTCGGGCCGGGCTTAGTGCAGCGCGGGGTGCTCCGGGGAAAAAAACTCCGCGCTCATGCCGGTGCGCGGACGATCGAGGCAGCCGACCGGGCAGCGGTGGCAGACTTTTTCCACGAACGTCGCGCCGGCGCGCAAAAGAGCGCGGCCCAGGGACTCGCACAAAGGCGGCGGGAGGTGGCAGGTCTTGGCCAGCACGGCGGCGAAGCGGGCGCTCAGCTTGGCCAGGTCGATGCGCTTTTGCGCCAGCAGATAGTCGCGGAACACGGTGGCGATGCCGTGGGCGGCGGCTTCTTTTTGCTCCTCGCGCGGCTGCCGGTCGCTCGGGATGAGGTCGAGGCTCGACTGGAGGGCGACCAGCGTCGCCTCGGTCAGGTCGAGCAGGGCGAGATCGCGGCCTTTGGGCACGGTCAGGTCGGCGAAGAAGCGGGCCTTGAGAAACTGGCGGCGGGTCGGATCGACCAGCGGCGGCTGATCCGGATTGGCCGTCAAGCGCTGAGCATCGGCGCCCAAGGGCGCGAATTCGTCTTCCTCATCGTCGGGATAAGCTTCGTCGCCTGCGTCGTCCGCGTCGAAGTGGGCCGCATCGCCGTGGTGCGGTGATGGATCGTGGGCACCGGCCCGGTCGCTGCGGCGCCCGGCGCGCGGACTTGGCAAGAGCGCCGCCAGCGTCCGTTCGAGCAGGACCTGCACGAGCGGGCTCGTGGCGAAGTTGGTCTCGGTCGCCTGCTGCGCCGCGGTGAGCTGCGCTTGCTCGGCAGGTTCGTTGCGCAGCCGGTGCCAGTTCGCCATGTGCCCCGCCATCGCCACCAGCCGCTGCGCCAGCGCCGGCTCCTGGCCCAGGCGCCGCGCCGCATCGGCAATCCACGCCGCCTGCGCCGCCCGCGGCATCGCGCGCGTCGGCGCTGCGATCCCCGCCCCCGCCAAATCACCCTCATCGAAGAACCAGGAGCGGCGATAAGCGGGACGGCGCATCAGCTTGCGCAGCGCCGCCAGCGTCACTTTCGCCGGCACAGCCAGCGGCGGCGCCGGGATCCCGTCCACCCGCTCGAAAAAGCGCAGCGCCGAGACCGCATCCAGCGGCACCGCCATGCCCAGCGCCAGGGTGCGCGAGACCGCCTGCTGCACGAGCGGCGTAGCTTGCGCGACCTCGACCCGCACGAACTCGGTGCTGGCATCGGCGGCGAACTTGCGCAGCAGCCGATCCACCTGCTCTGGTGGCTGGCCGGGTACGACATAGCCATCGCGCACGTCGCCCGCCGCGCGCACGCACAGCATCGCCAGCGTGCACCGTCCGTCTGGGTTATCGCGATGCCCGAGCACGAAGAACGCGCCCTGCCCATCGCAGCTGCTGACGTAGGCACACGACTCGCCGGTGCCGCGCCACTTGCCGTCCAGCTGCCGGGTGTGCAGCCGCAACAGCGCGCCCTGCAGGTTCCGCCGCCGCGCCGCATCGGTCTCTTCGCTGCGCAGGGTCTGCAAAAGGCTGATGGCGTCGTTGCCGCCCTCTTCCACCATCGCGGCAATCAGGATCGGCCGCAGCGCCACGAGGGCCGGCCGCCGCAACACCTGCTCATACGCCACGGCCGCCGGGGTGCCGACTTTTTGCCGATACTCTTCGACCTGCGCGAACAGGGCCGGCCGCAGATCGTCGGAGACCGACTCCAGCGCCTCCGCCAGATCTTCGGCTTCCGCCGGGTCCGCCTCGATGGTCGATAACACCTGGCACAGCGGCTGCGCCGCCAGCAAGAGCAGCTCCGAGTCCGAGACATACTGCCGCAGCGACTCCCCGTAGGCCGGATCTTCGTGCAGGAGGATGGTGAGCGCATAGGCGCGGATGCGCTGGTCGACTTTCGGGTTTACCACCAGGGCGACCAGCGCCTGACTCTGCTGCCCGACCCCGATGCACTGAAAGACGCTGACCAAAAGCTCCCCATCGGGCTCGCTCAGCCGCGGGGCGGCCAGCCGCTCGGCCAAAAGGCGCCGCGCCACGGACAAGTTGACCGGCGCCACACGCTGCTCCAGGTCGGCCCGGCTCACCGGGGGGTGAACGAACAGCTCGTCGAGGATGTCGCGGGTCTTGGCTGCGCTTATGCGTGGGGACTTCTCAGGGGTGCGCGGCATGACCGCCCTTATAGCAAGGGCGGCGGCGCTTTCTAAATACAAAAGGCCCGCAAGCCACGGACCAAGCGGCAGGAATCCCCTGCAATATCCGGCGCGGACCGCCGTAGCTGCACCCGTGCCCGCGAGCCGATATACTCAGCAGCTATGCCGTCTTATAAGGATAAGTCGCCGCAAGCCGAGGTCTTTCGCGGGCCGGGCGGGATCGAGATGTTCCGCCTCGCGGCGGGTCAGGCGGTCGCGGAGGTGGCGCCCTCACGCGGCGGCATCATCACCCGCTTTGCCGTGGGCGACGATGAGATCCTGCACCTGGATGAAAAGACCCTGCGCGAATCGACCCCCGGCCCGCAGGCCAAGGCCAACATCCGCGGCGGCATCCAGGTCTTATTTCCCGTCGCCGGCAAGCTTTCCGGGGATCGCTACACAGTCGGCGGCGCGTCCTACCCGATGCGTCAGCACGGCCTGGCCCGCTACGGCGTCTGGTCGGTGGTCGATGTCGCGCAAGCGCACCTGACGCAGGAGTTTCGCAGCACGCCGGCGAGCAAGATCACCTTCCCCTTCGATTTCGTTTGCCGCCTGACTATCGACGTAGGCCGCGCCGGCTACCGCTCGCTGGTGGTGGAGACCGAGATCGAAAACCTGGGCCGCCAGCCGATGCCGGTGCAGTTCGGCTTCCATCCTTACTTTCAAGTCGCCGACAAAGACAAGGCCGCCACCCACGTGCAGATCACCGCCGAATCGGCGTTCGACAACACCCGCGGCGGCGACGAGCCGTGGAACGGCATTTTGGATTTCACCGCCGCCGAGGTCGATCTGCACCTGCTAAACGTCCAAGCCGGCAGCGCGACGCTCACCGTGCCCGGACGGCCGGTGCGCAAGCTGATGTTTTCGGAGCTTTATAAGGTCTTGGTGCTGTGGACCGTGGCGATGAAGGATTTCATCTGCCTTGAGCCGTGGAGCGCGCCGGCGGATTCCTTTAACACCGGGGCCGGTCTGCGCACGCTCGAACCGGGGGACCGCTGCCACGGCGAGTTCGTCATCTCGGTCTGAGCGAGCGGGTGTCGGGCAGGCTTTCGTAATGGCGCCGGGCCAGGACGGAAGCGCGGGAAATTTTCGGGTATAAAACCACCCAAAGGTCGGGTATATGATGCGACCGCATCTGTACCCCCCGAGGATTCCCATGAACCGGCCCATCATTTATCAGCTCGTCCTTTGTCTCGCGTTTGCGTCCGCCTGCTCCAAGGGCGGCGACACGAACAACAACATCATCAACAATCCCGATGTAGATCTCGCCACCCCCGGCGGCATGACCGGGGGTGACGGCGGCATGTCAGGCAGCGACGGCGGCGGCGGCAAACCCGACATGAGCGTGGTGGTCGGCGTCCCCTGCATTCCCGGCACCTACCGCTGCGGCTCCGGCAACGCGGTCGAGATCTGCAACAGCAGCGGCACGGCGTGGCTCTACTCCGCCACCTGCACCGTCTCCTGCACCGCCGGCCTGTGCACCGGCGCCTGCAACCCGGGCGAGAAGCGCTGCAACGCCAAGAACGTCGAGACCTGCAACGTGACCGGCAGCGCCTACATGCTCACCGAGTCCTGCACGACGTTCTGTGAAGACGCCCGCTGCGCCATCCCCAGCCTCGATGTCGCCACCAACAAGATGCTCGATGGCGACCAGCTGGTCTCCGGGGACATCATCATCCGCTCCGGCGCCACGCTGACCTCGCCGGCCGGCGACCTGACGCTGCGCACGCGCGGCGCGATCCTGGTCGAGATGGGCGCCTCCATCGTCGTAAACCCGACCGGCAAGAGCTCCAGCGGCACCGGCTCCGGCGGCGGTAATTACTACGGCGGCTCGGGCGGCGGCTACGGCTCCATGGGCGGCACCGGCAACTACTCGGGCGGATACCCGTGGGGTTCGCAGAGCGACATCATCGTCCAGCCGGGCAGCCCCGGCGGCCCCGGCGGCGCCTACGGCGGCTCGCCGGCGGGCGGCAACGGCGGCGGCGTGCTGCGCCTCATCGCCAGCAAGAGCATCACGATTGCCGGCCAGGTGACCGCCAACGGTGCCAGCGGCGGCAACGGCTCAAGCTACGGCGGCGGCGGCGGCGGCTCCGGCGGCGGCATCCTGGTGGCGACCCCGGACAAGATCACGGTGAGCGGTTCGATCGCCGCCAACGGCGGCGGCGGCGGCAGCGGCCCGTACACCGCGGGCGCCGGCGGCCTGGGCCGGGTCAAGGTCTTAAACGGCGGCACGATTTCGGTCACCGGGACGATCACCGCGACCCTGACCCAGGGACTTCTGCCGCCAACGACTTTGTCCTCGAGCTCGCACCCCAACTCGAACCTCATCTACAACGATGGCTTCCCATCGCTGTCGATGGCCTGGAACCAGGCGTTCTCGGGGCTGCAGGGGTACTACTACAAGGTCAGCACGACCCAGTCGGATCCGCCGACCCCGGCCAACGGCGGCAAGGTGGTCATGACCGAGAGCATCAACATCCCGGCCACCGACCTGCGCACCGGCACCAACTGGTTCCACATCGTCCCCATCGACGCGATGTCCAACGTCGGCACGGTCGAGAACATCTACCAGATCACGGTCAACAGCTCCACGCTCTCCCTGTCGTCGAGCGACCATCCGTCACAGACCACCTGGTACCCGAGCGGCGACGTCTATTACACCTGGAGCTTCCCCGCCGACGAGAAGAACTTCAAAGGCACCTACTACGTCCTCGATCACTACGGCGACACCATGCCGACCAGCGTGGGAACCTTCATTCCCGTCACCCAGAAGAAGCTCCTGCGCGCCGGTCTGGCCAACGGCCTGTGGGTGATGCACATGGTGTCGGTGGATCAGCATGACTACCTGACCAAGCAGGGGAGCCACTTCCGGGTTCAGATCGGACCGGATCCGGGCGTGGGAACGATCCTCGGGCAGGTGGTCGATACGATGGGCAAGCCGGTGCCCAACGCCAAGGTCACGATCAACCGCGGCCTGTGGACGATGACCACCAACGCGATGGGCAGCTACAACTTCATGGCCCAGGTCCCGGCCGGCTTCAACTGGGAGATCCGCGCCACGAGCGCCGACGGTCTGCTCGCCGACATCAAGATGGACAAGGTCGACAAAGACGGCACGACGACCGTCAACTTGACGCTCAAGTAACGGCCCGAGCTAGCGCCGGGGCATTTCCGCGCCCCGGCCTAAACTCCCTGCATCTTCCCGCCGCTGCGCGCTTCCGGCGCGATTTCCGCCCCGTCCAGGACCAGATATCCCCACCAAGCAGACGGCCAGCCAAACTAGATGGCGGCCAGTCTCCTAGATGGGAACGCAAACTCCCAGCGGTCGCGTATCACCGCGGACGGCTGGGTCGGTAGTGGCGCCGGCGCGGGCTGGGGGCGGAACCTCCGCCTGCATCCGCGCCCCCGCCCCCTGAACGCAGGGTCGGGGCGGGCCGATCGGTGCGCCCGGGTTCGGAGGCGCGGGGCAGCCGGCCGGAATGCGGGCGCGGCGGCTCCGCTGAGCGCTGCGGCGGACGATGGCGCTGCGGCGGACGCGGCGGCCGCTCATCACGCTCCATCAGGTCGGGCGCACCCGGACGTGCGGTCGCCGGCAGCTCCCCCGCCACCGGAACGCGCAGGCGGATGAGCCGCTCGATGTCGCGCAGGTAAGGCCGCTCTTCCATCGAGCAGAAGGACATCGCCATGCCTTCGGCCCCGGCCCGCGCCGTGCGGCCGATGCGGTGGACATAGCTCTCCGGTTCGTTGGGCAGATCGAAGTTTATGACGTGGCTCACCGCTTCGACGTCGATGCCGCGGGCGGCGATGTCGGTGGCGACCAGGACGCGGGTGCGCCCGCTCTTGAAGTTGGCAAGCGCCGTCTCGCGCGCGCTCTGCGACTTGTTGCCGTGGATCGCCTCGGCTTGGATGCCGGCGCCGTTGAGGAACTTGGCGACCTTGTTGGCCCCGTGCTTGGTGCGGGTGAAGACCAGCACCCGCGTATAGGCGGGGTTGCGCAGCGTCCGCTCCAAAAGCCCGGGCTTGTCGCCTTTTTCGACGAAATACACCGACTGGCTGATCCGCTCGACGGTCGATGCCACGGGCGTCACCGCCACGCGCGCCGGCTGCGTCAGGATGGTCGCCGCCAGTGCCTCGATGTCCGGAGGCATCGTCGCCGAAAAGAACAGCGACTGCCGCCGCTTGGGCAGCGCCGCTATCACCTTGCGGACATCGTGGATAAAGCCCATATCCAGCATGCGGTCCGCCTCATCGAGCACGAAGCACGAGAGGTTGACGAGGCTCACCTCGCCCTGGCTCATCAGGTCGAGAAGCCGGCCCGGGGTGGCGACCAGGATATCGACGCCGGCGCGCAGCCGGTCCACCTGCGGCTGCTGGCCGACCCCGCCGAAGATCACGGTGCTGCGCAGGCTGAGGTGGCGCCCGTAGGCGCGAAAGCGCTCTTCGATCTGGCTTGCCAGCTCGCGCGTCGGCGATAGCACGAGCGCGCGAATGACACGGTGGCGCACCGGCGGCGCCGCGGCCAGCCGCTGCAGGATCGGCAAGGCGAACGCCGCCGTCTTGCCGGTTCCGGTCTGCGCGCAGCCAAGGAGATCGCGGCCGGCCAGGAGCGGCGGGACGGCGTGGACCTGGATCGGCGTCGGCTCGTCATACCCTTCGGCGGCCAGAGCGCGCAGCAGCGGCTCGGCGAGCCCCAGGTCGGCAAAGCGGGTGGCTTGGGTTGGTTCAGGAGGAAGGTTCAAAGGCGGCCTCGAAACGGCCCGCGATGGGCACCCGTGAAAGCCCAAAGCTGGGCGAAAGCGGCGCCTTTGTCGGCTGATGTTTGGATCATGGTGGAGCACTTTAGCCGAAGCGGCTCGTGACAGCCAGCCCGCGGCCCGGGGATGCCGCCCCTGTGCCCGTCCGTCCGTCCCGCCACGGGCCCGCGTCGCTAGACCCGCCGGCTGCTCTGGCGACGGAGGCGGTCCCGGAACTTCGGGCGCTCCGTGGTACAATGAGCCGGTGCGTACCAAAGCGACTCCGCTAGGCTTTGCCGTCCGAGCCAGCCAGGTGCTGCTCGGGCTGCTGATTCTGCACGTCGCGCTGTGCCACCTGCCGCTGCCGAGCTTCGAGCTCTGGAAAGCCCGGCTTATCGCCAAGGAGCTGACGCTGGGAGCGGCGCTTTTAGGCGCCGTGGGGGTGATCGTGGCGCGCACGCACCTTGTGCGCGGACTGTGCCTGTCGCTGGGGATGTGGGCGCTGCGGCCGCTGATCTTGGCGTGGCCGCTGTTTCAGCTTGTGCACGGCAGCTTTTCCCCGATGGAGTATTTGACCGGGGCTCCCGCGCCGCCGGTCCACGTCGAGCGCGATGTCGTCTTGGAGGCGAGCCGGCCGGACCTGACGGCTGACATCTACCGCGGCAGCGGCGACCTGCCACGGCCGCTGGCGGTGATCGTCCACGGCGGCAGCTGGCTGCACGGCGACAAGGGGGAGGTCGTAACAGTGTCGCGGGCGCTGGCGGTGGCCGGGGTCACGGTCATGGATGTCCGTTACCGCCTGGCCCCCGAGCACCGCTTCCCCGCCGCGATCGCCGATGTGAAGTGCCTGCTCGGCCGCCTCCGCGAGCAGTCCGGCAAGTACGGCGTGGCATCCGAGCGGGTCGCGCTGATCGGCCGCTCGGCCGGCGGTGAGATCGTGCTCGTGGCCGGCTACTCGGCGGGCAGCCGCCTCATCCCGCCGGCTTGCCCGGTCGCCGACGAGCCGGTCCGCACCGTCGTGGCGGTCTACCCCTCTACCGACCTCGCCTACGCCTATGAGAACGTCCCCTGGCCGGATCTGCTCGACAGCCGCGACACGCTTACGCAGTATCTTGGCGGCTCGCCGCTGGAAAAGCTTGAGCTGTATCGGCAGGCGACGCCCATGACCTGGATCGAAAAGGTCGGTCCGCGGCAGCTGCCAAAGACCCTGCTCCTGCACGGTCTCGACGATCTTTTAGTTCGGCCCTACCACTCGCAGCGTCTATACGAGGCGCTGGTCCGCGGCAGCCAGTCGGTCACGCTGTTCGGCATCCCGGGCGCCGATCACGGCTTCGACTTCCGCTCCGGTGGCATCGGCGAACAGATCGAACGGGCCGCGATTCTGGATGCGCTGCGTCAGCTTTAGCCGCAAAGGCCCCGCTGCCTCGGCAATGGCTGCGCGGGGCGGCGCGAGTTGATATAAGAGCCTTATCGTGAAGACTCGGCGAAAATACCTAAGGGGCGGAAGGAGCGGGGGGCAGTGGCGCCTGGGCTGCGCCCTTTGGGGTCTTTTGTCCGCCGGCTCGGCGCAAGCCGGCGATTTATACGGCGGGGCGAGCGATCTGCCGGCGGAGCTGCGCACCCTGCTGCAGTCCTCTGACCCGGTGCGCCGGCGTGAGGGAGTCGAGCGTCTGGAAGGGCTGGAGCCGCGTCTTTCGACCCCGTACCTCATGCAGCGGCTGGCCGATGGCGACTCCGGGGTTCGGGTTCGCGCCGCGCAAGGACTGGCGCTGGCCGCGGCGCTGGAGGCCGCGCCGCTGCTCCTTGACTGTGTGAGCGACGTAGATCCGCCGGTTCGCGCCGCCTGTGCCGACGCCGTAGGTCAGTTCGGAGCGCTGCCCAAAGAGCTTGCCAGCCGCGCTGGCGCGACGCTGGCGCGGGCGCTCGGCGACACCCAGTACGAGGTCCGCACCGAGGCGCTGCGCGCGCTGGGCCGCATGCTGCGGGCGATGGCGCTGAGCAAAGATGACCTGGGGCCGCTACTGGGCCCGGTGCTCTTGCGGGTCGAAGATGAAAACGTCGGAGTGCGCCG
>CALFML010000388.1 GCA_937879845.1 uncultured Myxococcales bacterium
AGGAGTGAGGAATGTCGCTATCTGAACATCGCTCGCCGTCCTTTCGCAGGGGCCTTTTGGGGGCAGCGGCGCTTTGGGCGTGCGGCCTGAGCTCAGGCTGCGCTCATCCGGGAACATCCGGGAGCGTCGCGCCGGCCGTGCGCGACTTGTGCGTCGGAACGCCGTCTTCGAGCGACGCGGCGGCGCCATCGTGCACGGCGGCGCAGCGGGTCTGCTTCCTCGTCCGGGAGATCCCGGCGGCCTTCACCCAGGCGGAAATCCTCCCGGACGCAAGCTACGGGACGCGCTTTCGGCCCCAGGTCGAGCAGTGGCGGCTGCAGCTCACCGCGCTGACCAAAGAATCGGCGCTGGAGCCCTACGCCCATGCCGTGCACAGAAAGCTCATGTGGCTCGACAGCAGCGAGCACGATCGCCGGCTGAGCATCGAAAACGGCGACGTCCTCCACGTCCTCTCCGTGCTTGTGCGCAAGGCCAAGGACGCGCTGCCAAACTCGGGTCTAGACTGCGCGCTGGCCGAACAGTAAGCTAAAAGGCGCCTCGTCAGGTACCTGCTCCACAACACCGCTTGTCTACAGAAAGGATTCGCATGTCTGCCGCCATTGCCGCCCGCCTTCAAGCTCTCCAGACCGAGTATGAATCGGGCCAGAAGATGCTCGCCGAGCTCGATGCGAAGCGGACCACGCTGACCAGCACCCTGCTGCGTATCGAGGGCGCGATACAGGTGCTCAAGGAGCTGTCCGCACCCGCCGCGCCCGATGCGGCTGCGCCGTAGCCGCCTGCGACCAGCGCGCAGTAGGGCGCCCACGCTGCAAGGGATCGGGTTGACGCCGCAGTCTTGGTCTTGGTCTTGGTCCTGGGGGTCCTGGGCCCTTGGCCCCTGGCCTGCGGGCTCACCACTCCACGCACAGCTCCGATAGCATCCAGGGAAGCTTGATCCAATTCGTGGTCCACGGAAACCGATCCAGCACTACGTCGTAGCTGACTCGTTCCACCCGCAGGAGCCATACCCCGTTTGCCGTGCCCAGGACCCCTTTGCGCAGGAGGAAGGTGCCGCGGAATGCCTCGGGCGACATGTCGCGCAGGATGGGAGCGCTGGCGACAGCGGCGGTGAGCAGGTCCGTACACTCTTCGGCTTCGGCTTCCGTGACCGGAGGCCCGAACTCGAACACCTCGGTCGAGTCGAGTCCGCACAGCACTTTTGCCAGCGCCAGCTGGTACTCCTCTGGAACGGGCTCGCCCGTGGCGAGATAACCCAGGAGGCCGACAGCGCGATGCAGGGCCGCCGGATCCATGAACTGCTTGCGGTCTAGGAGCGCAAGGCGCGTGAAGAAGGAAGCGAGAAACGGCCAGAGAATGACCAGCCCAGCATTTTCCACGTAAACTTCATCGGTCTCGCTGTAAGCGAGATTGGGGCGGAGCGGGGCGCGCGGGCCGCCCGAGGGCCGCCGCGGCTGGGCTCGGGTCAGGGACTGCGCTCTATCCGCATGCCCGTGGTCGGTCTCCCTGGGAGCGGGACTGGGACGGAGCGGAGCGGGCTCATTTGGCGATAGCCGACGCGGCTGGGCTTGCGTCAGGGCCTGGGCTCTATCCGCACCCACTTCGTCGATCTCGCTGGGCGCGGGATTGGGACGGGGCGGGGCGAGCGCATTTCGCGGCAGCTGGTCTTGCGGCAGGTCTTGATCTCTATCCGCGGTATCTGCGGCCAGACGATGGGACGCTGACTCGCTCGGCTGCTGTCTGGAAGATGGAGCGGGGGGGCTCGGGGCGGGACGCGCGGGAGAGGGCGCCCCCGGTGGCGCAGGGGCTTCTTCGGTGACTTCGGACGCCGATGTGGTACCGCCTTCAGACCGGTCGCGAAGCGCGTGCGAAGAAAGAGCTGGGCTCGCGTGGCCGCTGCGATGGGCAGAGATCGCAGGATCGCTGGCATCCGCGAGCGCTACCTGAACCGTCGAATCGCGGTGCTGCGCCAGTGCGCGACCAGGAACCCGTCCAGGGATAAGGAGCTGTCGCAGCAGCGCCAGCCAAAGAACCCCTATGTCGGGCGCGCTCGGATCGACGGAGCGCACTTGCTCGATCGGCCCGGTCGTAGCCGCGAGCAAGGCGCTCAGCGCCCGGCTCAGGTCTGCGGATCGCAGCGCCTCATCCTCCAGGGCGGCGCTGGCCGCTCGCGCCCCGCTGCGCGGCGGTGACGCTTCCTTGGGCGGCGCGTCCCTGCGCTGTCCGACCGGCTCCCGCGCGGCGCGTGGATGCGCCGACGCTTCCCCGGGCTGCGCTCCCATATCACCGGATGCAGGGAAACCGGAATACCCGGATTCTGACTGGTTCAGTACTTCGATGCTCTGCTCGATCACGGGCGGTGAGAGCAAGCCGCGCGCAAGGAGGTGCCGCAGCAGCTCCACCCAGGGCAAGCCCGTTTCGGGCTCATAAGAGCTGAGCGCTCTTTCTATACGCCGCTCGAGCTCCCGCGAGGCTTCTGTGCTGTTCGCGTCGGCCATCGCGAGAAGCGCGTCCTCAGGCGGCCTGGAGTGGATGGGGCGCTCAGCGGAGTCGATGCCGCCGCGAGTCGCCTGATGCAGCTCCGCAAAAAAATCTGTCTTGGCGGTGTCGGCAGACGGAAGCTCCGTGCTGGCGGCTTGACGCAGCGGCTGCGCCAGCGCCAGAGGACTTGGGCCGTCCTGCGCGACCGGCGTCCGTCCAGACGGCTCAGCGAGCTGCGCCGACTCGTCTGGGCGGACGGCATCCTCTGTCTGCTGAGCAGGGCTGCGCTCTGCCGCGAATTGGGAATCCTCCTGTTTAATCGGACGATCACTTCTCAGCCAGGGCTGCGCCGTTTCTTGCGGGAAGTGACGCAGCGCCTCCATGACATCCGGCGCATGCTGGTCTACAACAGAAGACCGTCGCTCTTCGTCACTGCTTGGCAAGGGCGGCGAAGGGGCGGATTCGCGCTCTGTGCTCCATGCATCGCGCTGCGGCTGCGTGACCAGGTGTGGGGTGCGGCCCGCCTCCACCGCGGGCAACGACTGGGCGGGGGCGCGCGGTTTAGAGGATGGCGCGCTCTGGACGTCGGACTGCGCCAGCGGCTTCGCCAGCCTGGAGTCCTGTTCTTCGCCGCGGTTTGGCGCCGCACCGCTTATGGGATCGGGTTCGCCGGGCGTTTTTTGCTCCACGCGGCCTGCATGCAGCTCACGGACCAGCGCACCCCTGCTCGCCGGCTCTGCGTCTACTGCGGCCCAGAGCTCCGTTACCAAAGCGGAGTAGGGCTGCCCTAGCTCCAGCGCGGTGTGCAAAATAACGGAACGCCAAAAGCTCAGCGGGTCGGTGAGCGCGTCGCTGCGGCTCGCCGTTTGCAAGGCCGCCGTCCACAGCGCACGGCGGTAGTGGGGGGAACCCATGCTGAAGCGCGAGTCGGCTGCTTGCAGCCCTTCCACCTCCGCCGACCGCACCGCGAGGCCCGGCTGCGTAGCGGCGACTAGTGCATCGAACAGCGCCGCGATGTGCGGCGCGGCGCCATGGCTGACCAGGCGCCGCAGGGCGCGCGGCTCTCCGGCCAGCCCGCGCACCAGCGCGACCAGGGGCTCGGCAGCGCGCTGCAGCAGGAGTCCTAGCGCCTTATCTACCGCGCGCGGCTGGGCCGCATCAGCCCACCACGGCAGGTTTCCCGTCTTGACGAAGAACGCCACAAGCTCCAGGCTCGCCGCCGCATCCGGGGGGAGGCCAGCTAGGGACGGAGCCGCCGATCCAGCGCGGAGCTGCCGGTCTAGCGCCTCGCTGAGTCGCGGGCCAAGCTGCGCTATCAGATCTTGCTCCAGCGACTCCAGACGGATCGCTCCCAGGTCCACCTCCAGCGACTCGATGCGGTGGACGCGATCGGGATCGCCGACCTCCGTGCAGCAGCGATCGATGATCGGCCCCAGACTCTCACCCTGGATCCGCGCGAGGTCGGACTGCACCGACCACGCCAGCTCCTGCGCGGGAAGCTGGATCTCCAAGAGCAGCCGGCGGATGCGGTGCGGAGGCTGGCTCACGTCGTTAAGAGCGAGACGTTCCGCGCCATCAGCCAGGCGACGCCGGTGCGCGCCCAGATCGCGGTCACGCTCACGATAGCATCGGTGGGTATCTGCGCCAGGTCCACAAGCGGCGTGAGGGGCCGCTGAAGCGTGAGATCGGCCCCTGTATTTGCGGCGGTGCGCGCGACCGCGAAGTCGTTTTCGACGCGGAGCTGTCCGAGCCCGCGGTTCTGCTGGGCGTCCTGTTCATCGCTGCGGTGGAAGTACGCGGAAAGCCCGATCTCGGCGGTGGTCGCAGGCAGCCGGAAGTGATAAAAGACTCCGGGCTGGCCGCCGGTGACCAGCATCTTGCCGCCGGGGCCTTCGGCGTTCTTTGTGACGGTCAGGGTGAGCGCGGGCACCGCATCGGGCCGCGGCAGGGCCGCCACCGCCTGCTCAAGCTGCACCGAGGACTCTCCCAAGAGCTGGCCGGTCGTGGGCTCCCGGTGCTCCTTGCTGGCCCGTATGACGATCACGCTGTCGCTCTGAATCTGGAGCAGGTTGAGCTTGAGCGCCGCACCGTTGCCCGCCTTGCTCTCTCCTTGTTGCACATAGCCGGCTTGGACCTGGAAAGGCACCCGGCGCGGCGGGGCGCGAACCAAGACCTCGTGCGCGGGCAGGTCGCTCGAAGTAGGAACCAAGACTCGGAGGCTCTGGGGCGCGCTGGCGGAGTCGGTCGCGAAGTCGCGATCGAGCAGCGGCCGCAGGTACGCGCTATAGATCGCGCTCTTCTGACTGGCGAGCACCGTGAGCATCGTCGCACCCGCGGGGTCGACCAGCGGGGAGCCGGCCTGCGCCGCTCCCTCGATTGAGACCGCAAGCGCCGCGCTGGCCCGCACCGCCACCGTCAGCACCGTATCGAGCAGCGCGTCCAGGTTGGTGCGGCCCTCTGCCGCATCGAAGGTCCGCGTGACGCGAACCCGGATCCGCGTATCTTCGGTGAGCGGGGTCGAGACAAGCTCGATGTCCGCTCCGGTTCCCATGGCCGGCGGGGTGGCGACCATAGCCCCGCTGGCATCGGCATACTCGAGCGAGTACATCGCGCTCGCCTGGCTGGCGGCGACCCGGACCACCACGACGCTGCCGTAGGCGATAAGGCGGGCGTCGGTATCCGCGGGATTGCTCAGCAGCGGATTGAGCGCCGGGATCCCGGGCAGCGTGACCCGGAGCCGCGTGTCGAGACCGACCTTGAAGAGCGCCGACTGCGCAAGGAACGTGCTGCGCTCCGGGTGAGCGATCTTGGAGGCGCGGACTCTGAAAGTCCGATCTCCGGTAATGGGCGGACCGGCCAGCGCGGTCGCCGCGCCGTTGCCATCCGCGCGCGCGTGCAGGTTCGTTTGCTCGTCTTTGTCATAGAGCTCGTAGGTGACGCCGAGCTGGCCGGGGTCGATGGTGATATTCGCCGGCTCGTTGAAGTTGACCGTGAGCTGCTCCTCCTGCACATCCACGTCCCGGAGCGGATAGGTCTCACCGATCCCCAGCAGATCGATGAGCCGATCCCGGGCATCGCGCACCTTGAGGTCCATCGGAACAGACGCCGTCATCCGCCAAGCTCCTCCAAGTTCAAGCGCAGCTTCGCCGCGACATACTGCCGCCGCCGCTCCAGCCATTGCGCATGGGTCGTCTTGAAGCTCGCAAAGTCCTCGGAGCTCATCCAGCGCACGTAGGCAGTCAGGTGCGCCGGGGTCTCCTTGCGGATGGTCTGTTCGATCAGCTGCCGGAAGTCGCTCTGCTCATCTTCCTTTTTAGGAAAACGTCCGGCTCCGCAGGGGAAGACGAAGCTCAGCTGCAGCGAGTACGGGTCTTCGTGCAGGACCGCGGAGAGCAGCGGTATTTCCTGCTTGTCATCCTCTTCCAGCGGGCGTAGGAGGATGTGCTCGACCATCATGAAGGTCTCGTCATTTTCGGGAATGAGCCCGAGCTTCAGCCGCAGCCGATCCTCCACGCCGGCGTGGTTTTTCTGTCCGGCCGGGAGGAGATAATTGAACGCCGCGCCGCGGCCCCCGCTGAGCCAGGGATAGTTCTGCAAGAACTGCTGCTTGTTGGCGGTGAGCGCACCCCCCATCAAGCCGATGTGCTCATCGATCGTCTCACCGAAGCGAGCGAGCAGATGATTCAGGAAGCGCTCCTTCCGCTCGCGAGAAAACGAACTCTGCTCCAGCTCCGACAGGACCGTCCGCTCCAGCGCGGGATCGCGAAGGTCGTTAAGACCCAGGTCCGGCTCATCGACTCGTTGGGTGAAGTACGTCCGCAGCTCCGTTCCGCCGTAGGCGAACAGGTCCTTCACATGCGCCAGCTGGGCCAGGTAGTTGGCCATGAGCTGGTCGAACAGCAGCAGGTAGGCCTTGAGCTGCTTGGCCTGCGCCTTGCGCTCGGGAGTCGCGGAGCCCGGCAGCCCGAGCTCGCCGATTCCATAGACGGCGGGGAAGTGATTCTGCACCGATCCGTAGCGGCTGACGTTGCGGTTGCGCCCGGCCGGAGCGGTCAGATCGTCGGCCCTGGTCGGCCCCGTTCTGGCTGCGGTGTCCAGCGGCGCCGGAGGGGCGCGCCGGAACGTGGTCCCATCACGGGTCAGGGTGATTTTCGAGTTCGTGCGATCCAGCCTGGGCACGGAGTTTGGCAGGACGGCCAACGACCAGGACTCCTCCGCTTTTCCAGCAGCGCCGTCGGTCGTGTTTCCTGTCGCGAGGCGGATCTGGCGAACCGCGCGTACGCCCGGCACGTCCATGATCGCGTGGATGAGATCAGAAGTATTGACCGCGGTCCGGCGCGTCGCCCGCTGCAGAACCTCATCGGTGATGAAGCCGTGCTGGAGCCGCGGGCCGTCGAAGATTTCATCGGGAGAGTGGCCCGCGCGCAGCAGCTCCGCCAAGGAGCTGAAGGCGACTGGTGGCGAGATCTCATCGGCGATGCGCTGCTCGATGGCCTGCGCCACGCGCGTGACGTCGTCCACGATGCCGATCTCCACCGTCGCGCTGACCTGGATCGGCTGCAGATTGAGCAGGCCGATCTCGGCGAAGTCCTCGCAGAGGCCGCGGTTTTGGTGCAGCCGCTGGATGACGCGCGCGGTGACGTTGCCGTCGACCGTTTCCTTGGCTTCGATGAGCACGCGGTATAGGCCGCGGAGTGACACGCGCTCGGCGGGGGGCGGATCGGCGAGCAGGCTGAGCTCGCGCCTGTCGGGGTGATAGTAGAGGGTGGGGGCGCTCTGTTTGACCACCTCGATCCAGGCGTTCTTGACCCCCTCGACATCCAGCACGAGCCGCCGCAGATCGTTCAAGGTGACCGGCCGCCCGGTCAGAATCTCCGCCGGCCGGTGGAGGTCCTTATACGGATCGCCGCCTCCCTCCGCAAGCAGGTCGGGGATGTCGAAGCCGGTGCGGTAACTGAGGTCGGTGAGGACGTAGCAGAGCTGCTCCAGAATCGTGATGCCCGGATCGTGCGGATTAAAGTCCGTCCACCGATCGCCGGCCATCCGCTCCAGCAGGCGGATGCCTTCTTGGCGCAGAGATGCGTAGTCCATCATTTTATCCCGTCGCCCTTTTACCCATTTTCGCGCTGAGGATCATTGGAACGCGCGAAATGTAATACCATCCAGCGAGGTCGCATTGCTATTTCCCGCTACGATTTGCACCGAGCCATCGGGCCAGACGTCAACCCGACCCACAATAGGGGTCGATTCGGCATACACGCTGAAAATTTCAGCGAACTGAGGGCGATAGCCGACAGGAAGTTGAAATATCACGCCATTGATAGCTCCGCCGGCAAGCAATCCTCTCAAGTGGACAATTCCGCAGGAGTCCCTAAAAAATCCAGGAGGATTAAAGTCATCCCCTCGATAGCGAACCCACCCATTTACTAAATCTGGGCTAATCCAGTCCTCTTGAATAATGTTGACCTGTGAACCGCGGTCATTGGTCGATGTGATGCTTCCGCGGCCAGGAATCGTCCCCTGACCGAGGTGGCTGGTGTTCATACAGGAGTCAGGCGCAGATGTCCCGCTCAGACTGTTGAGCTTCCAGTAACCGACCAGCCCAGTCTCATTGCCAACCAGGGGGATTGCGCTCACGGCACGCTCTCCAGTCCAAACCGCCACTTCAGCAATGAGCCCGTTGTAATTTGGAGAAGCGCTCCCCACAAGGGTAGTGCCGACTGCATTGAGCGCACGTGCAACGAAGTTGGGAACGCTCACTGTTCCGGATGCGATACTAAGACCATTCCTATAAAGTCTTGCTGTACCGGAACTATCCACTGTTACAGCTACGTGCGTCCATACGCCCACGCTCAGCGAATTCACAGCCGTTGATACTCGCGATCCTGCGACAGTTCCGCGACTGACTTGAATACTGAAGCTGCCATTTTTAAAAATGGCAAAAGCAATGCTGTCGCTACCCGTATCACCTTGAAATGCGCCCGCGGAAAAATCCATAATTCTGACATTGTCGTCAAGACTGTTAAGGTAGATCCACGCTTGAAGCGTGAAGCCAGTACTGAACGGAATAATGTTGGTTGGCGCCTGAGGCAGATATAGGATCGAGCTGCGATTCTTATCCAGGCGGAGACCAGTCCTTACCGGTGGGGCTAGACTAGTGATCCCAGAAGAAATCAAGGACCCCTGACAGGTGAGGCCTTGGCTGGCGGTTATTCTGCCACTGGCGTTGATTGTACTAGTAGTAAGCCCGCCATTGGCAGAGAGAGTCTGATTTGCTGGGATGCTCAACCCGCCGTTGGCGTTCAACTGCCCCCAAACCGTTAGTTGCTGGGCACTGCTCGTCGAGGTTCCTACGTTAAGCGGTCCTCCTATAACCGTCAGTCCCAGGTTAGCATTCACA
>CALFML010000389.1 GCA_937879845.1 uncultured Myxococcales bacterium
AGAACCTCTGCGTGGTGGGCGACGACGACCAGGCCATCTACGCCTGGCGCGGCGCCGACGTGCGCAACATCCAGTACTTCCGCAGGGACTTCCCGCGCGCCACGGTGATCCGCCGTGCTTACCACGCCCTCCCGTTCCATGCACTCGATCATCCGGGCGGCCCGGTTGTACCCGACCTGCAGGCGTCGCTGGACGTAGCTGATCGAGGCGAACGGGGTCAGCCACGCGGTCACGTCGGCCTGGGTGAACAGCGCGTCTCCACCCTCGCTGCGGATCATCCCCCGAAGCAGATCGATTGTGTCCTTGCAATCTGCGGCACCACATGCAACTTGCACGCTGACGTCGCCACCGCGCCCCCCAGGGCCTCCGGGGCCTCCGGGCCCGCCAGATCCACCTGTGCCATCCTGGCCAAAGGCGCCAGGAGTCCCCACCGTGCCTCTTGAGACGATGGAGAAGTCTCCCACATCCTTCCGCTCAATCACGGTATCGTAGACGTGGTTCCCGTGTTGGATGGTAAACACCAGACGTTGCGGATCGCGCGCATCCGCCCAGACCTTCAGGTTGGGACTCTCTCGGGCACGGCTGTCACTGTCAAAAGTCAGCTTATCCAGCCGCATGAAATAAATCGGCAGCTCAACATTGATAATCACGTTGCCGGGCAGCCCCACTGGGATCGACAGGTTCGGCTGGGCATGAACCGCTGACGCGAGATCCCGGATGGAGCCTTTCTGGACCAGGCGAAGCACTCCTTGCGGATCCAGCTGGGCTACCGGACTGCTGATGCGCAGCGCACTGGGCTCTATACAAGGAGTGACATCCATCGCTTCCAGGTCGGAGGTCGTGCACAGCGATACCGGCTGCGATAGTCCGGCCAGCTTTGCCATCAGCACGCCGCGCAGCTTCAGCGACGTATTCCCGGAACAAGTTCCCTGCGCACAGCGCATCGATTCCATCTTGAGTGCCTCATACACGGCTTGAGCGTAAGCGTCAGGCTGCCCTGAAGTAGTCGGGCTATAGGTACGTACGGCCGCCCGCTGATGGGTCAGATCCTGAAGTGCCATCAGCACGATCTTTGGCCAGCGGCTGGCATTCAGCCAGCCGCGGACCGGAGGATGCTTGGTCAGATCCACGGCATAGTGACCCGTGGATAAGACAGCGGATTCCACCTGCTCGGCTTCCTGCTCGACTTCAGGAAAATCAGACGCCGCGATGCGCTGCCGTATAACCTGCCTCCTGGCCTCCAGCGATAGGAATCGCTCCGCGGGCGCCACCGGCGCGGCATTTCCTTGCGCTGATGCCGCTGGCAAGGCCGCTGCAGAGATCGCAAGGGCTGCAAGGATCCCCATGATGTGTGTAGTCAGGGCATCTGAGCACTTCATAGTACACTCCGACTTCTTCATCGTGTTGTGGGACGCTTCGGGGAAAAGCAGCATTCGTGCCAATGACCTGCCGCGGGGAGCTATCGGCAGTGCCGATGGCTAAGTAACCTTCACCCAAAAAGAAAAATCGTGAGAGCTTGATCTGTGCTCCGATGCGGTCGTTTCGCAGAGCTGTCTGCAGCACGAACAGGTGTCGTGCTTTAAAACGGGTGAACCTGACAGGGCGGGCCTGGTACGTGGGGACGACGTCCACGGAAATTGCGTCCGATTGAACCATCTGCGGCAGGTGCCTGCATTGGGTCGCCCAGATTCGCGCTGTCTTATCCAGACTTGCCGTGATTACGAGGGCACCATCCAGGCTGAATCCGGCCAAGTCCGTTCAGCGCGCCATGTCACACCGATCAGCGCCGAGTACCCGCCCGCCGCCGAGTGCTCTGTTTCGAGCCTCGATGAGGACGCTGATTGGTAGCTAGAACCCACCAGGTTCCGACGGGCCCCCGCTCGCCGATTTACCCCCTGCCCATTGTTCGGAAGGCTGTGCCATACTGGCGCCATGTCCGTCACGGAGACGATGCGCCGAAAACCAGCGGCCCCGGTGAAAGAGCAGGGCGCTGCGAAGCTGCGCCTGCTCTACACGCCGGGGCTACGCTCCTTGAGGGACCAGCGCATCTACATGCTCCCCGTCGGCAGAACGCTCCTCGGGCGCGAACCCGACAACGCCGCCGGAATCGCGCTTCCGCAGGACAACCGGGCTTCGCGAGTCCACGCCTTTATCGAAGTATCGCCAACGGATCTCAGCGTCCGCATCGCCGATCAGGGCAGCAAGAATGGGACGTTCATCAACCGCGGCCAGCTCGCCACCCAGGCCGGTTGGCAGCCGCTCCACGACGGCGACGTGCTGCGGATCGGGGATTCCTTCCTGATTCTGCGTCATGAGTCCCAACGCCCAGAGGATGCTGACATCCCAGCTTTGATCGGCACGGCGCCGCTGATGGCGACGCTGCGCCATCGCGTCGCGCAGCTCGCCGCCGATCCGGCGTCCGTGCTCCTGCTCGGTGAGACCGGCAGCGGCAAGGAGGTCGTCTCGACCGCCCTGCACCAATACAGCCGTCGCGCCGGCAAGCGCATCGCAGTCAACTGCAGCGCCATCCCGGAGAGCCTCGCCGAGAGCCAGTTTTTCGGCCATGTCGCCAACGCGTTTACCGGTGCCAAGGCGCACCCCGGATTCTTCCGCGCCGCGCACCAAGGCACGCTGTTTCTCGACGAAATCGGCGAGATTCCCCTGTCCCTGCAGCCCAAGCTCCTGCGGGCGCTGGAGGAGCGCACGATCCTGCCCATCGGCGCGTTGGAATCGCTGCCCTGCGACGTGCGGTTCGTGTCCGCCACCAACCGCGACCTGCAGCAGGCGATGGCAGCGGGTCAGTTCCGGGAAGATCTCTACGCGCGGCTCGCCCATGTCATCCTGCCCATCCCGCCGCTGCGGGCGCGGCGCGAGGACATCCTGCCGCTGCTCGAGCACGCCGGGAACAAACAGGAGCTGCCGCCGGACGTGGTCGAGAGTCTCCTATTTTATTCGTGGCCGCGGAATGTCCGGGAGCTCTATAAAATCGCGGACCACCTCCGCCTGTTCGGAATCGATGATGCGCTGCACGAGCGCCTGCGTGAGCCCCCCGTGGTCACTCCGGAGCCGCACAGCCCGCCCCTAGGGGTGAATCCGGAGCCGGCGCCGCCTTCCGCTCATCAACCGAGCGCGGTGCGGCCGCACTCTTTGACCATGCCCACCAAAGAGCAGCTCGCGGCCTGCATGACCAAGCACGCGGGCGTCATCGACTATGTGGCCAAGGAGCTTGGCTGCTCGCGTCGTCACGTCGGCCGCTGGCTTGAGACCTACGACCTCGACCGCAATCTCTTCCGCCGCCGATGAATAAAGCCGCTGACTCCGCCGACGACAGCCTGGATACAGCGCCGGCGCCGCGTCCGCCCAGAGTGCCTGGTTATGAGAGCGTCCGCCTGCTCGGGCGCGGCGCCTTTGGCGCGGTCTGGCTAGCGCGGCAAGAGAACACCGGCAAGCAGGTCGCCATCAAGGTCTACCCCCACATGGATCGGCTCGACATCGCGGAGCTCAAGCGCGAGGTCCGCATCCTCGCCGCCTTGTACGCCGCCCGCGAGATCGTCCAGCTCATCGAGGTCGGCTGGGAAGCGAGCCCGCCCTACTTCGTGATGGAGTACCTGGAGCACGGCTCCCTCGAAGATTGGCTGCGTCGGCAGCCCCTGGCCGAGGAGGAGGCGCTGCGCATCTTTGCCACGCTGGCGCGAACACTCGTACAGGCCCACAGCCGCGGCATCTTGCACTGCGATCTCAAACCCGCCAATGTGCTGCTCGATGGGCAGCTCCGCCCGCGCCTGGCCGACTTCGGACAGTCACGGCTGCCCGGCGAGCTTACTCCGTCGCTCGGGACCTTCTTCTACATGGCGCCGGAGCAGGCGCAGCTCGATGCGGTGCCGGATGCCCGCTGGGATGTGTACGGGCTCGGCGCGATTCTCTTTGCCCTGCTCACCGGCGAGCCTCCGTACAAGACGCCGGACAGCCACGCGGTGATATGGAGGAAACACGGCACCGAGGATCGGCTGCTCTCCTATCGGGAGCTGCTGCGACTGGCGCCGCCGCCAGCGGTGGCGCTGCGAAAGGCTCGGGTCGAGGCGGACGTGCGCGAAATCGTGAGTCGCTGCCTGGCCTTCAATCCCGACGAGCGTTACCAGAGCATGCAGGCGGTCGTGGAGGCGCTGCAAGCGCGTGAGGCGCGGCGGGCGCGCCGGCCGCTGCTCATCCTTGGAGCCTTGGGTCCGGCCCTCCTCCTGCTCCTTATGGCGGGGATCGGCTGGCAGGCGGCGCAGACGGCGCGCACGACCTCGACCGCCGCGATCAGCCAGCGCGCGCTGGAGGGCTGCCGCTTCGCCGCTCGCTTCGTCGCCGAGGATGCCGCGCGCGAGGTCGACAGGCGCTGGAGCGAGCTCGAAGAAGTAGCCGCCGATGAGACGCTGCGAAAGGACCTCCGGGTGCTGGCGGAGCCGGAGTCCGTGCCCGGCGCGCACGCCGCAGTCCAGAAGAACCTGCAGAGTCTTCTGGAAATAGCCGCGCGCAGCCGCCCCGAGCTCGCCGCGCGGAGCTGGCTTGTCATGGACGCATCCGGTCTGCAATGGGCGCGCACGCCGCAGAGCAAGACGATCGGCGAGAACTGGGCCTTCCGCGACTACTTTCATGGCCTGGGCCGCGACCTCCCAAAGGACTCCCCGCTGACCAGCCTGAAGCCGATTCACGCTCCTCACCGCTCATCAGTATTTTACAGTGGGGCGACGGGGGCGCTCACCGTGGCCTTCTCCGTTCCGGTCTTCGCCGAGTTTCATCCCATTTCCGGCAAGCCGAATCAATCGAGCCAGATCCTCGGCGTCCTCGGAATGACCGTGGCGCTCGGGCGCTTCGGCGAGCTGCATCCGGCGGAGGAGCGTCCGGACGCCCACCAGGTCGCGGTTCTGATTGACCTGCACCCGGACTGGACCGGCGAAAAGGGACTGGTCCTGCAGCATCCGGCGCTGGCGGCGGCCACCCGCGGCGGGAAGCCGGCGCCTGTGTATCGCCTGCCGGCGCCCTGGGTCGTAGAGCTGCAAGCGCAGAAAAAGAGTGCGCCGTTGTCCCCACTTCTACACGCCCGGTATTTCGATCCGGTGGCCGGCCCCGCACAAGGTCGCTGGCTGGCCGCAATCGAGCCGGTGATGGCCCGCGGGCAGGACCTGGGCTGGGCCATCCTCGTCGAGGAGCCGTACTCGGACATCATCAGCCCGGTCGAGCAGCTGGGCCGGCGCCTGCTGCGCATCGCCGCCCTGGGACTGTGCGGCGTGGCGGTGGTGCTGCTGCTCGTGTGGGGAGTGGTCGTGCGCTCGTTGAGTCGTTCGGTGCCGCGCAGCCGAAGGCATCCGGGCAAGGCGCAGCGGCCCACAGGTTCACATCAGGACCAGACAACCGCCGCTTGAGCCCATGGCGCCCGCGGGCCCTCGCGAGATTAAGAGCCAGAATTAGGAGGCCCCTCCCATCTTTGGCGTGCAAACCAGAGGTTGCGTTTTCGAGAACTGGCTCCTACTCTTCTTCTTACCCTTTTTTTCTCCATATCATCTTTGTATTATTGTTCTGCTCCGTTGTATTTTTTGTATTATTGTTCTGCTCCGTTGTATTTTTTGTATTATTTTTCCGCTCCAGATTCCATTTGAGACAATTTTTACATGATGCCATAGGTGTGCCCGCTTTTGTGTTAGCTCCTTCTGTTATTGGATGCTTGTGTGGGGATTTATTGCCTTGACCCCATAACTCCACAACGCTCGTGAGTGGATCCCCGTGGAGATGCAGGTGCTTCACGGCACAAGGTCTATATTTGCTTTGAAGATTATTTGACCTTTTCGCTAGAGAGATGTTGCGAAAGCCTAATTCCTTAAAATTTTGGTCCTCACTCAAGGCATTAATTGCCCCTTGAAGCTTTTCGTCCTTTTTGTTTGAAAGCTTATTTCCCGCCTCACCAGAGGTAGTCACCAGAAAATCGTCCTCAATGGTTCGCGCCCCACCTAAAACTCCATCTACCTCAGCTTTAGTGTATATTAAACGCGTCGCAGCCATCGTTCGAGGGGATCCCGGAGGGCCCACAAAGTCCCCACTGTCATATGCCTTTTGCACAAGTTGGGAGTTTGCGATGTCCTCAGCAGTCATCAACGTCGGACCAGCTTGCGCATTCCCTCCGTTGTTGTTGCTGGAGACGGTTTGAGGCTTCTCCGCAACCTCGGCGTAGAAGTCCATCGGGTTCGCCTCTACCTTGTTCGTGGGCTGCGGTCCGCTGCCCGGACGGTTGCTGCTGCTGCTGCTGCTGCTGTTGTTGTTGTAGACGGTTGGAGCGTTCGCCACATCATGGGCGTAGTGGCTCATCACCGCCGCCGCCTCGTCCTTGTCCGCTGGCTGCAGTCTGCTGCCGCCGCCACCTGCCGTAAGCTGCACTGTCGCATTCGTATCAGCTACTGGCGTATTGCTATGCGGCACTGGCTGGCTGGTTTTCGGTGCCTTTGCCTCGGTCTTCTTGGTTTCCATTTTGGGGGGCATGGTGGGACTCTCCCTTCGTTTGATTCCTCCTCCGTGGCATTTCAATCCTCGTGCCGGTGCCTTCATACTCAACGGATTCCGCTGTTGTCTCGTCGGTCGGTGCGGCGTTGGTTGAGGGAATGGCGAAGGCCCGGTGGTTGGTTTGTTTTCAGACCAAGCGATTGCCGCTCTCTGAGCGCCCGCGAGCGCCCGCGGGCGCCCAGAGGTTGTCAGGCATCTACCTGTGACGCTTATCAAATAACGTCCCCGCAACGCGCTTCGTGGGGTGAGGCTGCGGCCCTATGTAGGATAAGGCCGCGTTTTTTGGCCCCTCTCTTGCTTCCTCCGGCAGCTATCCCTTCCATGGCGGCGGCCATCCAGCAGCCGTCCGAATGAGCCCAATATCAGTCCCTTTTCGGAGTGATGACATCATGATGACCAATCCGTCTCTTCCCAGACCCACCCCCTCGATGGTTGGCCAGACGATTGGCCACTACCGCCTTGTGCGGAAGCTCGGGGAGGGCGGCATGGGCATGGTCTTCGAAGCGGTGCACGACAATGTCGGCGGGCGCGCGGCCATCAAGGTGCTGCGGCCCGAAGCGGCGGGCCAGCCGGAGATTGTCGCCCGCTTCTTCAACGAGGCGCGGGCCGCCAATTCGATCCAGCATCCGGGAATCGTTCACATTTTCGACTGCGGGTTCACCGAGAACGGCCTCGGCTACCTGATCATGGAGTTTCTGGCGGGCGAGTCGCTGCGCCAGCGGCTCGAGCGCGTGCAGCGGCTCGGCGTCGCCGAGGTCCTGCAGCTGGGACGGCAGCTCGCGTCGGCGCTGCACGCCGCCCACGAACAGCGCGTCATCCACCGCGATCTCAAGCCGGACAACATCATGCTCGTGCCCGACCCAGAGCTGGCAGCGGGCGAGCGGGCCAAGGTCCTCGACTTCGGCATCGCCAAAGTGGCCGAGGAACTGAACGCGCAGTCGGTGCGCACGCAGAGCAACCTGATCTTGGGAACACCTCTTTACATGGCCCCAGAGCAGTCCCGGGATGCCCGGCATGTATCTGACAAGTCAGATGTCTACTCCCTGGGCGTCATCTTGTTCCAGCTGCTTGCCGGTCGTCCGCCTTTTATCGGCGAAGGTCTCGGGGAGCTGGTCGTGATGCACGCCTTGAACGCTCCGCCCCGGCTCTCCGAGCTCGTTCCCTCCATCCCGCCCGCGGTCGCCAAGCTCGTGCACGGCATGCTGGAGAAGCTGCCCGATGCGCGCCCCAGCATGAACGAGGTACACGATCTTATTCAAAAGCTGATGAACGATACATCGTCGGCCGAGATAACCGCTCAGACGGAACGCTCGGTCTCCCCGGCCATCCTGGCCGCTCCCGTCACGCACAGTCCGCCGGATCGATTCCGGCCGGCCAGGACACTATCACGTAGGTGGGTTGCGGTCGGCATCGGACTTGTAATGGGATTAGCGGTCTCAGCGACGATTCTGCATCCATGGCGCTCCGCCAATCCGGTCCATGTCTTCGCTCAAAGGGATATCCAGCTTCCCAGCGGTTTACATAAATGATGGAGCTCGTTCGTTCGGCGAAATTTTTACATCCGCTTGAGCCCAGCGGGCGACGCGCTTCTTTGCTCAGCGCCCGTTCCTCTTCCCATCTTTGAATGCGCGTAGCCATCGACGGATTCGCAGAAACATCCTACGCAAGACGAAGTAGCCGCCTCCTGCGCTGGCGTCAGCGGTCTCGCTGAGACCCCGGCGAGGCCCGCGGGCGCCCGCGGGCGCTCTGGGCGCAGCGGAATGGCTGCCTTCGCCGCCTGTTTAAACAGCCCGGCCTATAGAAGCTCTGAGCGCCGGACCCGGGAGAGCCGGCTGGGGATGCGCTGGTTCGCGATCTGGACGGGTGTCCTGACTGCTGGCAGTCGGTGCGCTCGCAGGCGACCAAGACGGCGTCGCGCGGCGCTTGAACGGCACGCTGGATGCAATCGGAAGAAGCGATTGCTGGGGAGGACAAATAACATGCAAAGTAGAAATCGTAACAAGCTGCGTTCTTCATTGCTTCTTTTGTTTATGACTGCCGTACGCATTCTCCCGCTGGCGCTCTTGTCCACCGGACTCACCGGGTGCATGGAGACGATGCCACCAGTCGAGTTTTCCATGACTGCTGCGGAGCTCAGCGCTTATTCGTCCGAGTCCACCGGGCAAGTTCTGGTCGCTTACCTGGGCCAGACGAATGCGAGCCCTATCGTCTGCAATTTAAACGCTAAAGGCCCGCATGTGAAGCCGCTGAGCCCAGAGGCGCGCGCCGTGCTGGTGCATGCCCTGGCCGCGTCCGAGATTGCGCCGGAGGTGTGGCGCCGCTGCATAAGCACGATGCAGATCGGAA
>CALFML010000390.1 GCA_937879845.1 uncultured Myxococcales bacterium
CGCAGCAACTGCACCTCCGCGTGCAACCACCTGCGGAGCCCAGGAGCGGTAGAGATCTTTTGCTCGAAGGAGCTCTTCGGGATCCTTCGGCAACATGTTGACGTGGAAATGGTTGTCGCCGATGTGGCCGCGATCAAGGCGGTGATGCAGGCCGAGGAATGGCGCCAGCCCGCCTTCCGGCAGCGCGATCACGGAAGGGCTCTGCGGCAGCGCGCCCGCGTCCCACCCGTCCGTCGCCTCCGCGAGCACCGGCCCCGGCTCCTTCGTGAAGGCCACCGAGTCCGCGCTCCGCGCGAGCCCGATCCCTCCGGCGGACCCGTAATAGAGCCACACCCCTCCGTCCTTCGCGATCGCCGCGGCGCGCAATGGCCAGCCGCTCGGCAAGCTGGTGGCGGCGCTGATGAAGCTCGCCGCGGCGCCCGAGCGTTGAGCGGGTAGGCAGCGCCGCGCGACCCAAGCGCTGCACAAGCAAGCCGCGCGCGGCAGCCGGAAGCTCCGCGCGCTCTCCTCCCAACAGGAATCAGCAAAGTGCGTCTACGTAGAGCGGCCGCCGTACTGCTGTTAGCGCTAGTCGGATGTCCACGTCCGCAGATCATTGCCAAACGCACCGATCTGGGAACGCAGCCGCCGTGGTTCCCCGCCGAGCGCTGCCAGACCGTGACGCCGTCGGACCGCACGGCTTGTTATAAGGACTGGACGGTCCTTATCTACATGGCCGCGGACAACGATCTGTTTCCCTACGCGCAGCTTAACCTCTACGAAATGGAAGCGCAGGAGTCCGGCGGCGGCGGCCGCAGCGCATCGACCGAGCGCAGCGATGTCGTTTTGCAGCTCGACGCCCCCGGACCCGGCGGCCTGCGCCGCATGCACATGCTGCCGGTGGGCGCCGCCTATGACGACGCGCTGACTCTGGCGGAGCTTGGCAACCGCCCCGATATCGGGCCGAAGTCGCCGCTCATCGCCCAGCTGCCTGAGGGGACCAGCCCGCAAGCCGATCTGGAGAGCTTCCTTGACTGGGGCGTCCGCAGCTACCCCGCGCAGCACTACATGATCGTGGCCTGGGGCCACGGCCAAGGCTTTGCCGCGGCGCCGCGCAAGACCGCGGAGCCGGTTCAGCCCGGACCGCCGCTGCCGAGCACCGCGACGCCGCCGCCCGCCGCCGATCCGTTCGCCGGACGCTTCCGCGGCGGCGTCCTGTTCGACTGGTCGCCGCCCGGCTTTGTCGATACGCCGGCGCTGCACGCCGCGCTGCAGCAAGTGAAAAAGACCCTGGGGCGCCCGGTCGATGTCTACGTCGCCGACGCCTGTCTCATGCAGACCATCGAGGTGGCGACCGAGCTGCAGGATGCGGCGCGCTTCATCGTCAGCTCCGCCTATCTCCAAGACTTTGTCGGGCTGCCGTATCGCGCGCTGCTCGCGCAGCTGAACAGCGCCGGTGATGCCGGCCCGGATCCGGCGCAGCGGGTGGCCGCGCTGCTGCCGGAGCTCTATGAGGCGTCGCTCGATCCGAAGGAAAACCGGCTGCGCGGGCAGCTCACCGCGGAGCTGCGCAAGCGCTTTACCCTGAGCACCGTTTCCACCGAGCTCCTGGGACGCGAGCTTTTGCCGGCGCTGGCCGATCTCGGGACGGCGCTCTTGGACTACCTGAACGAGGATCCGCTGCGGGTCGGCGACCTGCACTACATCTTCCGCGAACAGACCGGACTTTATGGGAGCATCCAAGATCTCGGCGCCTTTGTCGGCGCGCTGCAGCGGCAGCTGGCGCAGCGCATCCGCCAAGGGGCGGCGGCAGGACCGGTCAGCGAGAGGCTCCAGCAAGCCGCCGTCCGAACGCAGGCCGCGCTGACCGCGGCGGTCATCGCCTACCGCTTCGGCTCTGACTACAAGACCGATGGCCAGCAGTCGCTAGGTCTGCGCTCCTTGGGAGTATGGCTGCCGGTCTCAGCGAGCGATTTCCGCACCCGGATCGCCGACTACAAAACCGCCGCGCTATACAGCTACCCCCACGACGGCAGCGCCGCCCCCGCCACGCCCACCGCTGACTCCCCGCCCGCACCCCCAGGCCCCTGGCAGCGCTTTATCTCTGTCCTCTACCCAAGTCCTTAGTCCAGTTCCCAAACCCCGACGCCCACAGCGGAGCTGGGCCGGGTCTGGGCAGGGCTTCGCAGTACGGCGCGCAGCAAAGCTGCGCCAAGCCCAGACATCCTTGTGCACCGCCCTGCCCAGACCCGGCCCAGCGCAGCGGTGTTCGCGAACGTACCGCGCCCAGCCTTTCGCCCTCGCGTCCGCCCTTGGAGACCAAAGCAGCCGCCCACCCGTCGAGCCCAAGCGCTTCCGCCTTGCGCTGCGCCCGGCGATTGAGCTATCCAGCCCTATCGCCATCACGGAGAAGCCATGTCGCGGGCCAAGCTGCTGCTTGCGGTCGGGATTGTCCTTTGTGTGTTAAGTGTGGCCGTAGGACTCGCGCGCCTGCGTGCGCCGGAACCTACGGAGCGGACAAGCGCCCAGCCGGCCGCTGCGCCGCGCCCCGCTGCACCTATGCCGCCGCCCGCCAATCCCGACGAGCAAGCAGCTCCTCCCGGGGCGCCGCCGGCCGGTGCCAAAGCGCCAGAGCCGCCGCGCGCGCCGCCAGACCCCAGCGCCGCGCTTCTGGCCGAGCTCAACGCAGCGCTGCCCGGCCTCGGAGTCAAGCCTCCGGCGCAGCTTACCGCCGCGGTCACGCGCGGCGATCATCTGACGCTCACGTTCAGCCACGAGTTTCAGCCGTACCTGGCCAGCCTCTCGGCGCTCGATGAGCTCACCGCCGCGCTGTCCGGCCGCGTCCATGGGCACGGCTATCGCCACCTGGATCTGCTCATGCTCGATACGCACGGTCAGGCCGTGTCGATCGACGAGCTGGTCAAAACCCCACCGGCCCAGCGCCCGCGCCCGGAGCCGATTGACGATGGAGTTCGCCGATGACCCGTATGCGCTCTTTCCTTCCTTTACCGAGACCTCTGCCGGGGACTTTGGCTGTCGCGCTATGCGGACTCTTTGCGGCCCCGGTGCTCGCGGCGCCTACTTCGCAGGTCGTGACGATTGACGGGCAGCCGACCGGCGCCCTGACCGGAAAGAGCGTCGTGGTCGATCCCGGACATGGTCTATTTTTCCACGACACCTACGGCTGGATCTACCAGCGCGATCCGATAAACGGCCTGCATGAGGACAAGCACACAAACGAGATCGTCATGGACTGGCTGCGTCCGCACCTGGAAGGGGCGGGGGCGCGCGTGCTCGCCACCCGCGCCCCGCACCGCCAGACCGTGAACGTCATCGTCGATAACGCCGATCCCGGATACAGCGAGACCGGAACATTCACGACCACCACCAACACCGGTCTTGGTTACCGCGGCAGCTACCGCTACGCCACGACCTCACGCCTTGCCGCGACCGCGGCCGCGACGTGGTCGGCAACCCTGCCCCAGCGCGGCGACTATCCCGTCTGGGTCTATTATTACGCCGGCGCCGATCGCAGCCCGCGCGCAAGCTTCACGGTGCGTCACGCCGGCGGCACAACCCGCGTCCGCATCAACCAGCAGCTGGACCGCCAGCGCTGGATCTATATCGGAACCTACCCGTTTGTGCCGACGCAGCCAGCGGCGGTCACGCTCGACAACTTCGATCCCGGCGCCAAAGCGGGCGAAGAGCCGGTGATCATCGCCGACGCGGTGCGGTTCGGCGTCGGCATGGGCGACTTTTTGCACGACGGCAAGCCGAGCGGTGAGGCGCGCTGGGTGGAAGAGTCGTTCTATTACATGGTCGATCACGGCGCCCCGGAGACGGTCTATAAGACGCGCATGGTCGAGCGCGACAGCGGTCTGGTTTCGCGGCCGCTGTACGCCGATTGGGAAGGGGCCGATGCCTTCGTCAGCGTGCACACCAACGCCGCCGACAAGCCCAACGTCGGCTCGGGCATGACCAGCTACATCCACGACACGATGCCGAGCGCCGGCAGCGACAAGCTGCAGAGCGCCGTGCACGCCGAGCTCCTGCGCACCAACCGGACTCTGTATGTGAAGGACTTCTCCGATCGCGGCAAGCTCTCTGCCAACTTCGCGGTGGTACGCGAGATCAAGACCATGCCGGCGATGCTCCTAGAGCTGGCGTTTCACGACACCGAAATGCCCGACGCGATGCTGCTGCGCAGCGCGGGCTATCGCCGCGACATCGGCCGCGCCATCTACAAAGGACTTTTGCGCTATCTCAACCCCGGCGCCACCGTGACGCCGCTGCCGCCGACCCTGACCGAAGTGACTAATTTGGGCGGCGGCGCGCTGCGGGTGCGCTTCCAGCCGGAGGCGGATCCGCTGGAGCCAAACGCCACCGCCGCGTGGTACCGGCTGTTCGTCATGCGCGGCGCCACCGGCTTTGGCAGCCCGGTCGAGGTGCGCGGCGCCACCGAGTACGTAATGTCGGGGTTTGCCCCGGGCGAGGTCGTTTCCTTCCACGTGCGCGCGGTCAACGACGGCGGCGAGAGCCTGCCCTCCGCCGCGCTGAGCGTGACGGTGGACAGCCTGCCGGTGGATCCGCCGCCGCCGCCGCCGTCGGGCGACATGCCGGATCTTGCCGCCGCCGCTTCACCTTCGCCAGAAGGTGTGGGCGGCTGTAGTGCGGCCGCGGGCTATCCGAATCGCGGGGCGGGACTCTTGTTCCTGGCCGCGGCCGGCGCTTTGGGAAGCCTTGTGCAGCGACGCCGCAGATGGAGCGGAGCAAAGTAAAAGTAGAAGTACGGCCCGGCGAAGATACCGACCGCGTAGAACCATGCGGCGGATCTCGCTGCGGAGACAGAGCGATAAGGTAACTTAACAAGAGATAGGCCGCCGGCGAGTCTGCGCGGCCTAGCCTATTGTATCCTGTCAGGACTGCGACCCGTCGCGCGCAGAGCAAAGGGTCCTCCAATGTACGACTACATCATCGTGGGTGCCGGCTCGGCCGGATGTGTGCTCGCCAGCCGCTTGAGCCAGGACGGAAGGGCGACCGTGCTCTTGCTCGAGGCCGGAGGCAGCGATGACGCCCGGCGGGTGCGTACGCCCGGGCTGGCCGGACTCCTGTGGCGCAACCGCTTTGACTGGGCGTTTTTCACCACGCCGCAGATCCAGCTCGGCGAGCGGCGGATGCACTGGCCGCGCGGCAAGGTGCTCGGCGGCTCCAGCTCCATCAACTACATGGTCTACATCCGCGGCCACCGCGATAACTACGATGAGTGGCACAGGCTTGGCAACGCCGGCTGGGGTTACGCCGAAGTGCTGCCGTACTTCAAGCGCGCGGAGAACAACGGCCGCGGCGCCGATGCGTTTCACGGGGCCGGCGGGCCGCTCGATGTCACCGATGTGGTGATGAACCCGATGTCGCAGCGGTTGGTGGCGGCCGCCGCCGATGCGATTGCGGCGCGGGAGAATCCCGACTTCAACGGAGCGGAGCAAGAGGGAGTCGGCCGCTTCCAAGCGACGATCCGCAACGGGGTGCGCTGCAGTACGGCGCTGGCTTACCTGCTCCCGGCCCGCCGCCGCAAAAACCTGACGGTGCACACCGGCGCCGCCGCCTGCCGCATCGAGCTCGAAGGCGGTCGCGCCGTCGGCGTGAGCTATGAGCTAAACGGCGCCCCGCAGCGCGTCCGGGCGCGGCGCGAGGTCATCCTCTCCGCCGGCGCCATCGGTTCACCGCACCTGTTGCTGCTATCCGGAATCGGGCCGGCCGATGAGCTGCGTGCCCACGGCATCCCGGTCGCCGTCGAGCTGCCCGGAGTCGGCAAGAACCTGCAAGATCACGTATTCGCTCCTTTGGGATACCGCGACAAGGGCGGACTCTGTGCCCATGTGAGTCCGATAAACCTCATGCGGTGGTGGGGACGCTATGCGCTTGATAAGAGCGGGCCGCTGTCATCCAACACCGCGGAGACCGGCGGCTTCGTCCGCACCGAATCGAGTCTGCCGCGGCCCGACATACAGCTCCACTTCATGCCGGTCGGCTCGACTCAGGTGAACTTCGATCGCGCGGCGTTTGCTCCCAGCGGCAGAGCGTTTTCGATCCTGCCGACCCTCCTATATCCCAAGAGCCGCGGTGAGATTCGCCTGCACGGCGCCGATCCCCGCCAGGCGCCGCTCATCGACCCGCGCTACTTCGACGATCCCGAAGACCTGCGCGTGCTGACCCGCGGGGTGCAGCTGGGCCAGCAGATCGCCCGCTCGCGAGTGCTCGACGCGCACCGCGGCGAGTCGCTCACTCCGCTGAACGAGCTGCAAGATGAAAAAGCCCTGCAGACCGAGCTCCGCCGCCGCTGCAACACGCTGTTCCATCCGGTCGGCACCTGTAAGATGGGCAGCGACCGCATGGCGGTGGTGGACGCGGCGCTGCGGGTGCACGGGGTTACGGGACTGCGGGTGGCCGACGCATCGATCATGCCGACGATCGTCGGCGGCAACACCAACGCGCCGACCATCATGATCGCCGAAAAAGCGGCGGATCTCATCGGAACCTAGGAAGGCCGCCTATGCCGCTATCCCTGGAGGAACAGCGCCGCCGCTGGCCGCGCGCCTGGCTCTGCTTGTTCGGCTTGGGCGCGACTTTGGGGGTCGCGCTCGATGCGATCCACGCCCACCTGGGTGCGACGGTCTACACAAACCCCGTGTGGTGGCGCCTGGCCTGGTGGACGCCGCTTTTGTTTGGTTCGGCGTTTACCATCGGCCTTATCCGCCCGGTGGTGGACTCGCTGTTTGCGCGGCGGAAAAGCCGCCGCGTGCCGCCGCCGCGGCGCGCCGAAGTGGGGATCGCCATGGGGCTGTTCGTGGCGGCGTATTTTACGACGGTGCTGCCGCTGTCCTGGCCGCTTGTCGCGGCGCTCCTTGTGGCCAACTTCGGGCTCGGGTTCTGGCTCTGCGATCGCTCGCTCACGGGGCTAGGGATTGCGCTCTGCGCGACGCTCGGCGGGGCCGCGGTGGAGAGCTTCCTGATTGCCCACGGCCGCTTTTTTTATCTCAAGCCGGTGTACTTGGGACTGGCCGGCTGGCTGCCGTTTCTGTACCTCAGCGCCGCGGTCGCGCTGACCACTTTAGCGCGCTGGCTCATCGAGCCGGGCGAGCCGGGCGCCGCGCTCTAAGTACCGCGGAACACGAGGAGCCAGAGCAGGAACAGAGCGCTGGCGATGAAGAAGCCGGCGGCGGCGGTGACCGCGACCCGCTGCACCGCGGCGCTCGACATCGCGGCCGGCAAGCCGCCGGCCTTGCCGGCCGCGGACTCGGTGACCGGGCGCTGGCGGTCGGTGACGGCGGTGCCTTCGGCGCGCACGCTGTCTTCGGGGTCGCTGACATCGCGGGCGAGCAGGAGTTTCTCCAGGCTCTTTCCGACTTCGGCCATGGACGGACGCTCGGCGGCGGTCTTGGCCAGCATCTGCTCGATGAGGGCGACGAGCTCCGGCGGCGAGTCCGGCGCCTTGCTCAAAAGCGACGGCGGCGGCGAGTACAGGTGCAGCGAGCGCAGGCGGTCCCCCTCCGTGCTGGAGAACGGCGGCGTGCCGGCGAGCGTCTCATAGAGCACCACCCCCAGCGAGTACACATCGGCCTTGCCGTCCACCCGCGCCGCCCCCGCCCACTGCTCCGGCGACATGTACTCGGGCGTCCCGAGCGCTACGCCGTCGCGCGTCCGCACGATCTCGGCCCCGCGGCTCTGGTACTCGGAGGCGAGCTTGGCCAGGCCGAAATCGAGGATCTTGGCCCGCTGTCCGCCCGGCAGCGAGTCGTCGCGCAGGATCATCACGTTGTCGGGCTTGAGGTCGCGGTGGACGATCCGCTTTTGGTGCGCGGCGTTGAGGCCCGTGGCCACCTGCAGCGCCAGCCGCGCCACCTGCAGCGGCTCGAGCTGGCCGGCGAAGCGGCGCAGCGACTCGCCCTCCAGAAACTCCATGATGAGAAAGGGCATGCCGTCGGGGAACTTGCCGTGGTCGTGGATCGCCACCATCGCCGGGTGGTTGACCATGTTGGTGGCCAGGGCCTCGTTGAAGAAGCGCTTTACCAGATCGACGTGCTTGCACCAGTCCGGGTGCAGCACCTTGATCGCGACGCGCCGCTGCAGCGTCTGGTGGACCGCCTCATAGACCTCGCCCATGCCGCCTTGGCCGATGCGCCGTACGATCCGGTGGTTGCGGACGATCTGGCCTTCTTGGAGCAGCGGCGGCATCCCCCTAGCGTACCGCGGACCATCGTCTCTTGGGTAGGGCGGCCGCTTTCGCCGCGCTGGCCGCCGCGCCCGGCAGGCGGCCGAAGCGCCGAGCCCCAGCATCCGCAAAAGTCGCTCGGGTCCGGCGCGACTATTGCGGAAATTCACCTGTCGTCTTTCTAATACGGCGACCGGATAACATGGGAAAAAGGTCCAAGGCTTAAAAGCTCGTCAGTTCATTCAGGAGGTCGCTGTGTCGCACTTGGGGAACGGTCGTGGGGTAAGCGGGCGGGTGTTAAGCCGTGTGGGGCTTGTCGCAGGTTGGCTCGCGGCGGCGGGATGCGGCGCCGCAGAGGTGGAGATGATGCCGGGTCCGGCGGTGGAACCGGAGCCGCTGCCGCTCGGGGCGGTGCGGCTCGTGCTCGGGCCGCTGGAGCTTGCGCCGGGTGAGGAGACCACCCGCTGCGTCACGGCGCATCTGCCGACGGACGTGGCCACCGATGTCGTCGGGATCAACTCGACCCTGTCGCAGACCCACCACGTCATCTTTTACCGCGAAGGAGTGGACAAGCCCGACGATCCCCTGCACTCCTGCCCGCCGCTCGATGTGCTGTCCGGAAGCAATCCGAGCCGCGCGCCGCTTTACATCGGCGAGGTCCCCAAGGAGTCCTTCCTCCTGCCGGACGGCGTCGGCTACCGTCTGGCGGCGGGGCAGGCCTACACCATCGAGGGCCACTTCCTCAACGCCAGCGACAAGCCGGTGCAAGCGCAGGCGGAGCTCGTGCTCTTGCCCAAGACGGCGGGGCGCTCGGTGCAGCAGGCGGATATGTTGTTTCTGTCGGCGACCACGCAGCTTGGCAAAAAGTACGACGGCATCGCCCCGGGTCTGCCGCCGGCCGTCGGCACCGTGCCGACCGAGACGACGATCGACCCGGCGTTCTTCGGCCTGCCCGACGACTTGACGTCCGTAAACTACTTCGGGCTGACCTCGCACCAGCACCATCTGGGAACGCGGGCGGTGGTCACCAAGTCGACCAGCGCGGCCGATCCCGGCGTGCCGCTGTACGAAAACACCGACTGGGAACACCCGCCGCTCAAGCGCTTCGAGAATCCGCCGCTCACCTTCCAAGTCGGCGAAGGCCTGCGCTGGGTATGCACCTACGCCAATAACACTGACAAGCACGTCACCTTCGGCCAGTCGGCCGTGAGCAACGAGATGTGCATCCTCTGGGCCTACTACTACCCGGCGACCGGATTCCGCGTCTACTTCCAATAGCGGCCTGAGGCCGGACCGCGGCGGCGGTTATTTATCCGGTGTCTTGGGCGGCGCGGTGTTCTGCGCGCGCAGGGGATGGGTGGCATCCAGGCTCGGACGGGCGGCGTGGGCGGCGACGAAGCGGACGAGGTTTGGGTGCTGCTCGACGGGGTAGCGGCGGCGGAACTCCATCCACTGCAGCGCGCACATGAGCGCGATGTCGACCGCTGCGAACACGCCGGCGTGAAACGTCGTGCCGCCGGCGAGCCGACCGTCCACCCAGGTGAGACAGGAGGCGACCCGCTCCCGCTGCCGCAAAAGGTAGGGCGAGCCCTGGGTCGCGACGCCGTCGAGCTCGAGCAGGAACAGGTTGATGGCGCTGTCCACCGCGGCATCGATGGCGAGCAGGGTGTTCTCGTCATCGAAGCGGTGCTCGGGGTGCCACAGGGTCGGCTGCAGCGGCGGATGTCCGGGCGGCGCGGCGGGCGGCGGCTGCGGGTGGCGCTCATAGATGTAAGCGGCGATGACCTTGGAGTCGAGCAGCGCCTGGCTGCCATCGACCAGCGCCGGCACCCGCAGCATCGGGTTGAGCTTCAGCACCGCGGCGTCGGGCTTGTTCCAGCTGTCGCTGTCGCGGCTGAAGGGCAGCCCCTTTTCCGCCAGCAGCACCCGCACGCGGCGCACGTAAGGAGAGGTGTCGTGTCCGTAGAGTTTCATCGCTGCAGTCTAGTACGACCGGTTCCACCGGGAAATGAGCCGTTGCGGCCGGTGGCGCCCGGCAGGGGATTAGGGGGTGGAAAGGCGCGTCGTCAGCTCCGCCAAAAGCTCCAGGGCGGCGCGCGGGGTCAGGTTGTCGCAGTCGAGGCTGCGCAGCCGCGACAGGACGTTGTCTTCGGCCGGCGGGCGGGCCGGGGCGCGCGCCGGGGCGGCAGAGGCGCGGCGGGCCGACTTGGCGGGCCGCTCGTCCGCCCCGTGCGGCGGGCCGATTTCGCCGCCCAGGAACAGGGCGAGCTGGCCGCTGTTGAGCGGCGGCACGCCGTGCACCGGCAGGGCGATCGCGTCCTCCTGACTGCTCGCGTTCTCCAGCGCCGCCAGGATCTCGCGCGCCCGTCCGAGCACGCTGCGCGGCAGCCCCGCCAGGCGCGCCACCTCGATGCCGTACGAGCGGTTCGCGCCGCCGGGAACCAGCTTATGGAGAAAGACGATCTCATCCTGCCACTGCCGCACCGCGACGCTGAAGTTGCGCACGCGCGGCCGCGCCGCCGCCAGGGCGCACAGCTCATGGTAGTGGGTGGCGAACAGCGTCTTGCAGCCGATCACGTCGTGCAGATACTCGGCGACCGCCCAGGCGATCGAGACGCCGTCGTAGGTCGAGGTCCCGCGCCCGATCTCATCGAGGATCACCAGCGACCGCCGCGTCGCCCGCTGCAGGATCTGGCTGGTCTCGCGCATCTCGACCATGAACGTCGATTCGCCGCGCGACAGGTTGTCCGACGCGCCGACGCGCGTGCACACCCGGTCGACGATGCCCAGGCGGGCCCGCCGCGCCGGCACGAACGAGCCGAGCTGGGCGAGGATGCAGATGAGCGCCACCTGCCGCATCACCGTCGATTTGCCGGCCATGTTCGGCCCGGTGAGGAGCAGCAGCTGCTCGACCTCGGGATCTAGCTGCGTGTCGTTGGGGACGAAGCGCCCGCGCTCCGCCAGCTGCTCGACCACCGGGTGGCGGCCGTCCTCGATGTGCAGGTGCAGCTCGGCGGACATCTCCGGCCGGACGTAGCCCTGGCGGTGGGCCAGCTCCGCCAAGCCGCCCAGCGCATCGAGCTGCGCCACCCGCTGCGCCAAGGTGAGCAGCCGCGTCGTACTCGCCGCCAGCTCGGCGCGCAGCTTTTCGAACAGCTCGATCTCCAGCTCGATGCGGCGCTCTTCGGCGTGCAGGACCTTCTCTTCGTACTCGGCGAGCTCGGTGGTGACGTAGCGCTCGGCGTTGGCGGTGGTCTGCTTGCGGATGTAGTCGCCGGGGACGCGGCCGAGGTTGCTGCGCGTGATCTCGATGTAATAGCCGAAGACTTTGTTGTAGCGGACCTTGAGGGAGGTGATGCCGGTGCGCTCGCGCTCGCGCTCCTCGATGCGCAGGATGTGCGCCTTGCCGCCTTGCGACAGGTCGATGAGCTCATCCAGGGCGGGGTTATAGCCGCGGCGGATGAAGCCGCCCTCGCGCCACATCACCGGCGGGTTGTCGGCGATCGCCGCGGCGATGCGGGCCTCGACCTCGCCTGCCAGATCGTCGCCCAGATCCAAAAGCTCCGGCAGCGCCGTCGCCGCAAGCCCCGCTCCCAGGGTCGGAGAGTCGGCGCTGGCCGCGGCGCGGAGGGTGGCGGTGAGGAGCGGCAGCTGGGCCAGGCTGCGCTGCAGGCAGTGCAGGTCGCGCGGCACTGCCACCTGGGTCGCGATCCGGCCGGTGAGGCGCTCCAGATCGTGGATCTCATCTAGGAGCTCGCGCAGCTTTTTGCGCACCGTCTGGCGATCGACCAGCCACTCGACCGCGTCGTGGCGGCGGCAGATCGGCCCGAGCTGCTGCAGCGGCTGCAGCAGCCACCGCCGTAGCAGGCGCCCGCCCATCGCGGTGCGCGTCTGATCGAGCACCCCCAGCAGCGAGCCGTGGCGCTTGCGCTCCATGAGCGTCTGCAAGAGCTCCAGGTTGGTCTTGGTCGATTCGTCGATGACCAGGCTGTCGGTGGGGCGGTACAGGCGCAGGCGGAACAGCGGCAGGCCGCCGATCGGCTGGGTGGCGCGGGCATAGCGCACGCACGCCGCTGCCGCCGCCAGCGCCTGCGGCCAGCCGTCCGCGCTCGGCTCCTCGGCCGCCTTCACCTCACCACCGGTCCCGCCGGGGCTCGACTGCGCCGCCAGGAGCTCGGCGAGCAGCGTGCGATCGGCCGCTACGTTCGCCGAGCGCGCCACGCCGATCGGGACCCGCAGGCGGCGCTGCAGCCGGGCGCTGAGCGCCGCCGCGGCCGGGTCGGGCGCGGTCGCCGCCGCGGGCAGCTCCACGACCAGCAGCTCGGCCGGCTCGATGCGCGCCAGCTCCTCGATGGCCTCGGACTCCGCCAGCTCGGTGGCCGCGAACTCGCCGGTCGAGACATCAAGATAGGCCACGCCCCACGCCGCGCCGCCGGCCACCCCCGGAGACAGCGCGGCCAGATAGTGCCCGGCCTTGGGCTCCAGCTGCTCCTCCTCCAGCACGACGCCGGGGGTTATCACCTGCGTCACGGCGCGGCGGACGATCTTTTTGGTCTTCCGCGCGTCTTCGACCTGATCGCAGATCGCCACTTTCTTGCCATGGCCGAGCAGCTTGCCGATGTAGTGCTTGGCGGCGTGATGCGGCACGCCGGCCATCGGCACCGGCACCTCTTTCTGCTTGTCGCGCGCCGTGAGCGTCAGATCCAGCAGCTGCGAAGCGACCACCGCATCGTCGAAAAACATCTCATAGAAATCGCCGAGCCGGAAAAACACGATGCAGTCGGGATAGCGCTCCTTGATCTCCAGGTACTGGCGCATCACCGGCGTATCGACCGCGGGGATGGCGCTGCGGGTGCGCTCGGGGCGCGCGGCGGCCGGCGGCGGGTCGGGCAGGGCCGAGACGGGATCGGGGGAGGCGGGCGCTTGGGCGTCCGCGCCGTCTTCGGGCAGGCGGGCGAGCGCAGGCGGCTTGACGTGCTCAGCAGCACCGACGGGTGGAGCTTCTAGGACAGCGGCATGACGGGACATGCGAGCGCTTTACCAGAGCGCGCATCCCTCGTCTAGCATCGCTTCGCGAGCGGCCGTCGAGACTGCTTGAGGCGAGGCAACAATCCTCTATCGCGGTCCGGGACGGCGACCTAGGTACTAGAAAGCTCCACCAGGACCGCGCCCGCCGTCATCGCTCCGCGGCGGCTGCACCGGGGGTGCGATGGCGCGAGTGCGGTTCCAGTTGGCGCCGAACAGCGATGCCATGCCTTCTTCGGCCGCGGCGCGTACGGCGGGATGGACGCTCTGCACGTTGGCGCGGAACATCTGGATGACGTGCGGCGACTTTTTGCCCGACAGCTTGCGCAGGATCTCCGCCCGCTGAAGCTGGTTCGGAGTCGTGCGGCAGACGCGCAGCAGCTCATCGAGCGCGGCGTCATCGGCCAGAGGCAGCGGCGGTGGATCCTCCGCGGCGGGCTCGGGGCTTTCGGGCGCAGCGTCGGCGGGCGCCGCGGCGCTGGGAGTATCGGGCGCGGCGGGCGGCGGTTCGGCGCTCGGCTGCGGCGCGGCAGGGGCGGCCGATACGGCGGGTGCGGCCGGTGCGGCGGCAGATACGCTGGCGGCGGGCGCCGCTGCGGTGTTCGCCGAGCCAGCGGGCGGGAGTCCGGCTTTGGCCAGTGCCGCCGCCAAGCGGGGGTTGGTCGGACGAGCCGGCGCAGCGGCCGGTGGCGTCGGCGCAGCGGGGGCGGCGGCGGGCGGACGCGGCGGCGATGCGGCTGGTGCGGCCGGTGCGGCCGGCGCGGCCGGACGCGGCGGTGGCGCGACCGGGGCCGGTGAAGCGGCGGCAGCGGCCATCAGCTCCGGTGGAATCGGCTTGCCCATGGCGCGCGCGGCGTCCATGGCGGCGCGGCGGCGGGCCTCCTCCCGGCTGGCGAGCGTGGCCGGATCTTCGGCGCCCGGATCCGCGGCCGCTCCACCTGGGGTCGCGGCGGTAGGTGCGGCGACAGGGCGCAGGGTCGCGGCTTGGGGTACGAGCTCAGCCCCGCCGCGACCGCTTGCCTGCGGCCACGCCGGCATCGGCAAAGCGGCGCTGCTGCACAGCACCACCGGCGCGGTCTGCCCCGGGGGCCGCGGTGCCGTGAGCGCCGCCCATGCCCCGCCGAGCAGCTGCGTTTCACTGACCACCACGACCGCCCCGCGGAGATCGGCATCGCGCCGCAGCCGACGCAGCGCAGCAAATAATTGCGGCGTCGGCCATCCCCCAAGCGCTGCGCCGTCGATGATCAGGATCGGGCGCTGCAGCCGCAGCCGCGCCGCGTGGCTCAGCGGCAAGATCGTCTCCGGCAGGCACTGCGACAGCCACAGCAGCACAGGGTGCGGTGAAATCAGCCGCTCGCGCACAAGCTCGGTCGCCTGCGGCACCTGCCCGCTGAGGTTAGTTGAGCGATCCTGCACGATGTCCTTGGCCCACTCGGTTCCCGGTGGTGGTGCGGCAAGATACGTGACGCCCGGCGCTTGCCCGGCTCGCAGCGCGTCATCGACGGCATGGCCGACAAGATGCAGCCCGCGTCCGGGATGCAACAGATCGCCGGGGCGTAAAAATCCCAGCTCGGCGGCGGCGTCGACTTCGACCAGAGCGTGGGCGCGCAGCGGACTGTCGCCGGCGAGCATGGCCAATAGCGGCGCCAGCGCGATACCGAGCGCCGTGGCCACCTGAGCGACAGGTTGAGGCTCCGTGGTGCTGAGCAGCAGAGCCAGGACGCGGCGCTCGTCTTGGCTGAGCTGAAAGTGTTCGGCCAGGCGGGTGATGGCTGGCGATAGCCCGGCGCCGTCGGGTTTTGCCGGGCTGCCCACGCTCGCCGGGGCCGACGCGGGAGCGAGCGGTGGTGCCGCCGGCTGCGGGATTACGCTCGATGGCGCAGCCAGGTCCGGATGAGAGCTTGGCCGGACCGGTGCTGCCGCCGCGGACGGTGAGCCGTTTGTGCTCGCCGGCTCGGGTGAAACGGCGGGCGGATCGGCCGCGGCGATTACACGGCTGCTGGGCGCACCGACCGCAGGGCGGGTTGGGGCAGGCTTACCCGAGCGGCTCGGCTTGCTCGGCTTGCTCGGCTTGCTCGGTTTTCTGGGCTTGGGAGGGTCGGCAGCGGCGCGTTTACGGACTGGCACAGCTTTGCATAGTATCACGCTGAGACTGTCGCCAGGGTGTCTACCCTGCGGCCGCCGGTTCCCAGCGGGAAACGGCGGCTAGGCGCCCCTATTGACCCGGCACTGCCTACGGCGGCCGTGACGCCGGACGAAGCGGCGCGCGGGACTCGCAGCACGTTTCCGGATACGAACCAGCTAGGCCTGTGAGCGCTGGCGCAGCGTGCTGCGCAGCATGCGGTGCGCCCGCAACCTCCGAGTACGCACCCCCCCGACGCTGAGACCGAGGGCCAAGGCGACCTCTTGCACCGGCTTTTCGTCCAGGTCGCACTGAATCACGACGCAGCGATAGCGCTCGGGCAGACGCTCGATGGCCCAGCGCAGGAGCTGCGCTTGCTGCGCTCCTTCGAGCTGCGTCTGCGCCGGCTGAAAGTCCGCCGTGCCATGGAGCCAGCTGGTCTCCTTGGGGAGGCTGCCCGCGGCGCGCTGGGTGCGGCGGGCGCTGCGGCGGTTGCGGCGCATCGTCATCAGCACCGCGTTGGCGCCGACGCGATAGAGCCAGGTGCCAAGCTGCGAGTCGCCGCGGAAGTAGTGAAGGTGCGACAGCGCCGCCACAAGCGCATCCTGCGCCGCATCTTCGGCGCCGATGTCGTCGCGCAGCATCCGCTTGGCCTGACGCACCAGCGCACAGCGGCTCTGCGCCACCGCGGCGACGAGTTCCTGCGGCGAAGACGCACCTGGGGTCTGGTTCGCAGTGGGGCGGGGGTTGGGCGCAAGGGGCCTGGGGTCAAGCATGGTCAAACTCCGCTTTGGCAGGCTCAAATAGTATATACAAACATTAAACAAACTAATCGAGTCTGTCAAAGATTTGTCTGAATTTACCTACTCGGTGACTAAATCTCTCTTGGATTGACGCTCAACCGAGCGAAAGAAAACATTATACAAACTATTGACAAATGATCACCATCGCGGCAGACTCAGAGGCAGCTTGAGCAAATACCGCATCCACACGGTGTCGCAGCTGACCGGTCTGTCTCCGGCGCTCATTCGCGCCTGGGAGTCGCGCTACAGCCTAGTAGTGCCGGTGCGCACTGCGGCCGGATATCGGCTCTACTCCGATGAGGACGTGGTGACTCTGCGGGGGGTGCAGCGGCTCTTGCGCAAGGGCATGGCGCCGATGCAGGTGGCCAAGCTGTCGGGCGGCGAGATTCGCAGCGCAGCCGGGACGGAGGCCAAAGGTCCGTCGGGCGCGTCGTCGCGGCTGCGCCTGGTCAGCGAGGCGCCGGTTGCCACGACGGAGCTTGAGTCCCTGCCGGCAAGCTACGCCGAGCGAATCGAGCGCCTGATCGACGCGTTTGCCGCCTTTGACAGTGAGCTCGTGGAGGAGCTGCTGTCGCCGCCGCTCGCCATGCTGCCGCTGGCGACGGCTTGTGAGAAGCTGCTCGTGCCGCTTTTGCGTGAGGTCGGCGAGCGCTGGCACGGCGGATCGCTGTCGATCGCGGCCGAGCATTTCGGCAGCGGGCTCATACGGCAAAAGCTCAGCACTTTATTGGATACGCTCCGCCGCGGAGGTAACAGCAATCGGCTCTGCTGCGCCTGCCCCCCGGGCGAGCTGCACGAGATCGGGCTCCTGATGTTTACCCTGAACGCCGCGGCGCAAGGCTTTGAGCCCGTCTATCTGGGCCCGGATCTGCCGCTGACCGAGCTGGCGCAAGCGGTGGGGCGATCGCATCCTGAGCTCGTCGCGCTGTCGTTCGTCCAAAAGCGCGAGCCCGCCGAGCTAAAGGCGCTGCTCGATGACATCATGCGCGCCGTAGCCGGCCGCTGCCCGGTGCTGGTCGGGGGCAGCGGGCTTTTGGGTCAGTCGGAGCTCGTGCGCGCCGCCGGGGCGCTGCTCATGCCGGAGTCAGGACGGCTTGGCGATCTGCTGCCGCCGCCGCATTTGCGCCGGGCCCTCTATTAATTGTCCTTTTTTGCCGCGCCCCATTAAGGCAAAGAGCCGAGCGCGAAACAAAGTGCTGCGGCTCCTTGCTTAAACCTGCAGGTTGCGCGAATCTGTTCCATAATGCAGCCCATAGCGTCTGATCAGCGGGCCCTGCGCGCTAGGCTTATCGAACTAGTTGGCGCGATCAAGGGGTACTTCGAAGCCACCATGCTCAGTGTGAGCGGCGCATCGCCATACTGGGCGGCGTTTGATGCTCTCCGCCGGAACCAGCACCTGGCTCAGGCTTTCGTCGGCGATCTCCAAAGCTTGGTGGAGTTTCTGGAGCGCGAGCTTGTCCCGGCGCTCAGTCAGGGGCAGCCGAGCAGCGTGTCGGCGCCGCCGCCCGCGCCGTCGGCGCCGCCGGCCTCGGGCGGCGTGCTCTTGGATGACGATGAGGCAGCTGAGGGGATAAACGACGCCGAGACCCTGCTGCTCCATCGCTTGCCGCCGGATGTGCAAGCCGACATGAACCGAGCGCGCGGTGCTGCGGCATCTGCCCCTGCGCCGGCCGCAGAGCCGCCGAAGCCGCCGGCATCGGCGCGGGCGCCGACTCCCGCGCGGGCCCCGGC
>CALFML010000391.1 GCA_937879845.1 uncultured Myxococcales bacterium
ACGCGTTACGGAACGGTTCTCCGGGGTTTTCTCTCGATCGCAATACTATCCGGTTCGCTGTCCCGCCAGCGGGATTCCGTCGCTGCCAGCCGCCGCAAAACTCCCCGGGGAACGGCTGCGGAACGCTCAAAGCTCGGTTGCCGGCACGTATGAGCTGCCTCTACCCAAATTCGCAGCCGGCTGCAAAGTACAATCGCGACTTGGTTCAATCATTTGCGAATCGCCTGCGCCGTGAGGTTATTCCGCTCGGCACGGAATTGAAAATACGTCCCGCGCGTGGACCGCAAGCGCAAGCGGCGTTTCTCTTCCTCTGTCTCCCAACGCGCGCCGCGCCGCATGGGCGCCAACCCCCCGCCCCGCGGTCATTCTTCCTGACATTTGTAGACCCACACGCCGTCGCGGATACGGCGCAGCCGGCAGTTGTCGCTCATCACCGGGGAGCGGCCCACCACCAGACCACGACCCGCCAAAAAACCGCCACCCCAGTCCAAGTCAATCTGCCCCTGCCCCGGGCGATCCCAGGAGGCCGAGACGTACGTGGGGCCAAGAGCCGTCACGACCGGGCTCGCCAGCTCTCTTTTGACCAGACAACGCCAAGGGAACGATGGGGCGACCGCACGGGCAACCTCGCTGGCGCTCGGGGCGAGGCAGACCTGCGCTGGCGGCAGGGTCAAGAGCTTCAGCGACCACGCGGGCAGCTGCGCGGAGGCATTCCAGAGAGCCCTGGCCTCGGGGCGAGTCCAGATGCCGATGCTCATTGCAGAGAGCAGGGCCAGGGCGAGGTATTGACGCGGTGAGGGGGAGGCCCCCTTTTGCCATCGGCCGGCGAGCGCGGCGGCGACCGTGGCCATGAGGGCAAGCGCCGGCACAAGGTGCGTCCAAGCCGGCAGCAAGAAGACCTCCGCCTGCCGCAACACCAGCAGGCCAATCACCAAGGCCGCATGGGCCAGCAAGAGGACCAGGGTGAGGGCGGACATTACGGGGAGCAGCTTCTGGCGCATAGGCAAAAATAAACGCAGATCCCCGCGGGTCGATCACATTTTCTATTTTCGGGTGGAACCCTGGCGTTCCGCGCGTGCGTCCGGATTATTTGTCGGCGCGCCGCCCTCTGATCTTTTCTCGCATCATTGCCTATGTAACCTTCTTCTGTAACGCTCTTGCCGGCAAACTCTGCCGGGCAGCGCCGGCGTGGCGCACGCCGTCCACGCGGAAGCGGCGCGGCCGCCAACGCAGCTCACGATGGGCGCGCTCTGGCGTCATGTGCGAGGAGATCGACGAACGCGCGTACCTGCGGCGGCAAGTAACGCGAGGGCAGATAGACCGCGTAGATCTTCCGCGTCACCGGCAAGGCGCCGGGAAGAACCTCGCGCAGCGATCCGGCCGCCGCGTCCTCGCGCGCGAGGTAGTCGGGGAGCTCGGCGATTCCCAGTCCTCCGCGCGCCGCCTCACGCGCGGCGAGAATGCTGTCGGTGGCAAACACGATGCGACCGCGTCGCAGCGGAGTCGGCGCGCCGCTGTAGGCGATGAGGGCGTGCGAAGCCAGATCGTCGATCGCTCGCGGTGCGCGCGCGCCGCGTAAGTATGCCGGGCTGGCGTACAGACCGCGCCGGTCCTGGGTGATCGCTCGCGCGACGAACTCGGCGGGCAGCGCCGATAGGATGCGCACCGCCACGTCGATGCGCTCAGCGACCATGTCCACGAGTCGATCCTCGCACCTGAGGTGCACGTCGAGCGCCGGGTGCTTGCGGGCGAGCGCGACGAGCAAGGGCGCTACCTTCACCGAGCCGTAGACCATCGGCGCCGATACCCGGAGGGTCCCGCGCATAGTGCCGTCGTGCGACGACGCCTCGCGCTCCAGCCCTTCGAAGTCGGCGATCAGCTGGCGTCCGCGCGCGATGTACGCCTCACCGGCGTCCGTGAACGCCACACGGCGCGTCGTTCGCTGGAGCAGCCGGACCCCGAGCCGCGCCTCGACCCGCGTCACTGCCTTGCTGACCGCGGAGGGCGAAAGACCTAGACGCGCGCCGGCGGCGGTGAATGAACCGCCATCGGCAATCGCGACAAGCAGCCGCAGTCCGTGCGCCGCGTCCGCGAAGTCGCTCGAGCTCCGATCCTTGAGCATCGGACGAGAATAATCGGCGACACGCTGATTCGTGAATCAAATTCACAACAGCATCGACCCAGGACGCCGTTGTCGCGCGCTCGCGCCAAGTCCACCATATCGATCGCGAAAACCAAAAACGATCAAGGAGGAATCATCATGAGCTTGAATTACTGTCGCCTGTTCTCGTCTGTTCTCGCGCTCCTCGCACTCTCTTCGTGCAGCTCATCCGGCAGCGCTCCGTCGGCGGAAACAATCGACCCGCAGAACCCCAAGCCGACGATCGTACTTGTGCACGGAGCGTTCGCCGATGCGTCGAGCTGGAACGGCGTGGTAGAGCGGCTGGAGCAGCGCGGCTATTCTGTGATTGCGCCAGCAAACCCGCTCCGGGGTCTCGATTCGGATGCCGCGGCGCTCGCGAGCGTGCTCAAGACCATCGATGGGCCGTTAGTCTTTGTCGGTCATTCGTACGGCGGCATGGTGATCTCCAAGGCCGCTCAGGACAACCCGGCGGTAAAGGCGCTCGTCTACATCGCCGCGTTCGCACCCGATACGGGAGAAAATGCGCTGGCGATCGTAGGTAGGTTTCCGGCGACCAAGTTCGGTCCGGACGCCCTGCGCATGGTGCCCTATTCGCTTGCCTGCGGGGCCGGCAGCGGAGCCGACACGTATATCAAGACCGAAGCATTTCACGACGTATTTGCGGCGGACCTAAATGAGAGCACGGCGCGGGTGATGGCCGCGACGCAAAGGCCGATCGAAGGGGCGGCGCTTTCGACCAACTTCACGGGCACCCCGGCCTGGAAGACCATTCCATCCTGGGCGCTCGTGTCTCGCTCGGACAACGCGCTGTCGCCCGATGCCGAGCGGTTCATGGCCCAGCGCGCGCAATCTCATGTCGTGGAGGTGGATGCCTCGCACGCTGTCGCCGTCTCGCACCCGGACGACGTTGCGGCCATCATCCTAGACGCAGCGCACAGCATTCACTGATAGATGACGGCCAAGAGAAACGGCGGACGAATCATGAACCGCAGCGCCACTGCCTTATGCGCAGGGAGCATCAAGGCAAGGGGCGTTGGGGATCGGAAATCCCTGCCGTAGCGTCGGCGCGGCCCTCAAGAAGCTTCGTGGTGGGTTGCGCCATGGGAGTTTATCAGCTTCAACGGCCGAGTCCATGCAGCTCGGCATTCCGGCTTCCATCGAGCCGGTCATTCTGCCTCAAGGTGGTTGACTGTCGCGGGCCGTGCTTATACCGTGGCGGCGAAGTGGAACGATCGTCTTAGTCCCCAGGGTCGGCGATCTACTTCGGGTCCGTCCCACGGAGATACGACAGATGAACAGAGTCATGCTGATTTGCGGCACTGTGCTGGTTCTACATTGTGCAGGAGGTTCGATGGGCGAATCCGAACTCGGCGAGACCTACGATGCCTACCCGATGGCGGGCGGACCGCTGTGCGGAGCGGGTCCAAGTGGTGGCACGGTGTATTGCAAGCCCGGTGATCACTGCGCGAGCCTAGACACAGCGAAGTGTCAGCTAGTCTTCCGCGGCGCCTACGATGCCTACCCGAACGCGGGCGGTCCCCTGTGCGGATATGGCCCTTATGGCGGCACGGTGTATTGCAAATCCGGCGACAGCTGCAAAACGCAGGAAGCCGCGAGCTGTGAGACCCGCGCGGACGGAACGTACGACACTTATCCCAAGGCGGGCGGCGCGCTCTGCGGCGAGGGTCCGCACGGCGGCTCGGTGTACTGCAAGCCCGGCGGTACCTGTCTCGCAGCGGGTCTTTGCAAGTAGTCTGGAGGCCATCGTTTCGGGACACCCCAGTGGTGTTTTTTACGTCACTATGGTCTTATAGGGCGGCGTAGATGGTTGGAGCGTTCCGATTCTTCAAGCAGACTGCGGGACAGGGCTATTTCGCTGAAGTGGGGGTGGAGCTCGCGCCCGCAGTGCCCGCAGTGCCCGCAGTGGTAGAGGGAGAGCCCGAAGTAACCCCCGAAGTGACATTCGACACGGACCACCAAAGCTCGCTTCCCGCGGAGTGGCTGGCCGCGGCCGAGCGAGGCTGTCGGGATGCGCTCGCGGCGCTCGGTTCGGTGACGCCGCTTGCGGGGCAGCGATTCAACGTGCGAATCATGCGGCTCGTCTATACCTGGGTGGACACGACTGCAGACGCGGTCTATGCCGCGAGCTATCTCGCCGTTGTCTCAGCCGCGGGCATGCAGTCGCGGTTCGAGCTGTATCGCGATACAAAATGGCGGGTAAGGACGCGAGCTTGAATCTCTGGATCTGGACCCCGGAGATTTATTCCGACTATGGGTCCTGAGGGGAATTATGGCAAACGTACGCAATCGAGACCTCAGCCCAGCGCCTGGACTTAACATCGGGCTCTGGATCGTTCAGAGCCTCCTGTTCTTTGTCTTCGTCGGCACCGCCGTGTGGAAAGCCGCCACGCCGCTGCCCGCGCTCGCCAAGATGATTCCGTGGGCCGGCCAGGTGTCGCCCGCCTTCTTCTACTTCACCGCTGCCGCCGACCTCGCCGGCGGACTCGGAATCTTTTTGCCATCGCTGACTCGCATCAAGCCGGGCCTGGTCATCTTGGCGGCGCTCGGGTGCGCGGCGCTTCAGTCATCGGCCATAGTCTTTCACCTCTCGCGCGGTGAGGCGGCGAACACGCCGTTCAACATCTTGCTCGTGGCGCTGTCGGTCTTCGTCGCGTGGGGACGACGTAAAGCGCCGATCTCGCCCCGCTCGTGACCAAGCGGCCTCCCTTGGGCTCCAGCGGCTTCCGATGTCAGAGCGGCGAGGTAGGTTCGCTTCCATGAGCACCCCCGCTTCTTGCCTCTTATCGCGCTTGCTCTCTGCCCACCGGCGTGCTGGCTCCCCCCCTCTTGCCGCATGGCCCGTCTGGCCGGATACCCGAGCCGAGCGCGGCACCTTCGACGTTCTGGTGGCCCACGGTCTGCTAGTAGAAACCGGCGGCGCCTGGCTGCTGACCGAGCGGGCGCTGAGCCCGATCATGCAGCTGGCGGCGGCCTGGACCGCCTTGGCGGCGCCTTCCCATCACCTAATAAGCCAATCTCCCGTTCCGCACCGAAGTTCGTGATTTGCAAGAACTTCGACGCGTTACGGAACGGTTCTCCGGGGTTTTCTCTCGATCGCAATACTATCCGGTTTGAGATCCCGATGCGCCCTTCCCATTCTTTTTATCCGACGCAGATTCGCCGCGTCCGGGCCGTCCGGAAAAGCGGCGGAAATCGCTGCCGCGGCGGCCTACACCGCATCTGAGACCGAGGCGAGATTGAACCCGTGGGTGCGCAAGGCGGGGACGCGCAGCACGGCGCCGACCCCCGGGGCGCGCACCGTGCGCGCGGTAAGAGCATCGGCATTTTTGAGCATGGTCACCGGGGATTCGTTGAAGCGGAAGTTATTCACCGGCGCCGTCACCTGCCCTTTTTCGATCAGGAAGACGCCGTCGCGAGTAAGCCCGGTGATGAGGATCGACTGCGGATCCAGCCAGCGCGTATACCAAAACCGCGTGATCAGAACCCCGCGCTCGATTCCCTGGAGCAGATCCGAATCACTGGCCTGGCCGCCCAAAAGATGCGCCACGCCGGGTCGCCCGGTCGCTTCCTTGCCTTTCTGCTGCGCCCAGTAGCGCGAGTACCACAGGCTCGAGATGACGCCCTGGTCGATCCAGGTGTTGCGCCGCAGCGGCAGGCCGTCCTCCGCGAACGGGGCACCGGCGGTCACAGGCTCGGTCGGATCCGAGCGCAGGGTGATGTTGCTGCCGGTCAGCTTGTCGCCGAGGCGGTTGCCGCCGCCGGGCCGCGAGAAAAACGACCGACCCTCATCGGCCGTGCGCGCGTCCAAGGCGCGGAGTAAAAAGCTGAGCAGCTCCGCCACCGCTGCCGGCTCCAAGACGACCGTATAGCGGCCGGGCGGCAGCCGCTGCGGCCGCCGCGAGCGTACCGCCTTGTCAATGGCGACGCGGGCCAGCGCCGCCGGATCGATCTCCACGCTGTGATTGGAGACCGCCCCCGCCCAGCCCGAGCCGCTGCCGTCCGGCGTCCGCGCCGTGGTCGTAAACTGCGCCTCCGTGCTGGGATGAAACGCCCGCAGTCCGCTAGAAGACCCGAGGGCATGCAGGCCGCTCTGGTGCTGGTAGAAGCCGGCCACCTGCAGCTTCTGCTCGTCCCCCTGGGCGATGGTACCGGCGATCGCCGCCGCTCGATCCTTGGCGCCAAGACGCGCCGTCGCATCATCATACGCGCTCGGCACGGTGAGATAGTGCTGCGGCGGCAACAGCGGCAGGTACTCCGGATCCTCCGGGGCGATGCGGCCAAGCTGCCCGGCGCGCTGCACAAGGGCGCGCAGCCCGGCGTCATCGGTCTGGTTGCCCTCGGCGGCAGCGTGGCGGCGGCCGAAGAAAGCGTGCAGCCGCAGGTTCACTTCCTCGACATCCCCGGTGGACGTGATCTCGCTGCAGGCAAAGCGGGTGTTGGCGCTGCGGTTCCTATGCACCGAAGCCAAAAGCTCCGCGCCGGGGAGCATCCGCTTGCCGAGATCCAAGACCTTGGCCAGCAAAAGCTCGGTCTTCTTCTGTGCTTCGCGTTCCATGCTAGGCCCCTCTTCGCGCGTTGGTGTTCAGGATGTTGATCCCGCGGAAGCGGGCCGGCGGGCAGCCGTGGCTCACTGCGTTGCTCTGACCGGGCTCGCCTTTGCCGTCGGACAAAGAGCCGTGCAGCTGCCACGACTTGGGGCCGCCGATCAGATCGCAGGCGTTCCAGAACTGCACCGAGTTTGCCTGATAGGCGACATCGCGCAGCACCCGCTGCACCTTGCCGCGCTTTACTTCGTAGAACATCTGGCCGCCGAACTGAAAGTTGTAGCGCTGGTGATCGATGGACCACGAGCCGGCGCCGCTGATGTGAATCCCATCCTCGGTGGCGGCGATGAGATCGTCCAGGCTCAGCTCCTTTTTTCCCGGCTGCAGGGAGACGTTGGGCATGCGCTGGAAGGGGAAGGACTTGTAGTCTTCGGCGTAGCTTGTCCCGCGGGAAGCCGGCTCGCCGATCCACCCCGCCTGCTCGCGCGTGGTCTGGTAGCCGACGAAAAGTCCGTCGCGCACCAGGTCCCAGCGCTGGGTCTTTACGCCGTCGTCGTCGTAGCCGCACGAAGCCAGGGCGCCCGGAGTGGTCTTATCGGCATACACCGACAAGTGGGGCGCCGCCATGCGTAGCTTGCCGAGCTTGTCGGGCGTGGCAAACGAAGTCCCGGCGAAGTTGGCCTCATAGCCAAGCGCCCGATCGAGCTCGGTCGGGTGTCCGATCGACTCGTGAATGGTCAGGTACAAGTTGCTCGGACTGAGGATCAGATCTCGCGCTCCGGCTTCCACGGACGGCGCCTTGAGCTTCTGCACCGCCTCTTCGCCGATGCGGCGGGCGTCTTTGAGCAGCGGCGCCTGCTCGATGTACTCCCAGCCCGCCTGCATCGGCGGCAGCTCATGACTGCGCGACTCGAACTCGCCGCTCTGCGGGTTCACCGCGGTGGCGGTGTAGCTCGGGCCCAGGCGTGTGATGCTCTGTTCGATATAGGCCCCATCGGTGGACGCGAACAGCTTCCACTCCGACAGCGCGGTGAAGCTGGAGGTGCAAAACTTCACCCCCGGCACCATCATCGCTTCCCGGTTTATGGCAAGGAGCAGCGCCGCCTTGTCCTCCAGCGAGATCTTGAACGGATCTTTCTGCAGCGGCGTCTGCCACACATCGACCTGCGGCAGCTCCGAGGTCAGGCTCACCGGGCGCCGCTTGAGCTGCACGTTGATCGCGGCGTTGGCCTTGGCGATTTCCACCGCCCGCACGGCGATGCGCTCCGCTTCCGCCGCCTCGACCTGGCTGCTGGCGGAAAAGCCCCAGGCGCCGCTCATGATGACGCGGATCCCCAGCCCGTAGCTTTCGTTCAGCTCGACGGCGCGGATGCGGTCTTCGCGCGTGGCGATCGACTCGTAGCGGCGGCGCACCACGCGGATGTCGGCGTAGCTGGCCCCGGCTTTGCGCGCTGCGGCCAGCGCGCGGGTGCATAGCTCCTCCAGCAGCGGATCGGTAAGCAGCCCGCGCGCCCCGGCCAGCTGCTCCCGCCCCAGCTGATCCAGCGCCGCCAGCGCCAGCGCGCCGCCGGTATACAGAAAACCTCTTCGGGTAAGATTCATGGCGCGGGTATAGCACGAGAAAAGGCGCCGCCAGCAGCTGCGGCGGCCGCACAATCCTCTGACGCCGACCGCGATGGGGCGCCGACCCGGCCGTCACCGATGTACACTGCGGAGCATGCGGACCTTCGTAAAGCTTTGCGGCCTCGCCGGCGCGCTACTCGTCTCATCAGGGCTCTCCGGGTGCCGAACGGGACGGCCGGACTACACCATCAACGTCCCGCCCAACGTGGTGGCGGTGCGGCCGCCGCGCTCGGTGCTCTTTGTCGATACGCCGGTGTCGCTCGGCGGGCTGAATCAGGCGCTGGAGCAAGCCGTGGCGCGCGGCCTGCCGGCGGGGGGCGGCGGCGGGATCCGGCTCGGCGTTCTGGACGCGCGCTGGCGTCTTGCGCGCGGGCCGGCGGCCCTGCGGGCGGCGCCGCCGGGACTTTCGCTCCAGATGCCGCTGACCGGCGAGGTGAGCATCGGCGCGGGATTTCTGCGCTGCCAGGCCGGCGGCATCGGTGGCGTGTTCACGATCGGGCTTGAGCCGACGCTGACCGCCGATGGCGCGCTCTTGCTGCAGCGGCCGCGCGTCGCCGTTTCGCAGCAGGGCACCATCGCCTGCGCCGGCATCCAGGTGCCGGCGGGGGATCTGTTCTCCCAGATGCTGCGGCCGATCGAGCAGGCGCTCGGGGCGGTGCTCGCCGAGCTCAAGGTGCCGCTCGGACCGGCGCTGGCGCGCGGCCTGGCCGAGCTCGCGGTGCCGCGGGCGCTGGCAGTGGGCGGACAGCCGGCGTGTCTGGATCTCGATCCGCAGGCGCTGGTGATCGCGCCGCTCGGCGCAGGACCAGCCGGGCCGACGGTGCGGGTGGGGCTTGATGTCGCCCCGCGGCTGTCGCTCGGCGCGTGTCCGGGCCGCGCCGCGGCGACGCCGCGCACCCTCAGCGTGCGTCAGGAAGCGGGCGGCGGCCCGTCCCGCGTGCAGGTCGCCGTGGCGATCCCGGCGACGGAGCTCCAGGCTCCGCTCAGTACGGCGCTGGTCGGCAAGCGCTTTGGCGGCGGGGCCAACCAGGTGCAGATAAACTCCGCGACGATCGGCGATGCGCAGGGCCGCGTGCTGGTCCGCTTGGGAGTGAGCGGCGCCTACCAAGGAGACCTTTTCTTGTGGGGCACCCCGGCGGTGCGCCTGGAAAACGGCCGCTACGTACTGGGCGTTCCGGATCTACAGGTGGCAAGCGAGTCCGCCTCCCGCATGCAGGATCTGCGGCTTGATCTGTTTCAGCTGTTCGAAGGAAACCTGGCCGACAAGCTGCGGCCGCAGCTTACTTTGGACGTCACCGACCGCATGCAAAAGATGCAGCAGCAGCTGAGCGGCAGCCTATCGGTCAGCCGCGACACCTGGCAGCAGGCCGCCGGCGTCGTACCGGGGCTCGGCGGACTTTCGGCGCTCGGTCTGCGCTCGCAGCTTAGCGAGCTGCGGCCGCTGGCGGTGGAGTCGCGGCCCGGACTGATCGTCGCCTACGTCGAGCTTACGGGAACGGTCACGCTCGACATTCGTTAGCGCTCGCTTGCCATGGGTTAGCAGTCTGACCGCGCTCTGACGGCGCGGTCAGGGCGGCGATTGCGCTGCGGTCATCTTGAAGATGCCCGTGGCGTTGCCGGCATCGAAGGTCAGATCGAGCCGACTCTGCCCCGCGTCATCCCGGTAGCGATCGCGGGAGATGAACTCATAAAAAGAGCCCGGCACCGGACGCGGCGGCGCCCCGCCGAGCGCGCGCGCGGCCACGGCGGCGCGAAACGCCGTCTGGCGCACCCGCCCATTGCGCGAGATCTCGATCGTGTCCTTCATCGGATAGCCGCGCGCCCTTAGCGCCGCCGCCAGAGCCTGCACGTCCGGCACCCGATCGGTGGCGTGGTTAAATGCATTGCCTTCGGTGCTGATCCACGCCATCTCCGCGGACTCGGCGACCAGCAGCTCATAGTCGGCGGCGTGCGGCAGCTCATGGTGCCGGGCAAAGCACGCCACAAGCCGCGGCAACAGCGCCTGGGCGGCGGCGAAATCGAGCTCCTGCGTCCGCTCAAGCCGCGACAGCGCCGCGAGATCAGCGTCCGTAAGCGGATCGCTGGAAGTGGCCAGGACGCGCCCGACCGTCGCCTGGAAAGCGGCGGAGAATGCCTCCGGGTGGAGCTCGCTGACGAAGTACTGGGCGATGTCTTCGGGAAAGTCCTTTTGCGTGTAGGCGCGGCCGGTCATGCGCAGGCGCGGCAGCGGGTACGTCCCGGTGCAGTGGAACCCGAGCGGCTGCAAGATCCGCGTAAACGCCGCTTCCCCTGGCGGCAAGGCGCCGCAGGCCGGAGCCAGCACGGTGCGCAGCGCCCCATGGTCGAACACGACCTGCGCGCCCGCCGCCCGGACCTCTTCGACGTAGCGCGCCGCGTCGGGCACCCGCGCCAGCAGGCCCTCGAACAGGAGCATGTTCATCGCCTGCGCCAGCTCGGCGCGGTGGACGCGGTCGGTTACGTTTTCGCACAGCCGCGGACTGACCTGGACCAAGTCGCAAAGGCGCTGCGCCGCGGCATCACCGCGGACTTTAGCCAGGAGCCGCTGCAGGGTAGGAGTCTTTTCGGACATGGCCTCAGCATCATAGGCGACCCCAAGCGCTTTTTGTATAGGCAGGCGCCGCGGCGCAGGCAAATATCCCGGCATGGCGAGGTTCATCGCGCTCCTGCGCGGCATCAATGTGAGCGGACACAAAAAGATTCCCATGGCCGAGCTCCGCGAGCTGTGCGAAGGCTGCGGCTACGCCGAGGTACGGAGCTACATCCAGAGCGGCAACCTGATCTTCAACAGCGCCAGCGCCGATAAGGCGGAGGCGATCGAGCTCGCGCTGGAAAAAGCCATCGCCGCAAAGTTTGGTTTCTCTGTAGATGTACTTGTGCGCAGCGCGCAGAAGTGGCCGGCGCTGCTGCAGGGCAATCCCTTTCCGCAAGCGGCGGCGGCGGCGCCGAACCTGGTCATGATGGCCCTTGGCAAGCGGCCGCCGCACAAAGACGCCGTCGCCGCCCTGCGCGAGCGGGCCAAAAACGGCGAGCGCATCGAGTCCGCCGGCGAGGCGATCTGGTTCCATTATGCCCAAGGGGTCGCGGGCTCCAAGCTCTCGCCCGCGCTCATCGATCGGCTGGTCGGCTCACCGGTTACGGCGCGCAACATCCGCACCGTCCAAAAGCTCGCAGAGCTGGCCGGAGTCTCCGGAATCTAAAGCCTGGTGGAGTCCGGCGCCGCAAAGACGCCGGTTTCACCCATCACTGCCGCGACTTGGAATAGAGCGGAATCGATCAGATCAGGCGCGGGCGCGGCGGCGCGAACGCCACATCGCGGTGCCGAGCAGCAGCAGGCAGGCGGCAAGGCCCATGGCGCTGCTCGCGCTGTTGTCGGCCGCCAGCCGGCAGGTGCAGGCGCCGGTGCTGAGCGCCCCGCCGCCGAGGTTATCCCCACTGAGGCCGCCGTCGGTATCGCCATCGGAGCCGGTGCCGGTGTCATCGATGCAGGCGCCGGCTGCGCACTTCTGGCCGCTCGGGCACACCGCGCCGGTGCAGGTGGCAACGCAGCCGCCGGCCTTGCACACTTCGCCGGCGCCGCAGGTCATGTTCTCGCAGCCGTTGTCCACGCACTTGCCGGTCGAGGTCTGGCACGCAAGCGCGCTGCCGCACGGCAGGCAGTCGCAGGTGGTGACGCAGGCGCCGTTCACGCAGGTCTTGCCGGTGCTGCAGGTCACGCCGACGCACGGATCGATGCACAGGCCGCCGCTGCAGATGTACGGCGAGGGGCACTGGATTCCGGTGCAGGCGTCGCCGCAGGTTCCCTTGCGGCACTCAAGGCCGGGGGAGCAGCTTACGCCCACGCACTCGGACTCGATGCAGCGGCCGTTGTCGCAGGCCAGGCCGCGCGGGCAGGTGATCTCGCCGCCGCAGTTGACGGTGCAGCGGCCGCGGTCGCAGATCTGGCCGGTCGGGCAGAGGTTGCCTTCATCGACCTGGCCGTCGCAGTTATTGTCGACGCCGTCGCACTTCTCCATGTTCTGGCCGGGCTGCACGATCGCCTTGCAGCCGAGCGTTCCGGCGCCGTCGCACTCCTTGACGCCGAGCTGACAGGCGCCCTTGTTGGCGTCGATGGTGCACGGCTCGCCGGCGCCGACGCAGCTGATGCCGGTGAAGCGGAACAGGAAGTCCTCGTAGTCCAGATCGTTGCCGTTGACGCCGGCGTTGCCCGCGGCGTCTTTGAAATCGAGATCTTCGAAGCCAAGGTAGAAGGTGTTGTCGAGCTTCTTGGACTTGTAAATCAGGGTCGAGTACCACGGACCCTTGGTCGCGCACTGGGTGCACTGCACGTTGAAGCGGTGCTCGGTGTAGTGGTACTGGGTGGCGTTGCCGGTGCCGGTCCCGTTGGGGTTGGGGATGAGGACGAAGCCGATGAGGCCGTTTTTGTACGCGCCGTTCATCCGGATCGACGCCGCCTTGAGCACCCGATCCGCAGCGACCGGTGGGAGGGAGCTGGAAAACGGAAACAGAATCTGAATGTCGCTGGTCGCGTCCGGAGTATTGAGGCCGGCGTTCTTATCTACCGGTACGTAAAGCGGCGGGTTGTTGTTGGCGCGGTTCTTATCGACGTTGTACCAGCCGATGGCGAAGTTGGCGCCGCCGCCTTTGGCTACGTACTTGCCGCTGAAGTCGCACAGCGGCGAGAACACCTGCGGCTCGGTGGCGGCGTCGGTGACACCGTTTATGCCTTCGTTGATGTTGTCGTTTTCCGGTGAGCCGTTGAGATAATTCTGTAGCGCCTGGGTCAGCGGCACGGTCTGTCCGTTGGGATTCATCACGTCCGCCCGCGCCGCGCCGAGTCCTCCCAGACTCGCCCCGACCATTAGCATTCCGATCAAGCAGTGTTTATTGGCTAAGGATGCGACCTTCATCATATGGACAACCTCGCTAGGGATGAGGAAACAGGAGATGGCGATTTTCATTTTAACACAGACCGATCGCGCAATACCTGTATGTGCGACGGAGCACACACGAAAAATCCGGTGGCGGCAGTAGGAGTTTGCCGGTGCCCGGGCTTAATCGGGCGCGCTGGGCAAGAGCCGGCTAGGGAAAAATCGCCGCGATGGCGCTGGCGTCAAGGCGGGTGAACACGTGCGCGACAAAGTCGCTCACAAACCCGCGCGACACGGCGAGCAGCGGCTGGGTAAAAACCCCGAGCCCCACCGCCGCCGCGGTCAGCCCGGTGAGCAGCAGCAGGGAGCGCCGGTCGGAGCGCGGCGCTCCCCTTGGCTCAAGCCCCGGCTCACGCGGCGCAGCTCCCAGCCGCAGCGCCGCCAGGGGAACGATCGCTGATATGAACGCCAGTCCGACTGCCGCGGCGCGCAGCTCGGGAAATGCTCCGACCACAAGCAGCGTGCGCTGGACAAAACCGAGCAGCCCGGGCGCATCTAGGATCAAAAGCGCCGCGATAAAAAGACTCCCCGGAACGGGCGGCCGCGGCGCGGCGCCCTGCGGTCGGGCGCGAGCGCAGAGCGCCAGCAGCAGCACCGCCAGCCCGTGATGCCACAGCTGCAGCAGCGCCGCCTGCACCCCGGTCTGGGTGGCGCACAGCAGGCCGACCAGCACGCTGCCCGCCCGCGCCGTCACCGCCGCCGTGAGCAGCGACGCCAGCTCCTTTTGCCGCAGAGCGCGCAGACTGAACCCGAGGCTCCACGAAAGCGCCGCCCCGATAAGCCACGGCGACAGCGCCACCGCGGCCTGCGGCAGCGCATAAAAGGCCAGCCGCAAGACCGCGTACACCCCGACGACCAGCAGCGGCAGCGATAGCGTGAGCCGCGCCGCTGCGGGTACGCCGACCAGCGGCAGCAGCGCCACCGGCAGCAGCGCTCCGGCCAAGAGCAAAAGCCACAGCAAGCGATCCAGCGCCACCCCCGCCAGAGTCAGGTCGCCAAAGTAATTGGCGTAGCCGAGCTTTATCAGATCCGTAGTGTGCGCCGCCGTCGTCCCGTCCGCCAACGCCGTCGGCAACGAGTGCCGCTGCAGCACGATGATCGCCACCCCCATGAGCGCCGCTCCGGTCTGCGCGGCGATGAACCAGCCGCGGACGCTCCGGGCCGCGCCGCCCGCCGGGTCGCCGCCAAGATCCTTGAGCCAGCCCCAGGCGCCGAGCAGCACTAGCTCCCACCCGCACAGAAGCCAGAGCGCATCCAGGCTGCACAGTCCGAGCAGCGCGCCCGCGTGCAAAAGCAGCCGCGCTGCCGGCCGCGCGGCGCCGTCTCCCGCGGTCGCGGCGGGCAACAAGAGCTGCAGCACCGCCGAAAGCGCCAGCAGCAACAGGAGCGGTAGCGAGAGCCCGTCCACGCCGGTCCACAGCTCCAGACCAGCCGCCGGCCACAGGACGCGATGCAGGCCGAGCTGGATGCCGTAGTTGCCCTGCGGAACCGCGAACTCCGGATCAAAGCGCCGCAATAGCCACAAGCTCGCGGCCAGCGGCAAGAGCGTCCCGGCCCACTCCAGCGCCAGTCGGCTCCGCCCCGCGGCGCGCCGCCTCGCGAGCAAAAGTCCGGCGGCCACCAGCGGCGGCAGCCACAGCCAGAGGGTCGCCGCCGACTCTCCCGCGACCAGCGCCGCGCTGCGCACGAAATCACGCTCCGCGCTGCGCGGATCGTCGAAGCCGCGCGGATCATCGCTGTAGACAAGCAGCGCCCCGAACGCCTGCGGCCGGCGGCCGGCGCGCTCGTAGTGAACCGCGACCGCCAGCTCTTCGCCGGGCAAAAGACTCCGCGGCGCAATCTGCTCGGCCGAAAATCCCGCCGAGTCGGCGCTGAACCCGAGCGCCTGCAGATGCAGCGGCGCATCGCCGCGGTTGCGCAGACTGATCGTGCGCGACTCCCCTTGGCGCGCAAACGTCAGCCGCGGCGGCACAAGCTCCAGCTGCGGCGCCGCCCGCGCCGGCGCCCCGGCGAGCAGGATTAAAAGTTGCACCACCAAGGCCGCTGCCGTCCGTCCCAGCCGGGCAGCGCCGCGGCTACGGGGTCCAGACATCCGCGGCTCGTTGCTCATCCCGGCCGACTGCCTCACCACAGCCTCCACAGCAGCTGCGCGGCGATGAAGATCGGGGCGGCAAATAAGAAGAGCCGCGTCGGCAACCGGACGCGCCGCTCGGTCCACAGCAGCATGAACGCGGCAGCGACCTTCAAACCCGCCGCCAGCGCGAACCACGCGCTCAGCCAGCGCAGGAGGCGTCCGCCCAGCCAGAGCTTATTGGCCAACGCCGCCCGCGCCGCCGGCACCGCCGGCACCGGCTGGACATCGGCGGATGGGCGATGCAGCTCAGCGCGCAGCTGCAAAAGCTCCAGGGTCGAGCTGGGCTCGGTCGCGGCGCGGGCGGGAGCTTTTGCGGCGGCGCCCTCGTCGGCCGCTTCCTGCGGCGGGCGATAGTCGAGCTGGTAGTGCGCATCGAGCCGCGAAGAAGACCACGATCCGCTAAGCCCCCAGAACAGCAGCGCCATCGCGCAGAGCAGCATCGCATCGCCGGCGCGCCCGAGGCCCAGCGCCACTTTGTTCCGCTTTTGGCTGAGCAGGTAGCTCGCAACCGTCAGCACCTCCCAGCCGGCAAGGCGCAGCGCCAGGCTGTCGCCCTGGAGCCCGACCGCGGTGGCAAGACAGGCGCCGCCGATCCAGCCGGCCCGCCCGGGCGGCTCGGTCCACACCGCCCAGGCGCCGAGCAGCGCGGCGCCGCACAAAAAGACCGCGGCGCTCGCATCCAACCACAGCCCGACCCCGAGCTGCAGCTGGCTAATCGCCAGCACCCGCCACAGCGGCTGCACGAGCTCCGGCGGCCCGGTGGCGGCGGAAAAAATCAGCTTCACGGCCAAGCAGGCGGCGGTGAGCGCAGCTGCAAGAAGCAGCCCCGCGGCGACCCGGCGCCCGCGCGGCCGCGACAGCCAGCGCGGCGCCGCAGCCGCCAGAAGCGGCAGGAGCACAAGGGCAATGAGCAACCCGCCAAAAGGCGTGCTGCCGGCGTTTGCAGCCAACGATCCGGACATCGCGAAGCTGCGAACATAGAAAGCCGGATGCGCTGTTAGCAAGCGCCAAGCGCACGCCGGCCCCCTGTTGCCAAACCGCGCTCAGGTGAAACCCGAAGTTATTGCCAGCAGAGCGGGTGGCACCGGAGGCGGGGGCCCTGCTGCGCCAGCAGCGGGGTGCCGCAGGGGACAGGACCCGCGGCGCAGCCCGAACCTGCGAGTCTTTTGCGAGGCGTAGTTTAGTTGCCCCAAAGGGATGCGGCGGCGGCTACGACAGCGCCAGCATCTTCTCCATCGGCTGCAGGGCGCGTAGGCGGACTTGTTCCGGCAGGATGAGCTCCGGGGTGAGATCGCGCAGCGCCAGGTAGACCTTTTCCAGGGTGTTTTTGCGCATGTGCGGGCACTCGTTGCAGGCGCAGCCGCCCTCGGCGGGAGCGGGGATGAACTCCTTGCCGGGGGCGCGCTTGCGCATCTCGTGGATGACGCCCGGCTCGGTGGCGATGATGAGCTTTGTCGCCGGGCTGTCGATGGCGCGCTTGATGAGGGCGCTCGTCGAGCCGATAAAGTCGGCGTGGGCGAGCACGCGCTCCTCGCACTCGGGGTGGGCCAGGACTTCGGCGCCGGGGTGCTCGTGCTTGAGGCGGACGAGCTCACGCTCGCTGAAGATCTCATGGACCATGCACGAGCCGGGATAAAGCACCATGTTGGTGCGCCCGGTCTTCTTCATCAGGTAGCGCCCAAGGTGCTGATCCGGCGCGAACAGGATCGGCTGCTCGGGGGGGTAGCTGCGGATGATCTTCTCGGCGTTGGACGAGGTGACGATGCAGTCGGACATCGCCTTGACCGCGGCCGAGCAGTTGATGTAGCTGACCGTGACGTGGCCGGGATACTTGGCCTGCCACGCCGCCAGCTTATCCGGCGGACAGCCATCGGCGAGCGAGCAGCTGGCTTCGAGATCCGGCACGAGCACGGTGCGGCTCGGGTTCAGGATCTTGGCCGTCTCCGCCATGAAGTGCACGCCGGCAAACAGGATGACGCGCGCCTGGGTCTTCTGCGCCGCCTGCGACAGCTGCAGCGAGTCGCCGACGAAATCCGCCAGATCTTGGATCTCCGAGTCCTGATAGTAGTGGGCGAGAAACACCGCGTCGCGCTCGCGCTTGAGCCGGGTGATCGCGCCTTCCAGATCCGAGGGCAGCTCCGCCGCGCCCGCCGTCTTGCCCGCGCCCTTGCGAAGAGAGATAAGAGGCTCCATGAAGGTGATGGTACCATCCGCCCATGGCCAATGTTCTTATTATCGACGACAACGACACCATGCGTGAGGGGCTGGCGGCGGTCGTGCGGCGCATGGGGCATAAGGTGTGCGCTTGCGCCAGCGGCAGCGATGCGCTCCAGGCCTTCGCCCGCGGGCCGGCGGATTTCGTCATTACGGATCTGAAGATGGCGGGCATGGACGGGCTCGAAGTTCTGCGCCGCATCCGCGAGCTCGATCCGGACTGCCCGACGGTGCTCATGACCGCCTACGGCAGCGTCGAGGCGGCGGTCGAGGCGATGAAGCTCGGGGCGATGGACTTTCTCACCAAG
>CALFML010000392.1 GCA_937879845.1 uncultured Myxococcales bacterium
CACCCATTGCGCCGCTCGACGCGTTACCTTGGGTCATGCGAGGTGCCATGTCGAGGTCTGCGTCGTTCACGGTGGCTCTGATCGCGGCGCTGGTCGCGTGTACGGGCCACGAGCCGCCCGTGGGCGAGACCCCGCCGCCGACGCCGAAGGTCGAGGCGCCGCGCGTGCAGTTACGCGCGATGATCGCCTCGGTCCAGCTCGTGCAGGACTGCCCCGATCCACCCGCCGACGCCGCGCCGGCAGCGGTCGCGGGCTCGGCGCTCACCCGACTTCCCCTAGCGGCCGGCGCAGCTGGCCGCGCCGCAGAACGCGGCAGCGCCTGCCTCGCGACATCCGATGCGCTCGAGCCGAGGAAACCATGAGGCCGTCATATGAGCACACAGTCGCCCATGCTGCCAAGCCGTACCGACGAGCCCGCGCTTGCCGGCCGGAGTGGTTCGTTCCGCAGCGCCCGCAAGTCGTATTACTCTGACGCTATGAGCCAAGATATGAACCTCCATCCCCGCCTTTGGCGGGGCCACCGCTGTTTCGTGGCCGTCATTGTGGGCGGACTCCTGGCTTGCGGGCTTTTGGGTCGCGCCGCCGCGGACTCGGCGCCGAGCGCAGCACCGGCCGCCGCAACGCCGCAGGATAGCTTCGCCGGCGTCGCCCGCATCGTTGCGGTGGGCGACATTCACGGCGACTTCGAGCGGCTGCAGCAAGTGCTGCGTTTGTGCGGGGTGACCGATGCCCAGGATCAGTGGATCGGCGGCAAGACCCACCTTGTCCAGACCGGAGACGTGCTGGATCGCGGGCCCGACTCCCGCAAGGCGATGGATCTGCTGATGGCGCTGGAACAGCAGGCGCACAAGGCCGGCGGCGCCGTGCACGCCCTCATCGGCAACCATGAGTTCATGAACATGGCCGGCGATCTGCGCTACGTCTCAAACGGCGAGCTCGCCGCCTTTGGCGCCGGTCCACGCGCCACGCCCGTCGGCAGCGACCCCGGAGCCGAGTTTCCTTCCTATCGCGCGGCGTTCGCTCCGACCGGCAAGTACGGCAAGTGGATCCTGACCCACAACGCGGTTCTCAAGATCAACGACACGCTGTTTATGCACGGCGGCCTGAGTCCCCGCTACCTGAACCGCAAGCTGCGCGAGCTCAATGAGTCGGTCCGCGCGGAGCTCAAAGGCCAGCGCGATGCGCGCACCGGCGTCGGCGCCGACCCCGAGGGGCCGCTGTGGTACCGCGGCCTGGCGGAGTCGCTGCAGCCGCAGGTTCTTCAGGCGTACCTGGCCGACCTCGGACGGACGCAGGGAGCGCAGCGCATCGTGATGGGACACACCATCCAAGATCAGGGCATCACCCTGCGGGAGGGCGGACGCCTGGCGCTGATTGATGTCGGCATGTCGCGCTGGACGCTGAGCGGCGCCCCGTCCTGCCTCCTCATCGAGCGCACCGCCAAAGGCGACGAGCTCTCCGTCCGCAAATAGCACGACTTGGGCGCCGCGCAACCCGGCGTACGCATCGGCCGGACAGACGGCTTTTCCCGCGGTTCGGGGCAAAACGCCCCAGCTTTGTCCCGCAACTCCGCAGCCACCGGCCCGTGTCCGGCGTGGCATTCCGCGGAAGGTGCCGTCATCCCGATGCAATCTCACTTTTTTCGGTGGTGGCATATGCCTTGCTTTCGCTTCGAGTCGAGCGCTGCTCATCGCGCCCGGCCATGTTGCCGGCGGCGATCCGGAGCCGCGCGAACTGGATCCACCTCGTCGGTGCGAGCCGATGGCTCTCCGTGCGTCGTGGATCGGACAAGCAGCAAAGGAGCGATCCATGGCCGGTGGCGCAGTGATGAGCAGTTCCAAGGGCGGGCGCAAGCCTCTCGACGCAGCGATCAACCTGGTGCCGTTTATCGATCTGCTGTCGTGCTGTATCTCGTTTCTGTTGATTACGGCGGTGTGGGTGAACCTGTCGCAGGTGCCGGTGCGGCACGGCGCAAGCGGCGAAGGCAGCGAGCCGCCGACGCCGCAAGTCCAGCTCACGCTCTTTGTGACCCCCGACGGCTATCTGCTCTCCCGCTCCACCGGGGAGAGCACGCGCGTGGAGAGCCAGGCCGGTCAGCCCGACTATGTACGCCTGGCCCAGGCCGTGCAAAAGGCCCGGCACGATCTGCCGGAGCAGTACAGCATCACGCTCCGCTCCAGCGATGGCATCGCCTATGACCGGCTGATAAAGACCATCGATCTGCTGCGCGCCGAGCAGTTCCTCGACGTAAATGTGACCGACAGCGGCGCCAGCGGGTAGGGGCGCAGAGCCGGCGGCGCCTCTCTCTGAAAAAGGCGCCGCACGATACCTCACACGGCAGTCTTGCCAGCAGGCGGGCGGTCTGGTTCAATCGCAATAGTGTTCGTCGCTGCCAGCGTCGGTTTCATCGCTTACTCGGGCGATTACTCGGGATGCCTTCTCACGGCGCTCTCTGGTATCGCCCGTCCGCGGCGTCGCCTGAGGTGCTACCCGGGACGCCGTATCGAGCGCCGCCTGGTAAGATCGAACAACTTGCCGAATTCGTCGCCGTGTTGAGGTTCTGATGGCCAACCGCTCTCCGTCCGCCGCTCGTCCGCCGGGTACCCCCAAAGCCCGGCCGGCGCGAGTCAAAAAGCCCCGCATTGCTGCCGATCCGGCCGCTGCCTCCGCTGAGCCGGTCGATTCCCCTACCGAAGGAGCGGGGGACCGCGCAGCGGCCGGCGAAGCGGCGGCCAAAGACGGTCCGCCCGGCGATGGCGAAGCCGCGGCCGCGCCCCGCCGGCGCCGCACCAACGCCCCGCAGCTGCTGCGGCGCAAAGCCAAAGCCAAGCCGGCGCCGGAAGCCGCCGCGGCGGACGCGGACGACTCGGCGGAAGAGGGCGAAGTGATCGAGGGGATCGATCCGGCGGAGCTCGCCGAGCTTTTGCCGGAAGGCGATGCGGCCCGCGGCAAGGCGGATTTCCTCGTCACCTACTTCAAAGATCTCACGCGCCTGTCGGTGTTGAGCCCCGCCGCCGAGTTTGAGCTGGCCCGCCGCATCGGCATCATGGAAGAGGTGCTGTGGGTGCAGCTGCTGTCGCTGGCCCCGCTGACCGAGCACCTGGTGGAGCTGATCGAGGCGGATCTGAGCAAGGCGGTGCCGGAGTTTGGCGCCGTGCGCACCGCGGCGCAGGCGCTGCGCGAGGAGGGCAAGCACAACGGCAAGCCGCTCGCCCTGGCTGCCGGCCCCGCTGCGGCCAAGCTGCGCCAGCTGGACCTGGATCGGATCTATGTGACCTCGGCGCTGGAGGAGATAAAGCACCTCGATCAGGACTGGAAGAGCGGCAGCACCCCGGAGGTCCTGCGCGCGGCGACGCCCTCGGTCACCCGCGAGCAGTGGCACAACTACGTCCAGGGGATGTCGGTCATCTCCCAGCTCATAAGCCGCGCCAAGGACGATTTCGTCGAGGCGAACCTGCGCCTCGTGGTGTCCATCGCCCGCCGCTTCAACTACGGCCGCATGCCGCTCGCCGACCTCATTCAGGAAGGCAACATGGGCCTCATCAAGGCGGTGGAGCGCTTTGATTACCGGCGCGGGTATCGGTTCTCGACCTACGCTTCGTGGTGGATTCGCCACGCCATCTCGCGCGGTCTCGCCGACAAGAGCCGCGTCGTGCGCCTGCCGGTGCACACGCTGACCGAGGTCCACTCGGTCATGCGCGCCAAGCGCAAGCTGTCGCGCGAGCTCGGGCGCCAGCCGACGCCGCAGGAGCTGGCGACGGCGACCAACATCCGCATCGACAAGATCGAAAAGATGGACAACTACCTCGTCGAGGACGCGGTGTCGCTCGACCGCGAGGTATCCGACAACGACAAGCGCTGCTTCGTCGATTTCCTGCAGGACGACACCCAGGTCTACACCATGAGCGAGCGCCTCATCAGCGAGGCCATGCTCAGCGAGGTGCAGCAGCAGCTGACCAGCCTGTCGCCGATGGAGGCCGACATCCTGCGCCTGCGCTTCGGCATCGACTCGGATCAAGAGCTCACCCTCAAAGAGATCGGTGAGAAGTACGATCTCTCGCGCGAGCGCATTCGCCAGCTGCAAGAGCAGGCCCTGAGCCGCATGCGCCGCGCCCTATCGCGCAAAGACCTTATCTAAGACCGCGCCCCAGTTGAAACCCGAAGTTATTGCCAACAGAGCGGGGGGCGCCGGAGGCGGGGGCCCTGCTGCGCCAGCATGCGCAAGCAGCGGGGTGCCAGAGGTGACAGGACCCGCGGCGCAGCCCGAAACTGCAGGTCTTTTGCGAGGCGTGGTTTAAACACCGGCGCAGCCAAGAGACGAACCAGAGCGGATAAAGAGAGTCTGGCGCGCATGAGATCGGAAGAGCGTCGTGTAGGGAAAGAGTGTCTTCGCCTGTGTAGATC
>CALFML010000393.1 GCA_937879845.1 uncultured Myxococcales bacterium
CCCCCGTGCAGGATTTCTTCCGCCTCTTCATGGTTCCGGGCATGGGCCACTGCGGCGGTGGCGCCGGCCCCAACCGCTTCGGCAACGGCAACAATGCGCCCTTCGATCCGGACCGCAACATTGTCGCCGCGCTCGAACGCTGGGTGGAGCAGGGAACCGCGCCCGACAAGATCATCGCCCACAGCGTGAAACCCGAATTCACACGGCCGCTCTGCCCCTATCCGCAGAAGGTCACCTACAACGGCACGGGTAATCCCAACGAGGCATCCAGCTTCACCTGCAAATAACATGAAATACCTCCTGCTTCCCTTGATCGCAGCCGCGGCGTTCGCCACCATCGCGACGGCGGCGTTCTTCGCGCTGCGCCAAGTGGCCCGCCGCTCCAGCGTCACCCGCGAACCGCTACCCGGCCCGGCCCGCCCCGGCGACGAGCACATCGCCCTGCTGCTGCTCGACGGCGCCCAGGGGCCGGGCAATGTAGCGGTCGATTTCCACGCGCTGGGTTGCGACTACTACAGTCTGTGCGGTCACAAGTGGATGCTCGGCCCCGAGGGCGTCGGCCTGTTCTTCGTCCGCAAGGCGCTGCTCTCCCGGCTCGACGCCCTGACCCAAGTCACGAGCGAGACGACCGGATTTTATCTCTCCTTGGCCGAGCTGCGCGATCTCATGCGCCTCAAAGATGTAACCACGCAGCTGACCACGGAGCTTTCCCCCGCTCAGCTCGACGAGCATTGGAGCAAGCTCAACGCGCTCCTCGAGCTCGCCGGACAGCGCAAGCGGCGAAACCCCGCTTACCGGCTGCCCGCCGGGACAAATCCGCGCGCCTTTGCCGCCAACGCCGACGCCGCCATCGGCAAAGTCACCGTTATCGGCAATGTGGTTTACGACGTCGAGACCTACTTTTTAGTGCTGCGCCAGATCGAGACGTACTTCTACATGACCGCGGAGACGTTCCATCAGGTCTACCAGCCGCTATTCGGCGCCGGCGATCCGGACTGGGACCGCGTGGATCTCATCTTGGAAGCGGCCCACGAGGAGAAGGTCCGCAACGATCGGCGAAAACGGTTCGCGGCGATTCACACCGCCCAGCCGGCGGCCGGGCTCGATCCGCTCCTGCGCGAAGCGGTGGGCCTTACCGGGGCGACGGAAGAAGATCTCGTTCCCTTGCTGGGAAACGAGTCTTCGCTGGACTCGCTGCGCGAGGCGGCGCAAAACGGGAGCTGGGATCGCGTCTACAGCATCCTAGAAGTCGCGCAGAGCAACCGGCTCGGCCAGCCGCTCGCCCAGAGCGAGGAATGGGTCAACCTGCATCCGGCGCAGGACGCGACGAAAGTAGGGGTCCGCGGGCCGGCGGAGGAGGTCTCAGACCCGCCGCGCTGGGCGACCTTCGGCCTGCCCCAGGCCGATGATCCGAACGCGCCGCCCCCGCCGGTCCTTGGCTGGGCGGTCAGCGCGCCGCTGCTCCAGCTGCGCGAAGGGACGCGCACGATCACGCTCACCCTGGGACTTGATGCGCAGAGTCCCAACCTGGAGAAGCTCACCGGGCTGCTGACTCCCCCGTCCAAGGCGGGAGAGGCGCCGCCTCCCCTGCCCCTTGTGTTCGAAGCCAGTACGGAAAAAGGGTGGGTCCCCTGCCCGGTGATGAGTGTGACGATCGGGACCTACGCCGCGCTGTCGGGCTCGGCCACCGGGGCGGCCAACGCGGTCGGGGTGCAGTTCAAGCTGAGCTTCGACAAGGGCGCGGCGGCGATCATGGCGCTGCCGCCGGTGCCGGCGCCGCCTATGAGCGCCTGGCCGGTGCTGCGGATTCTGTTGCGCCCAGTGTGGAGCGCAGAGCGCAAGCAGTTCTTCCTCCGCTACCGCGAGCTCGGAACGCTCCTTTTGCTCTGCGCTCACGTCAAGGTCGAAGCCAAGGGCCTGCGTCCGCAGAAGCTCCAAAGCGACGACGGGGACCTGGATGCGCAGAAGCCGTTTTTGCCCTTTGGCAGCGCTCCGGCGGTCGGCTCGCGTCTACTCCTGGGGCACGCGGAGCTCGTCTGGAAGAAGCTCGATCAGCTGGACTTCTATATCAAGTGGATGGGAGCCCCGGCCAGTCTGAAGGCGCATTACGCCAACTACGCCGACGCGCCCGTCAAGTTTGCCGCGCGCGTCTCCCTTGTCGACCGCACGCAGGAGCGCGAACTGAATAAGGAGGCGTCGCTGTTCAACGGCGACAGTGGTGCCGCGGATGCGAGCTGGCACCTGCCGATTACGCCGAGCGCCCCTGCAACGAGCGGGCCGGAGGGCGCGCCTGCCGACGACGTGTCCGCGTGGACGCGCTACGTCCAGTGGGAGCTGAACAAGCCGGACTTCCAGCACCCCGTGTTCGCCGCCCGCGCCAGTCAAAAAGCGCTGGAGCTGGCCGCCGCCATCGCCAACCGGGTAGGAAAGACTGGGGAGGCGGATATCGTCGCGGCCGACTACGTCGTCAATCCTCCCTATACCCCCAAGATCCAGTCCCTCACGTTCGATTATACAGCCTCCCAGGAGGTCCTGATCGGCAGCGGCGCGGCGTCCGCTGCGGATGCGCTGCGGCTGCTCCACATCCACCCGTTTGGCCACAGCGATGTCGAAGCCGAGCGCACCGCGGCCGGAGTCCCCCTTCTGCCGCGCTACGAGCACGACGGCGAGCTCTATATCGGCCTCCAAGGGGTCGTGGCGCCGCAGACGGTGTCCCTGTTCTTCAAGCTGGCGGAAGGAACCTCCGATCCGGAGCTGCCGCCGCAGGCCATCCAGTGGAGCTACCTCCATGGCGATCGCTTCGTACCGATGGGCAGCGGGGTCGTTCTCGATAGCACGCGCGGTCTGCTCAATAGCGGGATCGTGGAGCTGGCGCTCAAGCCGGCGGAGCCGAGCACCCGCCTGCCAGGCGGCCTGTATTGGGTGCGCGCCGTCATCGCCCGGAACACCGCCGTGGTCTGCGACACCATCGCCATCCACACCCAAGGCGTGTCGGCAACCTTCCAAGACCGAGACAATGCGCCCGATCACTTCAGCCAGCCGCTGCCTCCGGGCACCCTGACCAAGTTCGCGACCCCGATTCCGCTCATCGCCGGCGTCAGTCAGCCTTACGCATCGCTGGGCGGGCGGCGGGCGGAGGACTCGGCGATGTGGGCGACGCGGGTGAGCGAGCGCCTGCGCCACAAGCGGCGCGCGCTCTCCATCTGGGACTATGAGCAGCTCATCTTGGAGCGCTTCCCGGAGGTCTATAAGGCCAAGTGCCTGCCCGCCGGTCCCGAGGATCCGGGGAAGGTGGGGATCGTGATCATCCCCGATATCAAGAACCTGCTGCCCTCGGACCCCTTCGCGCCCAAGGCGCCGGCGCGGCTGCTCGCTGACATCTCCGACTACCTGAGCACCAAGACGCCGGCGTTCGCCGCGGTGACGGTGCGCAACGCCCGCTATGTGCCCGTCCGCGTCCGCCTGCGCGTCCGCTTCCGCGAGGAAGGCAACCAGGGCTACTACATCCAGAAGCTCAACGACGAGCTCAATCGCTTCCTTTCGCCCTGGGCCTACGAAGAAGGCTCCGACATCGTCATCGGCGGCAGGATCTACGCCAACAGCATCATCGACTTCGTCGACCGGCGGTCCTACGTCGATTACGTCGCCGGCGTAGCCCTGTTCGCCAGCGATGGCGAGCGCTTCATACCGGCGGGCAGCGACTACGTCGCGGCGGAGCGGCCGGACGACGTGCTGGTGGCGGCGCGCAGCCACATCATCGACGTGCTTCACGACGCAGTCTACGAAGAAAGATTAATGACGGGCATCGGCTTCATGAAGGTGGAGCTGGATTTCATCGTCAGGCCTGACCCCTTGCCAACGGATGCGAAATAGTCATGGACATCAACAAGAAGAGCCGAGCCGATCTGAAGAAATTCTTCGTCAAGAACGCCGTTCCGACCGAAGGGAACTTCGCGGATCTCATCGACGCGATGGTCAATCAGAAGGACGACGGCCTGACCAAGTCGTCCGGCGAGCCGCTGAGCGTGGAGGCGGCGGGAACGACCAAGGCGGCGATCCGGCTCTACGATTCGTTTGGCGATGCGAGTCCGGCGTGGACCCTCGGGGTGCAGGACAATACGGGGACCGCGCCAACCAAGGGCTTCGCCCTGACCGATGGCAGCGGGGCCACGCGGCTGTTCGTCAGTGCCGCCACGGGCGCTCTCACCACGGGGGCGCTGACCGCTTCCGGAGCGGTGAATACGGGGACGCTGACCGCTAGCGGCATCGTCAATGCCAACCTCGGACTCACCGTGACCGGGGGGGCGCTGAACGTGGGAACTGGGACGAGCAATGCCCAGCGGCTGACGGTCTGGGGGCAGCTGACCGCCAATGGTGGATTGAGCATCCCTAGCGGGCAGACGCTCGCAGTCGCCGGCCCGCTGACCGCCAGCGCGGGCCTCGCCGTGACGGGCGGCGCGCTGATGGTGGGAGCGCCGGGCATGACGCAGCCGCTGACGGTTCACGGCGCGCTGACCGCCAATGGCGGACTTTTAGTAGGGCTCAATCAGAGCATTGCAGTGGATACCCTGACCAGCGCGACCGTGACCGTCAACAACACGGGAACGATCAACATCGCCGCGGGAAGGACGTTGGCAACGAACGTCCTCAACGCCAGCGGGCTGGTCAGCGCCAACTTGGGGTTGACGGTGACCGGGGCGGCGCTAAACGTGGGAACCTCGGCGAGCAACGCCCAGCCGCTGACGGTCTGGGGACCGCTGAACGTAAACGGGCCGCTGAACCTTGCAAGCAGCCAAACGCTGACGGTGGGCAGTTTGCTGACGGCCAGCGGAGGGCTGACGGTAGGGGCGAGCCAGAGTCTGGCCGCGGACACACTGACCAGTACG
>CALFML010000394.1 GCA_937879845.1 uncultured Myxococcales bacterium
TTCGCTTTCGCCATCGGCCGGTCGAGATTTCTACGGGTTGGGGTGATCACCAACATAATGAGCACCCAACGATTGCAAGCATGGCCCACGGACCGACACGCCGGCCGGCATCGGCTCTGCGTAAACGAAAAAACCCAGTCAGCCATCGCTGACCCTATCGGAGGAACAACGTGCTAACCCCTGGAACTGCCGTCTGTTGGCAGGTCGCGCGGAGACATACGGCGCTGCGCGGCCGAATCATCGCCGTAGTGGAAGCAGGCACGGCGCCGACGCATGCCGCGCCCGAGCTGGTTGGACTCAAGACGACTCAGCTCAAGTTCAACTACCCAAGCCGGCCGCGTACGCACATCCACTACGTGATCAAGCGAGAAGAGGAGAATCAGCGCGGCGCAGTCCACAGCGTCTATTACCTACCGCCGGCGCGCAACGTGGCATCGGTACGGGGGGAAGATGCCGCCGCGGCAGACCTGGACGGACCAGGCGGCGAGAGCCGGGCCGTCGCTCGGGAGGTCGCATGATCTCGGCAGAGTCTACCTCGACTGCCTCCTCGGTCCGGCGTCCGCGGAAAGACCCCAGCCGGCTCTCGGCGCAGGAGTCGATGATCCTGTACCGCATGAAGTGCATCGACCGCGGCCAGGGCTGTCACGCCGCGATCGAACGCATCGGTCGCTCCTACGATGACCGGCACCAAGACTTCTCTCCGGCGCAGACCCGCCGACACCTGCGCCGCCTGCGCGAGCGCGGCGAAATCTGCTTCGCCGGCCAGACCGCCGACGGCCGCAACGTATACCTGTTCCCCGAGCGCACCTACAACCGAGAGGATGTGCCCATCGATCTCGGGCGCCCCGTCGAGCACCTAAAATCGCTTCCCTCCGGCGCCACCTGGTCCACGGAGAAAGCCGCCCAGATCCTCAAGCTCAGCGAGCGCGGCGAAGTCGCCACGCGCATCACGATGATCGAGGGCTACCCCGTCAACCGCCAGATCCTAAAAAGCCACAGCGAGACGACGATCCGTCAAGCCATCCATCGACTTAAAGCGACGTATCCGACTTTGCAAAATATCAAGAGCCCGTCGGCACTGCTGCGCCACTTCCTATCGCTGGAGATCCAAGAACAGAAGAAGCGGCAAGCGGCAGCTGCGCCGCCGGCGGTCTCTAAAGCGCCGACCGGCTCACGACTGCCCGAAGAGATAGAAAAGCGAATCCTGGCCCTGCTGCGGGACGGTCACCCGGCAGAAGCCAACCAGCTTGCCGCCCAGTGGGAAGGCGATGCCGCCAGCGCGCTTGCGGTTTGTGCGGAAGCCCCGGCCGAACCTGCCGCGCCGCCCCCCGTGACCATCGCTGCTGTAATCGAGCATTTCCTCAAAGCCAAAAAAGGCAGCGAAACGCCGTCGACGCGCTCCTACCACGGGCAAAAAGCCGGCAGCCTGACGCGCCTCCTGGGCACACTCTGGGTACACGAGCTAACGCCCGCAGTGCGCTCTCTCTACGAGCGCAAACGCCGCGCCGACCGCGTCAGCGAGCGGACGATCCGCGAGGAAGTCAAAGTGCTGCGCCAGGCGCTCGAGCTGGGCGTAAGCGCCGGCCTGGTCGCGCACGGAGTCATGGACGCGCTCGGCATACCGTCCGGCCGCGCCAGTCCACAGCCAGTCCACAAGCCAGCTTACAAAAGAGCAACCGATGAGTCCGCGTGACGAACAAATCGCCGCCCGCGTCGTCGCTTTGCTGCTTGAGCAGCTGCGCCACACCGGTATTTTGCGCTCCGCAAGCCATCACGGAGGGAAAGACGATGACCGATGCGAATCGAAGGACCTTACCCCCATTACGCCGGATACCGATGCCGCATTGCGAGAGAGAGCGGTCGCATTTGGTGCCCGGTTGCGACCACGCGCCAGCAGGCCCTGCGCCTCGCCGAGCTATGCCTCGAGGAGATCGAGCGCGAGTCGCTGACGGTGTCTGAAGCCTGCGCCCGCTACGAGGTGCATCTGCTGGAGGTCAAAGGCAACAAGCCCGCCAGCTGCCGGGCGACGATCTGGCGGCTGCTGCGCTTTTTTCCGCAGGAGCACCAGGGGCTGCACACGCTGACCGCGCCGCGCTGCGCCGGCTACTACAACGACCTGGTCCGCAAACCCAGCGCCGCCACCGGCAAGCCGCTGTCCACGGACACGCACCGAAACTACCTGGCGGAGGCCAAGACGTTCCTGGGCTGGTGCGTAGAGCAGAAGTGGCTGAAGCAAAACCCGCTGGAAAAGCAGCGCGGCGTCGGGCGCCGGCGGCACGGCAAAGAGCAGCTGACGATCGACGAGGCGCGGCGCTGGCTGCGGGTGGCGCTGCGGCTGGCCGTCTCGGAAGACGGGGCGATAGCGGCGGCGTTGCTGCTGCTGTGCGGCCTGCGTAGCTCGGAAGTGGTGGATCGAGTGGTTCGCGACGTAGACGACCGCGGGCGAGTGCTGCGCGTGCCGATAGGCAAGACCGCGGCGGCGACGCTGCTCATCTGCTTCGCCGCGACGATCTACCCGTCGCTGCGCGCCGCGAGCCTGCCCCCCGTCGACGGCCTCCGCTACGAGTGAAGGCGCGCGCCAGCTGCGCTGCGCGGCGTCTTTCGTCCTCGGCCCCGTGCTCACGGCCTGGTAGGCCGCTCCGCGCGGGTCCTGCGGGCGCGTCCGCGCCCAGGTCAGCTGACGCGCGCTCCTGAGCGCTGGCTCACCGCAAACCTTCACGACCGAAGCCGATCAAAGGAGAATCATCATGCGTCCGCTCCGCGGCCTCCTCGCCGGGGCCCTGCTGCTGCTGTCCCTGGGCGGCGGCCTGGCCGCCCAGGCGGCCGATTCCAGCAAGCAGTTCACCGCGCTCCGGCTCGACAGCGGCCGGCTGCACATCGATGGCCGGCTCGAAGATGTCGCTCTTGTAGGCGGCCAGCGCCCAGCGATATCGGTAGTTGTTGAGATCGAGATCGGGCGGCGGCTGCACGGCCTTGAAGAAGGCCGCGTATTTCTGCATCGCGTTATACCAATGCTCGTTGGCCATCGCGAACTCGGCGCCGGCGAGGTCGGTATAGGGGCCGACGTCGACGCCCGACAGCTCCTGCGCGTAAGTCATCATGTTACTCAGCAACTGGTCGTCGATTTTGCCGGCATCGATGAGCGACTTGAGACGCGCGGCGGCTTCCAGCGGCCGCCCGCCGGTCTTGCGACTCTGCTGCAGCATGGCGAAAGCTTCGTTCTTGATGACCGGCGCATCGTTGTCTGAATATTTGCCGCCTTTGCTGGCGAAGCTCGACACCGTACCCTGCTTCGCGTCGATATTGCGCAGCTCCATGCTGACCGCCTGTCGCACCGGTGAATCCGGTTCGCTGGCGAGGGCTTCTTCGAGCTTCTTGAAGATTTCCTTGGCGCGGTCCTTACGTCCACCTTCGAGCTCGACATAGCCCAGGCCCAACC
>CALFML010000395.1 GCA_937879845.1 uncultured Myxococcales bacterium
GCGCCAGCAGCGGGGTGCCGGAGGGGACAGGACCCGCGGCGCAGCCCGAAACTGCGGGTCTTTTGCGCGGCGTAGTTTAGCTCCCCGCGCCGGCCGCCGCCGACTGAAGGACGGCGACGACGGCGGGCGGCAAGGTCGTAACCGCGCCGCAAGCCGGGCAGCCTGCCTGGGCGCCGCGCAGCTGGGCGTCGCGCAGTGGCTCGCCGCAGGCGCAGACCGCGCCGCACAGGCGGGCCGGGTTACCGCGCACAAGACCGTAGTCGGGTACATCGCGCGTCACCACGGCGCCGGCCGCCACCATCGCGAACTCGCCGATGGTCACGCCGCAGAGCACAATCGCGCCGGCGCCGATCGCCGCGCCGCGCCGAATCCGCGTCGGCGTCACGGTCCAGTCGGCGGCGCCGCGCAGCGATCCGTCGGCGGTGATCGCCCGCGGCCGCAGGTCGTTGGTGGTCGTCACCCGCGGCCCCAGGAACACCCCGTCCTCCACCGTGACCCCGTGATACAGATACACGCCGTTTTGAATCTTGCAGCGCGCCCCGACGCGCACGCCCGCATCGATGTAGCTGTCCTTGCCGACGCTGCACTCCGCGCCGAGCTCGGCGTCTTCACGCACCTGCACCTGGTTCCACACCCGCACCCCGCGGCCAAGCCGCGCCCGCGGCGACACGTCGGCGGTGGGATGGATAAAGCGCTCATCCGATGTCGCGGTCGGCATCGTCTTCCTCTGCTTTTCTGCCCGCGCCGCTTTTCGTGGGGCCGCCGCGCGTAGCTCCGCTGTGATCATTTATACAGATTAAGTGCCTTCTACTACACGGTTCTCGTGCGCAAAAGCATATACAAAATCAGTTAAATAGCCTAATATCAGCATTGGAGCATTATCGACTCTCTGCTTTTTATATTTACCAATCCCTTCGCCCGGGAAGCCGTCGGTTAGTCCCTCGCGGGATGCCGCGAAATCCTTGGTGAATTGCCCTGGCCGGGGCCAGGGAATCGGAGGCTTAATGCGCAATTATGCAAGGCTTGGCCGAGCTCTTTTCTCGCTAATCGGCATCAGCTTGCTCAGCGTCGCCGGCTGCCAGGGCCTGACCACCGGCACCGATCCCAACTACCGTCCCGTTGACTCGCGCCGCAGCATGGGGAACCCGCTCGTCGGGGCGCTGTGCGACGACGTTCAGGTCTGTCCCAGCGACAGCCGCGGTAGCAAGGTGCCGTGCCGTACCGCCAACCTTTATGACACGGTCGGCATCTGCGCTCCGAGCTGCAGCACCGACGACGACTGCGACACCGCCCTGCCGGGCCTGCCCAAGTGCACGACCATGGGCGGGGCGCTGGAGTGCGTGCTGTTCTGCGACCTGAACCACGTCAACACCGGCAAAGACTGTCCGGACAAGTGGACGTGCCAGCTGGTTTCGGGACCGCAGCAGTCCTATTCCTTGTGCGTGCCGCCGCAGACGCGCCTCACCCCGGACGGCGGCGCCTGATTTACGAGCTTTGACCGGGCTCTTTCGCCGCTTGTTCGGGCTCGGGCAGGATGCCCAGGGGCTCGCGGGTGCGGGCCCAGAAGCGCACGGCGGTGGCGTCGGTGGCCAGCACCCGCTCGGTCGGCTCCGGCGGCAACAGCGCGTGCGACTCTACTTTGCTAAACGACACCGCCGGTCCTTTGACCTCACGGGTAAGCTGTGCCAAGAGCGAGCGCGGCGACTCGCTGCGCGCGGCGGCCACCGCAACCTCGTACTCTTTGTCATCGAGGCGCTCGACGATCGCCAGCGCTCCGACGCTGAGCTTCTCCACTAACTCGTCGCTTACAAGGACGTAGCTGATGACGCCGGAGCGGCGGGCGAAATAAAACCGACGCTGCCCGGGGCGCTTCTGGTGGACGGCCCAGTGGGCGCAGATGTTGCGGACGCGGACGCGCGCCTCGTGCGCCAGGCGCTCGGTGGCGCGCTCGGCTTCGACGCGGCGCTTGGCCTCGGCTTCGGCGGCCTGCTTTTCGGCGAAGAGCCGCTGCTTGGCGGCTTCTTCGGCGGCGAGCTCCGCCGCGCCTTTTTGTTTTTTGTCCCGGCGATCTTGCGTATCGACCTGGGTCTTTTGCTTCTTGTCGACGAGCCCGGCCTTCAGCAGCTTATCGCGCAGGTTCTGCATCGCCATAGGGTCACTCTCGCCCATGCGCCGATGCGGTTCAAGCCGCATGGCAGCTCCGCGTTATGCTTGGGAAGTACCGGAAGGGCGGTACTCGCCGGACTCGGTGCCACAAAGGGCCGCGAGCTCCGGCGTGGTCGGCTTGAGGCGGCCGTTTTTGAGGAAGTAGCGGAAGGTGTCGCGCAGCGATTCTTGGAGCGGCCGGACAAGGTAGCCAAGCTCCGCGGTCGCGCGGGCGGACGAGACCCAGGTGTACAGGTGGCTCGCCATGACCAGCTGCCGCGACAGCTTGCTCTTGCGCCTGAGCGCCCGCCCAGTCATCTCCGCCACCGTCGCTGCTGCCAGCGCAACCGCGTACGGCACCGGACGCGGCGCCGCCACCCCGGTCAGCTGCTGCACGGTCTGCACAAGCTCCGCCATCTCCAGGTTGTGGCCACCCAGGATATAGGTCGCGCCGACCCGGCCGGCGGTGAGCGCGGCAACGTGGGCGCGCGCCATGTCGCGGACATCGCCGAAGGAGGCCCCGCCGGCGACGTAGACCGGCAAGCGGCGGCGCGCCAGGGCGAGAAACGTCTCCGTGCTGGAGTGCGAGATGTCGCCGGGTCCGAGCGCCACCGCGGGCCGGATGATGCACAGCGGCAGACCGGCTTGGCACAGCCGGCCGCCGGCTTGCTCGCCGCGCCACTTCGAGACGCAGTAGTGGATGCCGAGCTCCTCGGCATTGGACGCGGTGGTCTCATCGGCGATGCGCGCGGCGCGGCTCCCTCCCATCGCGGCGACGGAGGAGGTCAGGACCGCGCGCTGCACCTTGGCGCGCAGGGCGGCGGACAAGACGATGTCGGCGCCATCGGCGTTGACCCGCTGCATGAGCGCCAGATCCTCGGGGTTAAAGTGCGCAACCCCGGCGGTGTGGATCACCCCGTCGCAGCCCGCCAGCGCCTTTTGCACCGACTCGGCATCTAGCACGTCGCCCTCGGCGCGTTCGACCTGGGCGCCGCCGCTGCCGGCCAAAAGGGCGCTGAGGTTGGCGAGGTTGCTGCGCCTTCGCACGAGCACCCGCGCGCTATGCCCCGCCGCCGCCAGCTCCCGCACGATCCACGCGCCGAGAAATCCCGTCCCTCCGGTAACCAGGATCTTCATCGCCGCGACCCGGCAGCGCCCGAGCCGGCGGGCGGGACGCTACTCGCTTTCAAAGCGAACCACATAGCTCTCGATGACATAGGCTACGGGTTTGCCGTCCTGACCAATCGCCGGTCCGAACTTGCAGCGCGGGTTGAAGCGAATAAAGCCGATCGCGATGCTGTCCACCTCGCGGTTTATTCCTTTTATGACTTTGACCCCGTGGACCTTGCCGCGCTCGTCGAGCTCGACGCGCATGGTGACCTGGCCCTCCAGACCCTGGGCGTGCGCTTCGGAGCCGTTCCACTTTTCCTTCATCGCCGCGCCGCACTCATCGGCGTCGTGCTCGGGGACCTTCTTGAGCTGTTCCTCGGCGACCGGATGGTACTCGCTGCCGCCGGGCGCGGTGGACGGCGGCAGGGGCGGAATCTCTTTGACCTTGGGCCGCTTGCTCGGATCGGCCATTGTCGTGTTGCCGGTGGCGACCGCGATGCCGTCGCCGCCGGTCTGGCTCGGATCGATGCCGAACACGGGTCGCGGCGGCTCTTTGGGCGGCTCGGCCGGCGGCGGCGCCTGCGACTTGGGCGCCTGGGCCGGCTGCGGCCGCTGCTTCACCACCTTCTTGGGCGGCTCGGGCGGCGGCGGCTCGGGCGGCGGCTCCGGTTCGGGCTTGGGCGGCGCGACGGGGGGCGGCGGCTTGGGCTTGCGCACCTCCATCTCCACCACCGTGACGCGCCTTGGCACTGGGACGCGGGCGAAGTAGAGGTACGCCAGGATGCCGCCGTGCAATAAGGTCGCAAGGCTCAACCCGACGGCGTTGAACTTGTTCGCTAGCGCGTTCACGTCCCGTCTGTGGCCATGGCGAACTTGGTGACTCCCAGCGACTTGACCAGATCGACGATGTGCATGACATCCCCGTAGGCGATCCCTTTGTCGCCGGCGATCACCGCCTGGATGTCCTTGTTCTTGCCCACGAGGTCGGAGATGACGCCGCGCGCCCGCCCCTCATCCATTTTGTCGCCGTTTAGGTACAGGTCAAACCCGGGCTGGCTGTTGGCTTTTTTCGCCAGGGTCAGCGCCAGCGTCGTCTTCTGCGTCTCATCGGCGTTGGCGGCCTTGGGCAGCTCGACCTTGATCGACGGGTTGTTGGCGATGATCGGCGCGGCGACCATCATGATGATGAGAAGGACGAGCGTGATATCGACCAGCGGCGTGACGTTGATGTCGGCGATCATGCCGCCGCCTTCCTCGTCCCCAAACCCGGATGGCGCCGAGCCGGCCATCAGCGCTCCTCCATCTTCTTATCGGTCTTTTTTTCGGGTTTACTCTCGGACATGCCGTCAGACTTGCTCGCCATCCGGGCCTCGCTGCGCTCCGCCGCCTTGGCCTCTTTGGCTTCTTCTATCGCCTCGGCGCGCAGGGCGGCGAGGATGGTCTGCGCCACGGTCTCGACCTGGGCGGAGAGCGTCCGCACCCGGCGGTTGTAGAAGTTGAAGCCGACGACCGCGGGAATGGCGACCAGGAGTCCGACCGCGGTGGCGACGAGCGCTTCCGAGATGCCGGACATGACGACGGCGATGCCGCCCGACTGATTTCCGGCCAGGTCTTTGAACGCCTTGATGATGCCAAGGACCGTGCCGAAAAGTCCGATGAACGGGGCGTTTGAGCCCAGCGTGCCGAGGAAGGCCAGGTTGCGCTCCAGCCGCAGCCGCACCCGCGCCTTGGCGCCGAGCATCGCCGACTCGACGGCGTCCGCCCCGCGCTCGACCTCTTCCAGACCGGCGCGGGCGACCTCCGCTTCGACCCCCTGCTCATCGACCAGGCGCTTGCGTGCCTCTTTGAACTTGCCGCCGAGCAAGTGCTTGCGCAGGTCGTCGGCCAGGGTGCCAAAGTCGGCCCGCAGGCTGAAGTAATAAAGGCCGCGCTCGATCATCACTGCGACGGAAAACAGCGACAACAGGATGAGCAGCCAGAGCACCCACTCGGCGCCGACCAGGGTGAAAGCCAGGAGTTTCTGTGTGAGGTTCATCGGAACGAGAGGTCTCCTATTTGGGATGCCGGCGAGCGGTTGGCCGGCGCGCGGTCGGCCGGAGCGAGAAGCGCAGCAGTCTTGGTGCTAACATTACAAATTTCCGAGTGCCGAAATTCCCCAAAGCCCACAGAGTTTATGTGCCCGGGCCGGTACGCGCAACGCCTGGCGATCACAAACCTCCGCCCTCACCGCCTCGTATGTCTAGTAGCCAGCGCGCCGGACGCCGCGGCCGCGAATCGGCCGCGCTTGCCAGCGTGGAGACGGAGTAGCTTTCGGCCCGGGGTCGGCTTATTCTTCGTTGGTTAGCGGCCCAACCCCCAAGGCCCCATCGCAAGGACGGACGACCTTGATCCCGTATTTTCAGATTCCCTCGCTCCCGATCTTTGACAGCATCGCCATCCACCCGTTCGGGGTGCTCGTCGCTACCGGCATCCTGGTAGGCGCCACGCTGACGATCCGCCGCGGTCGCAAGCTGGGGCTCGAAGAAGAGATGGTAAAGGGCATGATCTTCTGGTCGGTGTTCACCGGCTTCATCTTCGCCCACGTTCTCGATGTGCTCCTTTACCAGAAGCATCCGGATACAAAGGCGCTGTTGCAGGCGATCATCGATGTCCGGTCGGGGCTGTCGTCCATGGCCGGGTTTTTCGGTGCGGTGGTGGGAATGTTCGCCTGGTGCCGGGTCAACAAGCAGCCGGTGCTGCCGTATGCCGACTCGCTGGCGTACGGGCTGGCCACCGGATGGATGTTCGGCCGCATGGGGTGCTTCGTCGCCCATGACCATCCGGGGAACCTCGTGACAAATGAGTGGTACAGCTTCCTGGGCGTCGATTATCCGTGCGATCAGCCGCACTGCCGCGTCGCGCCCACCGACCACCGCTGGGTCGTCACCGCCAACGGCGGCAGCCCCATCTTCCCGCGCTACGACATGGGCTTCTTCGAGGTCATCGTCGCCGGCGCGCTCGCCGCGTTTTACTTCATCGCCGAGCGCTTCAAGCCCCGCTGCGGTTTCTTCGTCGCCGCGATCGCCATCTATTACGGGCCGGTGCGCTTCATCCTCGACTACCTGCGGGTGCGCGGCGGCGAGGGCGCCGATCCGCGCTGGCCGGATAACAACTGGGGACTGACCCCGGCGCAGTACGCGGCGGTCGCAGTCTCGCTCATCGGCCTTATTCTGATCGTCCGCGTCCGCCAAAAAACACCGCTGTACCCGACCGACTAAGCCGTCCGTCCGCCCCCCGCCTAGCAGCGCCCCTGCCTGCCGCTCCGTCTGCACGCCAAGCTGTGATCGGCCGCGTTTTTTTCCCACCGCCCGCCAAGCGACCCGCGGTATAAGAATCGCCTCTTTCACACACGGACCCAGAGCAAACCACATCCAAGCGGCGCGCCGGGTCTTCTCCCATCCCGTTCTGATGATTCGAAACTGGAGGCATTGCAGATGAGTGGCACCACTTCTGTTCGGCTTTTCAGCCACTGGCTGGTAGGTCTTGGCACCGTTGCCGCGAGTCTCTGCGTCCACTCCGAGGCGCGGGCCGATCTCCACCTGGCGATCGGCTCCCGCGTCGAGCCCCTGCGCTACACCAGCGCCTACTTCCCCAACTCCGCCGCCACCACGTTCCGCCCGAGCGGCAACGCCGGCGGCGGCGCGGAGTCGCTGCAGTCCACCTCGCTCAGCCCGTACCTGGCCCTGTACTTCGCCCAGAAATACGGAATCATGGTGTCGCTCGACATCGGCTACGCCAAGTCGAGCGGCGAGAGCCAGGCCATGGGCATGGCGATGCCGACGACCGACAACAACAGCTACTTCCAGTTCGGGGTGGGCCTGGGCACCAAGATCTACTTCACCACCCCGCGCAGCCAGAAGGTCGCGCCGTATATCTACCTTGATGTGTTCAAGTACTTCGCCAGCATCTCCACCGACAACATGGGCGTCTCCGGGGAGTATGCCGGCGCCCAGGCGTCGCTGCGCAGCCCCACCGGCGGCACCGCGGCGGTCGGCGCCGAGTACTTCTTGAGCCCCGGCTTCTCCATCGGCTCCGAGATCTTCGGCCTGCGCGTCTCCGGCGTCTCCAGCGAGTACAAGGACGCGGCGATGACCCGCCACTCCAGCTCGTATACGCAGGTGTCGCTGTACACCGGCATCACCCTGAACTACCGCTTCCAGGTGTCGTCTTCGGTGCACGCGGTGGAAGACGACGGCGCGGCGGAGTCGCCCAGCAAGAAGCGCCGCCAGCAGACCTCGGAAGAGTTCCTATCCTCGCCGTCCGCCCCGCCGCCGCCGCCGCCGCCGTCTCCCGAAGCCGTCGACTAGACCCCGGTTTCTCTCCGGACGGCTTAGCGCTTGACCGCAGCCGTCCGCATCCGCGACCTTTCCCCCATGAAGCTCGGCTTGCTCGCGCGGACCCGCGTTGCCCTGGGGCACCCGCTGCTCCTCTCCCTGTTTAATTCGCAATCGGTCGCAGGGTGGCTGCGCCGGCGGCTGCATGAGCCGCGCGCCCCTTTGCTGGATCCCGATCTCGGGCTGATGCTCGCCCTTGATGATCGCACCGGCGACTCGCAGCTGTGGCACTTGTCGCCGAGCAAGGCCCGCCGCAAGCTGTCCGAGTCGGTGGCGCTGGTCCAGGGGACCGTGCCGGCAGACGATCCGTGCACGGTGCGGGCGCTGACGATTCCGAGCGCGGCGGGAGAGCTGCCGGCACGGCTTTACGCCATGCCGGAAGGTCCGCGGCCGGCGCCGGGGCTCGTGTACCTGCACGGCGGCGGCTGGGTGACCGGCGATCTCGATACGCATGAGCGCCTGTGCCGCCAGCTCGCCCGGGCGGGCGGCCTGCGCGTCGTGTCGATCGATTATCGGCTCGCTCCCGAGCACCCGTTCCCGGCGGCGGTCGATGATGCGCTGGCGGCGTTCCGCTATGTCGCGGCGCAGGCGGAGACGCTGGGTCTTGACCCGCAGCGCCTCGGTGTCGCGGGGGATAGCGCCGGAGGGAATCTGGCGGCGGTGGTGGGTCATAAGACCCGCGGCGAAGCGCGGCGGCCGGCGCTGGCGGTGCTGCTGTACCCGGCGCTCGACGCCCGCTGCCAGCTGCCTTCGCACCGCGAGCTGGGGCAGAGATTCTTTCTCACCCGCGAGGCGATCGACTGGTACTACGGCCACTACCTGGGACCGGATCCGGCGCGTCGCAGTGATCCGGATGTCTCACCGCTTTTGGCTGAAGATGTCTCCGGGGTGCCGCCGACGATCGTGATTGCCGCGGCGTTCGATCCGCTGCGTGATGAAGCCGCCGCCTATGCGGAGCGGCTGCGCCAGGCCGGAGTTCCGGTGCGCTACCACTGTTATCCCGACCTGTTGCACGGCTTCGCCCTTATGACCGAGCTATCCGCCGCTTCGCAAGCCGTCACCGAAGACCTCGCGCGCCAGATCGGCCAGACCCTGCGCGAGGGACTCCGGGCGGACCAGGGCTAGCCACGAGACGGTATTTACCAGGCGGCGTCCGCTGACTCAGCTGCGGCGCGCCGGCACCTTGATGCAGGTGAAGTCCGCGGCCGCGATCACCTCGGGGTGGATGGCCGCCGCCTCGGCGACAAAGCCGTCAAGGCGCGTGTAGCGCTGCGAAAAGTGGGTGAGCGCCAGGCTGCGCGCCCCGGCATCGCGCGCCAGGGTCGCGGCTTGCGCCGCCGTCATGTGGTAGTAGTCGTGCGCTTCCTCGGCGTGTTCGCTGGTGAAGGTCGATTCACAGACCAGAAGATCCACGTCCCGCGCCAGCGCCAGCGCGCCCGCGCACGGCCGGGTGTCCATCACCAGGGCGAACGCCTGGCCGGGACGCGGCTCGCTCACCTGGTCCAGGTGCACGGTCCGCCCATCGCGGCAAATCTGCCCGCGCTGGAGAAGCTCTTTGATCGCCGGCCCCTGCACTCCCAAGGCGGCGAGCCGCTCCGGCAGCATGCGCCGTCCGTCCGCTTCCTGCAGGCGGTAGCCGAAGCAATCGACGCGGTGATCGAGCGGGCGCGCGGTGATGCGCACGCCGTCGCGCTCGGCGACCAGGACGGCGGCCTCGCGATCGGCGGGGTCGCGGCGGATCGGGCGCGGCACAAGCGTCGCCTGCTCGTGATAGATCGCGGCGTAGCGGAGCCGCTCGAAGAACACTTGGCCGCTTTCGGGATAGATGATCTCCACTGGGTGCGGCACCCGGTCTAGCGACAGCCGCTGCACCAGCGCCGCCAGCCCGAGGCAGTGATCGCCGTGGAAGTGGGTGATGCAGATATGGGTTATCTGCGTCGCCGCCACCCCGGCGATGAGCAGCTGGCGCTGCGTTCCTTCGCCCGGATCGAAGAGCACGCCAAGGTTGTCCCAGCGCAGGAACAGCGCATTGTGGTTGCGGTGGCGGGTCGGCACCTGGCTGGCGGTGCCGAGGAAGATGACTTCGCGGGCAGACATGCGTGCGGCGCGGCGGCGCCAGCTCCTATAAAAACATGCGCGCCCCCCGCGCCGTCAACTTGCAAAGACCCGGCGACCGCGGGGCGGTGTCAGCCGCGGCCGGAGCGCGGCGGACCGGGCAGGCGGTGGCGGAGCTGCTGCGCGACCCGATTTCGCGTCCGCCCGGGCTCGCAGCCACGAGGCTGCTCCGCGCGCTCGGGCTCGGGTCCCCGCTACGTCTTGCTGCGGCCCGCCAGCGCCGGCACTTCCGCATCGGAGCGCGCCGCCAGGGTCAGTGCGACCTTGCGCTTGCCATCGAGAAACCGAAACAGCAGCGGCATGGTGCGCTCCAGCGGCTCGTCATCGCGCTCCAGCGTCAGGGCCAGCAGGTGGCGCGACATCTCCTCATCGCCGAGCTTGTGAAAGCCCCAGCAGCAAAGTCCCAGCAGCGGCACCGCCTGCGGCGTCGCCAGCGCCACCTGCGTCCGGTCCCACAGCGGCGCATCGAGGAACGGCATGCGGTCTTCGGCCAGCGCGACATAGAGCTCGGTCAGGTAGTGCTGCGCCCGCAGGTAGTCGCCGCTCGGCGCTTCGCCGAGCTCTTCGAACAGGTAGCGCGCATCCGGCAAGCGGCTGTCGCTGACCAGGGCGCGGATTTCCTGGTAGCGCGACAGCTGGATAAATTGCGGCTGCGGCGGGTACTCGGTGGTAAACAGGGTCACGGCCTGGCGCGCCTCGCGCACCGCCTGGGCGTGATCGCCGCGGCGGGTGGCGATGCCGGACAGGCGCAGGTGGGCGTGGGCGCGTACGCCCTCGGAGCCCCACGGCGGGCGCAGGCAGCGGCGCAAAAGCGCTTCGGCCCGGTCGAGCTCTCCGGTGAGCATCAGCGCCGAGGCCTGCTCCAGCCAGCGCGTCACCAGGATGCCGTGACCCCAGGCGGCCGTGCCGACCAGGCTCAGCGCCATCACCAGCGGATCGCCCGATGCCAGCGAGCACACGCCGATGGTCGACAGAATGCTCAGGGCGCCATATGCCGCGGCCCGTCCGGCATAGCGCCGCAGCGGCGACATCACCGCGCCGGTGCGGTCGATCGCCACGAGCGCCCGCCGACTGCCGGCCGGCCGCTCCCCGCCGCGCCCATCGGCGCCGGTGCCGGCGTCCGCTCCCAGGGTGCGCAGCGCGACCGCGCTCGATGCCGCAGCGGACTCCGGCGGCATCGGATTGGTGGCGCCGCCCTCGCCGGGATGCTCCGCCTCGTCGTCAAAGGAGAGCTCGCGTGAGGCCAAAAGGCCGGCGATCGCCCGCCGGGCGCGCTCTCTGCCGTGCATCGCGCTCACGCCGCCGCCTCTGCCGTACCGCGGTTCTCGGTCATCCACTGCCACAGCGGCGGCATGATGGTGCGCAGGGGCTCCCCGTCGAGCCGATCGAACGCCTCGCGCAGAAGATGCCAAGCCATATCAAGGTTTGAGTCAGGCTGCTTGCCGGGATTTTTGGTAAATCCCCAGGCGCACAAAGCCAGGAGGGCGGCGGAGGAGGTGATGCGCAGCGCCCGCTCGGCGCGATCCCACAGGGTGGCCTCATCCGGCGGCGCGTCGCCGCGGCAGAATCGCACGTAAAGCTCGGTGGTCCAGTACTTGACGAGCAAATAATCTCCTTCGGACTGCTCCGGCAGCGACAAGAGCCGCTGCCGCGCTTCATCGGCCCGCCGGAGGTTGCACAGGGCGATCACCTCGCCGTACTGGCACGAGCGCAGGTGCGGACTGCGCCGCCACGCCGCCTGGTACAGGGAGATCGCACTGCGCAGCTGAGCGAGCGCCTCTTCATGATCGCCGCGGCGGGTGGCCACCGCTCCGAGGTTGTGATGGATGAGCGCCCGCAGCCGCCGGCCGACCAGTCGCCGCCCGAGCAGCCGCCGCAGCAGCACCTCGGCTTCGTCCAGACGATCGTGCGACGACAGCAGCGCCGCTTGGTTGATCTGGCGGGTCAGCCGCAGGTTGCGCCCGACGAGGGCGCTGAACATCACCCCGAACAAAAGCCCCTGCGGTCCGAGCAGGCTGGCATAAAGCGCCGTGCCGCCGACCAGAATCGCCGCCAGCATCGAATAGCTGAAGACCTGCATCAGACGGTACTGCACCGGCGAGCGCACCCGCCCCTGGTTGTCGATGTACACGAACGTCCGCGGCCCGGCCTCTTCCAGCGAGCGCGCCAGCTCCATCCGCGGCACGTCGCGCGGCGGCTGCGCCAGGGCGCGATCCAGGGCGATGAAAAGCTCCGGCGCGGTGCCGTCGATCGTGTCGCTGTCTTTATCGCCGTGGTGCACCAGATCGCGGGCCATCTGGCGGGCCAGGCTGCGCGTCCTTTCCTCGTTCATCTCGCGGCTTGCGCCGCCCGCGGGATCGGCCGCCATCAGATCCGGCAGCTCGCCGCTGGACCGCCTGCCGCGATTCGCCAGCGGATCGATGCGGCCTAGCCCCCCGTCCCCAATCCGCGGGGCGGAGTGCCCTATCTCCGACTCGCGGCGGTCGCTCAGCGGCGCGGCCAGCGGCCCCGGCACCGATCGGGCGGACCGCTCGACCCCGTCGCTGGGGTCGGCGGTGTCAGAGTGCGCAGGGTGCTTAGGGCTTGCCACTTTCTCAGCCTATCAGCCCAAAGTGGGCAGGGACTAGGTGTTATTTTAGCCCGGCCTGGACTGCTTCCGCGAGCCTATGTCAGTCGGTATTTAGCCGCGGCGCGGGAGCCGCATGGGGCAAGCGGCGCTGCGCTTTGACATCGCTAGGAAAAAAGCGGCCGCTGCGCCCCCGGTTCGCGCTGGCCGGAGGGAGCGGAGCGGAGATGACAGCGGAACCCGGCCCCGGAGACGCCTGCCCGTTTAGTGCGAGCGCCCTTTCTTCTTGGCGCCGCGGGCGGCCGCGGCCGGCGGCTCCGCCAGGAGCAGCGCGACGAGCTTCTGGCACAACGGCTGCGCCGAAGAGCGCATAAGATCCGTCAGATAGCGCTCGATCCCGCGCGGCTCGACCCGCACCGATTCGGTCGCTGGCGGCTCCCGGCCCGCCTTGCTTCCCTGCGGCAGGGCCGCGGGCGCCGGCTCCGCCCGCCACAGGTGGAGCGTTGCCAGCCGGCCGTCGTCATCGCCGATCGCTGGGGCGGCGCGCTTGGGTACGCGCTGATCGAGCTCGTCCAGATGAGCGGCCAAAAGGGCGCTCACCAGCTGCTCCCCCTCGCTGGTGGACAGGGGGCGCTCAAAGGGGCGGGGCGGCGGCGAGCGCGGCAGGCTGCCTTCGGCCGGTGTGACGTGGACCATGCCGTGCTCAATGGTGACAAGGCCGCCGGGGCGCGTCCGCGGGGTCAGGCGCAGCTGCACCCGCAGCGCGTCCAGCTCGGCGACGGACGTCGGGATGGGCACGGGCTGCCGGGCGGTGGCGGTCTTTTGCAGCTGGCGCCCGAGCTCATCGAAAAACTCCGCCAGACCGTACCCGTCCGGCGGCTTGGGCCAGTCGCTGCGCGCGAGCTGCCAGCGGGCGAGCAGGGTCGCGCTGTCTGGGCTGAGAAGGTCCAGGCTGCGATCCACCGTCGCGCGCGCATCCGCATCGGCGCTGCGCAGGTGCGGCAAGTCCGCCGAACGCAGCGCCGAAATGAGCTGATCGCGCTGGCCCGAGGTCAGTGTCAGCGGCGTGCCCACCGCCTGACATTGCGGCGCCGCGGCGCCATCGATCTGCGGCGCGCAGCGCTGCAACGTGGCCTGTCCCTGGTAAAGGTGCAGCTGCTCACGCGATTCCCCTTCCCGACCCATCGTCCAGGTGAGCTTGAGCGCATCGAGCTGCCCGCTCTGCAGCACAGAGGCCAGGCGCTGCGTCACCGCAGCCGGAATCTCCGCCGCTGCGGCCGGAGCAATCGCCCCGCCCCAGCCCAGCAACAACCCCAAAATCCCGCCGGTCAGCCAAGTGACGGGTCGGCGAGGCGGCATATAGGCAACCATCGGGTGTGTATAGCAAATTAGCCGCCGCGCGAACATCTACCGGTAGCGGCAACAGCGGCGGTAGCGGCAGCAACGGCAGTGGCAGCGGCGGCAGCAGCAGCAGCAGCAGCGGCGACAGCAACATCAGCAGAGATATGGCGCGGAGCTGCCGCTGCGACGTCAGGCAGCGCGGCGCGGGCGGCGATTTGTTTCCGGAACTTAGCTGAACTTATTCGGGTTCTGGCGGAGGAGGCGTGGGCAGGTGCGGCAGGGCGTGCGGGGTGTCGCCGGCTTCTTCGGGCTTGTGGTGCCCTTTGTGCTTTTCGCGCTTGGAATCGGCGGCCTCGCCGGGCTTAGCCGCGTCCTTGGCCGGCTCTTTGGCCGCGTCTTTGACCGGCTCTTTGGCCGCGTCTTTGGCCGGCTCTTTGGCCGCGTCCTTGGGATTTTTGCCCGGTGCGGCCGCCGGCGGAGTCGGTGGCGTTCCGGGGCCGGTCACCGGCGCCGTGGGCGCAGCGGGCGTTGCGGCGGTCGGCGCCGGGGAGGGCGGCACCGGGGCGGCGGGAGCGGTCCCGGAGGCACCCGCGGTCGCGGCGGAGTCGCCGGGGCGGATCACCGGCGGCTGGCTGCGATCGACGGCGCGCTCGTGCAGGATGTAGAACACCGCGCCGGTGACCAAGACCAGGACCGCGATCACGATGGTGACCACCAGGCTGCCGCCTTTGTCGCGCTGCTGCCGGCGCTCCTCGGCGTCTAGGTCCAGGCCCGCGAGGTTGAGCGGTCCGAGTCGGCCGCTCTTTTCATCCGGTCCACGCCCTTCGGGCGCTTTGTTATTGCTCATCGAGATATCTCTTTGCTGAACCGGATGCACCGATTCCGGGGTCGGATGCGGCTGCGGCTGTGACTGCGCCGACGGCGAACGCGGCCGACTGCCGGCTGGCGTCTCCAGCCGCGGCATCACCGGCGTATACGGCGTACGATCAGGGACGAGCTCGCGCAGGTACGCTTCGATGTCGTAGTTGGAGCACGAGACGTGCTGGTCGGTGAGAAACTGCTCCAGGTCTTGCTTGAGGTCGCGCGCCGTCTGATAGCGCTCGGCGACCGACTTGCTCAGGGCCCGCCAGAGGATCGGCTTGAGATCGTCGGGAAAGCTCGGCGTCAGCTGCTCCGGCGAGCGCGGCTCGCGGCTCAAGATCTGCACCGTCAGCTGCGCCATCGAGTCGCCGGGAAACGGCCGCTGGCCGCAGATGATCTCGTAAAGCACCGAGCCGAGCGAGAACACGTCCGAGCGGGCGTCGAGCTCCAGCCCCTGCAGCTGCTCCGGGCTCATATACGGC
>CALFML010000396.1 GCA_937879845.1 uncultured Myxococcales bacterium
ACTGGAGTTCAGACGTGTGCTCTTCCGATCTCACCCCGCGTCAGGACGACGGGGCGATGAGCTACGACCAGATTCATCGCTTCATCTCGGCCGCGGTGGATACGCTGCTCGATTTCTATCCGCTCTTGTGCGCCGTGGTAAACGAGGGCAAGGAGCCTGACGAGCTGCTCGACGCCCTGGCGCCGAGCTTGTCCAAGCTCCCCGACCCGCCGGACGGCGCCGCCGCCGCGCCGGCCGCCGAACCCGCCGCGAGCCCGGAGTCTCCCGCAGCGGCGGCGCCGGCGGAAGCTCCGCCCGCGGCGCAAGGCCAAGCCCAGACCGAGCCCGCCGCCGATGCGGCCGGTACCAAGCCCGAAGGCGCGGCGTAGCGGCGGCTCAGATCGCCGCGCGCCGCCCGAGGTCGCACAGCTCGGCGTAGATGAGATCGAGCTGGGCGACCAGAAACATGCCGCGCAGGTTGCCGCGCGGAGTGCTCACGGTGTAGTCCGCCCACGCCTGCGAACCCATACCGACCGGCAGCGTGCGGCAGGCAATCGGCGTGCGGCTCAGCGACTGTAGGTTCACCGTTTCCACGGTCTCAAGACCCGCCCGCTCCCACGCATACGGCACCTGCCCGAGCAGCCGCCGCAGCGGACTATTTTCCCACAGCATCGGTGAATCACTGCGGGTAAACGCCCCCGTATGCAAATCCTGGTGCAGCGTGTAGGCGTAGCCGCCGGCGAAAGGAGCGCTCTTAGATAGCATGCGCGTCTGCTTGCGGAAGTACACGACGTGGCGCTGGGGAATGATCTCTCCCTCATGCACGGCGCCGACTTCGAACACCCAGTCGTCGCCTTTTTCGCCGACGACCTCGACGTGCATCACGAACGGCCGCGTCCAGTGGTCGTTGGAGTCGCGGTGGGCGACCAGGTACCGCCACCACTCGCCGACCGCGATCGGCGGCGGGTAGGCCGCCTGCTCTTCTTTGGTGATGACCCAGTTGAGCTCAAGTCCGGCGAGCTTTCGCCGCACAAGCTCGCTCGGCAGCTTGTCCGAACCGGTGAGGATGCCGTAGACCAGCGAGCGCAGGGTGGGATGGAAGTTGGTCTGGCTGCTGCCCGGATCCCGCTCCTCGGCCGCGTTCTGCACCGTGAGCGGCTGCGGCCGCCACATCAGATCCGGATGATCGTTGACCGAGCTCCCGGTCCAGCTGCCGCTGCGCGGGCTCGCCCGCTCCCCGCTTATCCGATACGAGTAGATCTTGGGCTGCCCCGGCTCCGGCCAGTCCTGCGTGCCGACGAAATCCGGATCGACGCCGTCGTCGGCGAACCACAGCTGCATGGTGACATCGTAGGTATCGGGACCGGCCTCGCTGTAGGCGCACTCGTAGCGGTAGGCGGGGTAGTTCCAGACCTCGCGCACCGGCTGGTTGTTCTGCGGATCGATTGGATCGAGCTTGGTATCGAAGATGAGACCGCGTCCGTCCTTACCGATGGACTGCAGCACCATGCCGTGAAACAAGTGCGCATCGTTGGGACCGAGCTTGCGGATGAGATCCACCGGGTCGCCGTTGTGGCACACGGTGAGCAGTCCTTTCTGATCGCCGACGGCAAAGTTTAGTCCCAAGAGCGCGCGCGGCGCAGTCGGCTCCGGCTCCAGTACGGCGGCCGCGGCCCAGCCGTTGCAGTGGCCCCACCAGAATGCCTTGTAGCCGGTGGCCTGCTCCATGCGCGTATCCGACCAGTAGCGCCAGCGCTCAAACTCTTTGGAGCGCGGGTTCACAAGTCCCAGGGCGACGCAGAACCTGTCGTACTTATCAAGCGGTCCATCGTCGTCGTAAAGGTTCTGGTACGTGGGACGGTCCGCGCTAGTGAGCATCGGCCACCAGTACCCTGACCAGGCGGGACGATCGGCTTGCCCTCGGTATAGGAAATCGCTCATCGGACCCTCCACGTTGTGCCGGGCGGCGCCTCGATCTTAGGCCGGCGGACGGGGGAGGGCAAAGCGCCTACGTTCGCATTCCTTTCCGGCGACGCCGCCAAGCCGTCTATAATGGCTCCGTGGTCCGCATCGGCGACAAAATCGGCAACTACCAGATCGTGCGCAGTCTTGGCAGCGGGGCGATGGGCGCGGTGTACGAAGGCGTGCACGAGCACATCCAGTCGCGCGTCGCGATCAAGATCCTGCACGCCAACTACGCCCAGTCGGAAGACATCCGCCGCCGCTTCTTCCAAGAGGCCTACACCGCCAACCAGGTCAACCACGCCGGCGTGGTCAGCGTCTTCGATCACGGTCAGGATGCGGACGTCGCCTATCTGGTGATGGAGCTTTTGAACGGAGAGCTCCTGCAGACGCGGGTGCGGCGCGGCGGCAAGCTTATCGATCGGCCGGCGGCGCTGCGCCTCATGCGGCAGCTGGCGTCGGTGTGCGAGGCGGCCCACGAGAAGGCGATCGTGCACCGCGATCTCAAGCCGGAGAACGTGATGGTGGTCGCCGATCCGTTCACCTTCGGCGGGGAGCGGGTCAAGGTGCTCGACTTCGGCATCGCCAAGCTGCTCGACCGGGTGCGCGCGCCGGAGCAGGCGCCGCGGCAGTCGGTGGGACTGTTCGGCACCCCGATGTACATGGCGCCCGAAGCGTGGGAGGGAGCGCAGGCGGTCGATGAGGCGGCCGACATCTACTCGCTCGGCGTCATCATGTTCGAGGTGTTCGCCGGCCGGCCGCCGTTCGAAGACGCCGGGGACAACATCGCGCGCTGGCAGGAGATCCACAGCACGGTCGTTCCGCCCGCTCTGCGGTCGCTCGACGGCTCGATTCCGGAATCGCTGAGCAACCTCACCGCGCGCATGCTGCACAAGGAACGCCTGCAGCGTCCAAACGCCGCCGAGGCCGCCCGCGTCCTTGAGCAGCTGGTCGGCACCAACCTGCGCTTCCGCGCCGGCGGCTTTGTCCGCGACGGCGAGTTCTACGTCCGGCGGGCCGCCGATGAGCAGCTGTTCGCGGCCCTGCGGCGGCAGAAGGACTGCCAGGTGCTGGGGGCGCGGCAGAGCGGCAAGACTAGCCTGCGGGTGCGCACGGAGAATCGCCTGGTGACGCTGCGCGACCCGCTGCACAAGCAGGGCGTGCTGTGCGCGACGCTGGATCTGCTGGCGCTGTGCCGCGACGAACTGCGCCCGGACGTTTTTTATTTCGAGGTGCTGCGGACCCTGCACCGCGGGCTCTTGCTCGCCGGATTTCCCGGCGACTTCTGGCAGGAGAACGCCGCGCTGCCGCCAGCGCAGCGCTTCACGACGTTTCTCACCCGGCTGCCGGCGCAGCTCATGCAGCCGGCGGTGATCTTTTTCGATCATGTCGAAGCGCTGCGGCGCATGCCCGATGCCGCGGCGGAGCTCTTGGCGGCGCTGCGGGCGCTGCAGGACGCCAGCGCCAAGGCGGCGCCGCAGGGCTGCATCAACTTCTGCCTGCTCGGGCTGGTGCCGCTGGAGGAGCTGGTGCCGCCGCGCGAGGGCCGGCTGACCGGACGGCAGTCGGTGCTTCTGACCCAGAGCATCGAGCTCGGCGACCTGACGCGGACCGAGATGGACGCGCTCCTGCCCGGGCTGCACTCGCTGGGGGCGGCGTCGCGCAATGTGCTGGCGGAGGTGTTCAGCTGGACGGCCGGCCATCCCTACTTCGCGCAGCGCCTGTGCGAACACCTGGCGAGCCGGCCGCTGCCCGATGGCTCCATCCAGAACATCGCGGAGGCCGCGGTCAGCGATGTCATCGCCGCCCACCAGCGCGGTGAAGAGGCGGCGCTGCTCCATGCCGACCGCCTGCTGTCACGCAGCGACGCGGCGGGCATCGGCGCCCGGCGGCTCTACCGGCGGCTGCTGCTCGGAGAGAAAGTGCCGATCGAGCCGCACGACGCGGCGCAGCGCCTCCTGTCGCCGTCAATGACTGGCTGTACGGCGTTCCGACCACCGCATTCGACAACGTCGCAGGATTGATCGTCAGCGTCTGACAACCCACAATTTGCGCTAACGGATAACTGCGTACGCCGGTGCAGCCATTGGCATCCACCACCGTCACATTGAGGGTGTACGTGCCCGCTTGCGATGGAGTGCCGGACAAAAGCCCGCTGGAAGAAAGCGTCAGCCCCGGCGGCAATCCGCTGGCAAAGAAGGTGTACGGCGCAGTGCCGCCGCTGGCCGTCAGTTGCGTGGCCGGATAGGCCACGTTTAATGACGGCGCAGGCAACGACGTCGGCGCAATTGCAATTGCCTGACAAAGTGCCGTCTGCACGTCTGTAATCGTGAATTCCGGCAACCCGACAGCCAACAACGTCACGCCAGTTTTTGGCTCAACCGCGCTGCCACCCACTGGCAACAGCCGCAATTGTGTTCCCGTATAGGTCGTGCCGCCAACGCGGAAAGAAGTATTGGCGGGGAATTCTGCCGTGTAACCATCACTGGCGCCACCGCTGCGCCCCACTGCCAACGGCCAGCCTGAGGCGGTCACTTCCGGATTTGCGCCGCCCGGCAATTCAGCCACGAACTGAGCGCCGTTGAGAATTTGAATGCGTTGCGAAGTGGCATTGAGCGCCGCGTAATTGGCCAGCACTCGATACCCATCACCGGCCTTGGTCAGCCGCAACGCCCCGGCAGCC
>CALFML010000397.1 GCA_937879845.1 uncultured Myxococcales bacterium
CCCACCGCCCAGATGTCGCTGGCGCTGCTGCCCCAGACGCCGCTCAAGCTCGATGTGGTCATGCTGGGGACGAGCGTCCAGGTCGTGCCGTCGAAGCGGACGATGGTGCCGGCCTCGCCTACCGCCCAGAGGTTCGTCGTGCTGGTGCCCCAGATGCCGCGCAGGGCGGAGGTGGTGCTGCTGGGTTCTTTGGTCCAGTCGCCGGCTACTCGCCGCAAGATGACGCCGCCGGCGGCCACTGCCCAGACATTTTCCGGATCCGCTCCCCATAGCGCCGTGAGCGGGTAGGTACTCCCTGCGGACAGCACGACCCAGGCCCCCTGTTGCAAGCGGGTCATGGTCCCGGTGAGCCCCACGGCCCATATCTCGGCCGCGCTGCCGCCGGCGATTCCGTACAGAGGCATGGTGGTTCCGCTTTGGGCGGCCGACCACGTCCTGCCGTCATAGTGAATAATCGTGCCGAGATCGCCGACCGCCCAGACATTGTTCGCGGCGCTGCTCCACAGCCGATAAAGTGAAGTGGTCACGCCGCTGCTGACCGTGGTGAGCTTGCCCGCGGTGTCGATGCTCAGCGTGGTGCCGCCGTCGCCGACGATCCAGATCGCTCCGCCGGAGCGGCCGCGGATGTCGTGCAGCGCCAGGGTGCCGCTGGTCTGCGTCGTGACCGCCGTGCCGTCCCAGTGCGCGATGGTGCCGGCCGAACCGACCGCCCACATGTTGGTTGCCGAAGTGCCCCAGATACTTTCCAAGGAATAGCTGGCCCCCGATGCCACCGTGCTCAGGGTCGTACCGTCCCAGCGGAGGATGACGCCGGCATCGCCGACTATCCAGACGTTGGTCGCGCTCGTACCGAACACGCCGCGCAAGGTGGAGCTGCCGCCGCCGGTCATTTGATTCCAGGTGGTGCCGTCATAGCGGAGGATGACGCCCTGCTCGCCGACGGCCCAGACATCCGTGGCGGAGCTACTGTACACGCCCGTCAAGCGGCTGGTGATGGGCGATGCGGAGCGGGTGAGGGCCTGGCCATCCCAGTGCAAGATGGTGCCGAACGCGCCGACGAACCATACATCGCTCAAGCTGCGCGCCCAGGCGCGGTACAGATCGTTGCCTTGCGGCAGCGTGTTTTCCCAGCAGAAGCCTCCGGGATCACATACCGGCTCCGGATCCGCGGGCGGACCGCTGCCGCCATCGGGAGCCTCGCAGCGTCCGGTGGCGAGATTGCATACGTTGCCGCCGCCGCACGCGCTGCCGCTGGTGGCGCAGTTCTGGGGGTTCGGCTCGATATACTTCCCAAACAGCTGGTCGCATCCCAATAACAAAAGGACGAGGCAGAAGCTGGCGCGCATCAAGGACTCAGTATTGCATATTCCACCCAGGGGCCGCTCTTGCAGGCGCGAGCCGGGCAGAAATCGTGCGGCCGACGGAACCGCGCCAGTTACACTGGCTAGGATATGATGCGTCTCCCGCGTGTCATCCGCTCCCTGTAAGTACTGCTGAGGTCGGAAGTCTTTAGCTTGAATTACATTAAGGAAAACAAAATGAACGACGCAGTGAATGTGCCCAAGCGCCCGCCGAACCTGACGGTGTTCCGCCTGCTTTCGCGCGTCTTTGGGGCTGCGGCCTTTAGCGCCGTGGCTTGCCTTTGCGCCTGCGGCTCGGACAACGCACCGGCCGCGGGCAACGAAAAGGACGGCTTCGAGGTGAACCGCACCCCTGCCAATTCCGAGCCGTGGCAGCCCTTCACCCAAGGCAGCGTATGGAACCTGCGGCTGCCGGCGCAGCGGACGGAAGTGGCGCTGCCGGCCGCCGGGCTTGCGGTGGCGCCGTTTGCCACAAGCGATAGCGACTACGGCATCAAGGTCTACTTCGCCAGCGCCGCCGATCCGACCTGGATGATTGCTTTTGACGACTACAACACGGCGACCGATGACTTCTCGCAGGAGAGCCCGGTGGCGGTGCGCGCCCCGGCGCAGCTCGTGCAGCCGACGGGAACCGATGGCACCGTGATCGTGGTGGATGAGAACCGCCGGTTCGCGTATGAGATGTGGCGCTTTTCGGTCACGCGCGCCGCCGGGGCGAGCGGCAGCCCCGCAAGGCCGCTCGGCCAGCGTCAACGTGATCGACCTGCGCGGCGATGGCATCCACCGCAACGTCGGCGTGACCGCGTCCGGTCTGCCGGGAATCGGCGGCGTACTGCGCAGCTTGGAGGTGCAAAAGGGTCAGCCGATCCGGCACAAGCTCTGGTTGGCCGTACATCCGGACCTCTTGAACGCCGCGGCGGTCTGGCCGGCCAACCACTTCGACGTTCCCAAAAACGGCGCTCATGCCGCCCTGAACTACGGCGACGTGGTCGCCCTCAGCCAGAGCTACGACGTGAAGCAAGGCGAGTGCAACCTGTCGCCGTTGTTCCAGAACCTGGCGCGCGGTCTGCAGGACTTCGGTGGCATCGTTCAGGATCGCGGCGGCGACTCGATTGGAATCGTCTCGGAGGTGGGCGCGGTAGCGACCGCGCTCGACGTCAATGAGGCGGCGATGTATACCCAGCTGGCGTGCCTGCGCAAGTACCTGGTGCGGATTGATGATCCATGGACCGGAGCAGCTGCCGGCGGCTTGGGATATTAGGACCTGACCGGATTTGCCGCTTGTTTGGTGTTCTTAAGGAGCCCAGGGTTGTGGCATCCTGGGCGCTCTTATGGCTAAAGCCCGCGCTTTTCTGACGAGCTTGTTCATCATCGCGATGAGCGGAATTTTCTCAATCGCCGCCATCGTCACCATGCCGTTATCGCCGCGCGGAGACCTGTACCTATGGTTTGCCCGGCAGTGGGCGCGGCTCATCTTCTGGTTCGGCGGCATCCGGATGCGCACCGAGTTCAGTCCCGGACTCGATCTCAATCGCAGCTACTTGTATCTGTCGAGCCACGAGTCGCTCACCGACATCCTGGCGCTGTTCGCCGCGCTGCCGCAGAAGGTGGTGATGGTCGCCAAGCGCTCGCTCCTGATCCTGCCGATCTTCAGCTGGGGGATGTGGCTGGCGGGGTTTGTGTTCATAAACCGCAAGAACCGCGACAGCGCGTATAAGAGCATGCATGATGCCGGCAAGCTCGTGCGCAAAGGCCGCTCCGTGCTGGTCTTCCCCGAGGGCACGCGCGGCGACGGCGGCGAGCTGCAGAAGTTCAAGCGCGGCGGCTTCGTCCTTTCGCAGGCGGCCAAGATTCCGGTGATTCCGGTGGGGATCGTCGGCACGCGCGATGTCCTGCCGCGCGATCACTTCTGCGTCTTTCCCGGCCGCATCGCCGTGTGCGTAGGCAGTCCGATCGATCCGCCGCCGGATCCGATGACGGACGAGCAGCTCACCGCCTGGATGGCGCAGGTCCGCACCGAAGTGCAAAAGCTCCGCGAGCGCGCCCGCACGCTGCTGTAACCGCGTGTGCCGCGCCGCGGAAAGTCGGCTAGATCTCAGACCCCGTGGAACGACGGCTTGCGCTTTTGCAGGAAGGCGCTGACCCCTTCGCGGGCGTCATCGGTCTTGGACAGGATGCTCTGGGCATGCGCCTCCCACTCCAGCATCGCGTCCAGATCGAGCTCGGTCGAGCGGCGCAGCCCGCGCTTGGTCATCGCCTGGGCCAGCGGCGCGCCCTTGCATAGCCGCTCGCACAGCCGCAGGGTCGTCGCCGCCAGATCCTCCGGCGCGACCAGGTGGTGCACGATGTCGAGCTCCGCGGCGCGCGCTCCGCTGAAGACCTCCGCCTCATAAAGCAGCTGCGCCGCCCGCGCCGGACCGACGACCCGCGGCAACAACCACAAGAGCCCGAAGTCGCCGGTCAGCCCGACGCGGTGGAACACCGCGCCAAAGCTCGCGGTGGTCGTCGCAACGCGCAGATCGCACGCCAAGGCCAGCGACAGCCCCGCGCCCAGGCACGGCCCGGTGATCTGCGCCACCACCAGATGCTCCAGCTCATAGAGCTGGGCGATGACCTGGCTGTCGCGGTTGAGCTGCGCATGGCGGGTGGCGACAGGCCACGCCAGCCGCTCCGGCATGGTGCGCAGATCGCCGCCGGCGCAGAAGGCATCCTCGGCTCCGGTAAGAAGGACGACGCGCACCCGGTTGTCGGCGGCAAGCTCGCGCAAGTGCAGCGACAGCTGCTGCCACTCCGCCGGCCCGAGCGCGTTTTTGACCTCGGGCCGGTTGAGCTTGAGCACCGCCAGCTGGCCCTCTAAAAGGCGCGAAAGTTCGACTGACACGATCCCTCCATTTTAAAGGTCGCCTAAGGCTACATGATATCGGCCGCAGATCCGCATCCTTAAGTTCGTAAAGGCATGGTACCGTGCGTGCCCATAGACGCTGGGTCTCTCTTGCCTTGCACCTCGACTTGGGCTCAGAAAGGAGTCGCGCAATGTCGCCGTCCGGTGAGATTTGGTCTCGCTCAGCCGCCCGCCGTGGATCCGGTCTGAAACGCCGGCGCGGCGGGCCGGCTCTGCTGTCGGTGCTATTGCCTGGACTATTGGTGGTCTTGCTGGCCGCCCCGGCCGCGGCGCAGCTGCAGAACGGCCAGATCCAGGGGCTGGTCACAAGCGATGTCGATGGCAAGCCCGTGCCCGGCGTCACAGTTACGGTCAACGGCCCGGCCCTGCAGGGGGATCAGGTCGAGGTCACCGGCGCCGACGGGCGCTATCAGATCACGCAGCTGCCGTCGGGCGATGACTACGTCGTGCGCTTCTATCTGGGCGAGACGGTCGTCGAGCGTCCCGGCGTCCGCATCGTCCAGAACAAGACCCTCAGCATCAGCGTCGCCATGCCGCTCAAGCACATGACGCGCGAGGTGAAGGTCATCCGCGAGCGCGCTCCCAACGTCGATACCGCCACCGCCAGCTCCGGGCTTGAGATCAACGAAGACGTGCTGCGCAACACCGCGGTGCGCGGCC
>CALFML010000398.1 GCA_937879845.1 uncultured Myxococcales bacterium
CCGCGATCGGCACGCTGTTCGGCGAGATCGGCGAACACCTCGACGGCGCCCCCGACATCAAGATGCTGACCCCGATCGTCGCCGGCGACCCGGCCAAGGGCCAGCTTGGCCTGTATCAGGCCGTTGTGCGCTCGCGCGGCCTGAGTTCGCGATAAGAGCGCTCGTGCTGCGGGCGCCAGAGCCTGCTTCAGCAGCGCCGATGCGGCTTCCGTGGCCCCCTGACTCAGCGCGTGGACCCCCGCTTCAACCAAGTAGAAGGCCGCTTTGTCCGGGCTTCCGCCGCGCTGGTAGTGTTCTGCCAGCGCGGCGGCGTGCGGCGCCGAGCCCGGATAGGTGGCCGCCAGCGCATCGGCGACCAAGAGGTGCAGCTGCCGCGTGGCGGCGGGGCTCAGCTCCAAAAGCAGGCTCTCGCGAATCTTGTCATGGGCGAAGCGCCAGACCTGGTCGCTCACTTCCAGGACGGCGGCGTTGGCGGCCAGGTACAGCCAGGACTGGAGCTTCTCTTCAAACCGCCGCAGCACGGCAAGGTCAAGCTGCCGGCCGGCGACCGCGGCCAGCCGCAGCAAGGGCAGCGCTTCCTCGGGCAGGCGGGCGAGACGGCGCTGCACGATCGCCTGGATGCCTCCGGTGAGGACTTGCTTGGGCAAGCGATGCGCGGCGATAAGACTCAGCTGGCCTGCCTCTTCAGCCAGCGCTCGCATCACCTCGATGATGAAAAAAACATTCCCTTCCGTCTCCGTTTCCAAGAAGGCGACAAGCTCTGGCGTACACGCATCGCCGCCCAGCATCGACTTGCAGAGTTCGGCGATGCCGGCGGTCGAGAGCCGCGCCAGCTTCAGGACCGGGCAGCCCGGCAGGTCATTTGGGAGCTCCGGGCACTCGTCATGCCGATAGCTGGCGACAATCAGGAGCGGCCGGGTTCGACACGACGGTGCCAGTCGCCGCAGGATCGCCAGACTCTCGGCATCGGACCACTGCAGGTCTTCAAGAAGCAAGAGCAGGGGCTGGGTCTGCCGCAGCAGCAGGGACTCAATGACATTGATCAGGCGCAGCTGCGCGGCCTGGGGGTGCAAGGCTGGGGCTTCGGGAATCGCTCGATCCAACAGGGCATCCAGATCCGGCAGGATCGATTTGAGGACGCTCGCATCCAGCGCATCGAGCTCTGTGCCCAGGCACAGCGTGCGCAGGATCTCCAGCCAGAGCGCGTAGGAGACGCCGCCTTCGCTGACCGCCTGGCCGCGCACCGAGAGCCCTCCTTGCACCAGACAGTGGACCCTCAGCTCTTCCATCAACCGCGACTTCCCGACACCGCTCTCGCCGCCGAGGAGCCAGAGCCCGCCCGCTCCGGCCCGCGCTTGGTCCATCGCCGCGCGCAGCAGCGCCAGCGGCTCTTCGCGGCCGACGAATCGCGCTGCCTGGAGCGTACTTTCTCGCAGGGCAGCTGTCTCTTGCGGGCTCGGTATATCCACCGCCTCGAGCAGCCGAGTCAGCGCTTCATCCGCCGAAGGGCGGGCGGCCGGTGACTTGGCGAGCAGGCACCGCAGCAGGGAAACCAGCCTGGGATGCTGGTGCAGCGGCTGCCAATCCGGTTCTCGGCCGAGAAGGGACGCCACGAGCTGGCTGTCGTCTCCCCGGTCAAAAGGATGCTGGCCGGTAAATACCTCATAGGCCACCAAGCCCACCGCAAACAGATCCGCGGCTTCGGAGACCTCCCTGCCTTCGAATAGCTCGGGGGGCCAGATAGGAAATGGTCCCCGCGATCTCTGCGCGCTCAGCCTGACTGTGCCAGCGCCCAAGGGCCAGCCCGAAGTCGAGGAGCTTGACTTTTGGACCGTCGCTGTCGCTGATGACCAGCACGTTGGCCGGCTTGAGGTCGCGGTGCAAAATCCCGTGGCGATGCAGATAGGAAAGCGCGCGCAATAGCTGGGCCAGGAGCTCGGCCTTGGCTTGCAGGGGGAGTCCTTCGCTGGCCTCACCGAGACTCTTTCCGTGTTCGAGGAGCTCCATCGTAAAGAAAGGCTCGCTCCGGGAGATGAAGCCATAGTCAAGGACGCTGATGATATGGGGGTGGCGGAGTGCGGCGAGGGTCCGGAACTCCTGCGCCAGCGCCATGCGGGCCCATAACGGGTTGTCTGTACTCTCGGAAGGATTCCTGGCAGCGGCCGCCCGCGAGGCCCGCGCGAGCTGCAGCGCTTGCAGCTCCGCTGCCACCGTCTGCGCCCGGGAGGAGCGGGGCGCAATGGCTCCGGCCTGCGGTTCGCTCTGAGCGTATTTATCCGGACCGGATGCCCCGGTGCTTCCCCGCGGAGTCGGGAAGACCGGGCCCTGTCCTTCGCTGATCTTGGGGATGGAGACAATCTTGAGCGCAACCCAATGACCCGTCAGCCGGTCGTAGGCTCGATATACCGAACCCATCCCCCCCTGCCCCAGAAGCTCTTCCAGGCGGTACCGCTGGCGCACAAAGATTACGTCTTGCTGGCTCATTTACAGACGGCGCTCGATCCTGCTGTCGCAAAGGGCCATGGACGAGAGCTCGCGCAGACTCTCGATGGCCCGCCACCGCATCCGCCCCGCGGCCCATCGTCACCCCGGAATACAACCCTCGCGGTTGCTGACAGTGCCATCCAAGAAGACCGCTGCGAGGGGGGGGCCTGCATGATCCTTCGCCGCCCGGGATAATCGGATAGCTTGATAGTAACTCATCTTGCCTCGGATTTCGACCTCGATCGCCAGGTCGCCAGCAAAATGTTTTGGCGCGAGGGAACCGCCCTGCCGACGGCCAGCCCGGAGGGTGCGAACTCGGCGCCCCCCTTTTGGACAAGACGAAATGCGAAGTCGATGCCCTCCTGAAGCGCTCTATGGGTGACCAAAGGCCTGGATATTTGCATGCACCCGCCAGGCTTCGGCACGCA
>CALFML010000399.1 GCA_937879845.1 uncultured Myxococcales bacterium
CGCCGGACCTCCACCACCGGGTCGCCCTGGGCCAGTTGCAGCGCGCTCGCCACCTCGTCGCTGCTGCGCATGCGGCGGCAGTCGAGCAGGCGCCGCCGGAGCAGCGGTGGCGCGCCGGCATCGGTGGCCAGGCGCAGGAAGCGGTAGCGCGTGCCCTCTTCGGCATGCGTGGCGACGAACGTGCCCTTGCCCTGTCGGCGCACGACGAGGTTCTCGGCCGCCATCTCGTCGATGGCCTTGCGCACCGTGCCCTGGCTGACCTTGAACCGCGCGGCCAGTTCGACCTCGCTCGGTATGGGCTGGCCGGGTTGCCACTCGCCGAGTTGCAGTCCGCGCAGGAGGCACTGGCTGCGGCCACGGCACGGCACGAGGAGGAAGTGCAATGGCAGGCTTCCACGCATCGCGAGGAATTGCAGCGCAAGGACGGAGAATGGGTCGCCAAACTCGCCGGCACCACCACCATCATCGCCGTCGACATCGATCCCAAGAAACTCGAATGGGCCAGGGAATTCGGAGCGACCCACACCGTCAATCCCAAGGACGGCGCGGTCCTCGACGCCCAGAGCGGTCCCGACGAGGTCGCGCGCGCGCTCGGCCGCCTGCACGCGCTCGGTCACGTCGTTCTGCACGCCGATGAAGTGCGTGCAGACGCCGTCCTCGTCGCGCATCGGCGAGATGTTCAGCTCGTTCCAGAACGGCTCGCCGTCCTTGCGGTAGTTGCGCAGCAGCACGCTGATCTGGCGCTGGTCGGCGAGCGCGCGCGCGATCTCGGTGATGATGCCGCGATCGGTCTCGCGCCCCTGCAGGAAGCGGCAGTTGCGGCCCATGACCTCTTCGGCCGAGTAGCCGGTGATGCGCGTGAAGCCGGCGTTGACGTAGCTGATCGGGCGGTCGGGTGCGCGCGCATCACAGATGACGATGCCGTTGTCGGCCGCCGCCAGCGCCCGCGACTGCAGCGCCATCTGCCGCACCTGCTCGCGGATGCGTTCCTCGGCGCGGCGGATGTCGGTGTTGTCCCAGAACACCAGCACCGCGCCGCGGATGCGGCCCTGCGCGTCGCGGTAGGGGCGGGCGCGCAGCAGGTGATCGCGGTCGCCGGCGAACTGGTGCGTCATCTCGTTGCCGGCATCGATGACGCGCTCGACCACCTCGCGCAGGCCCGAGAAGTCGAGGTTCGCGCGCAGTGCGTGCAGCGGCCCGACCGAGTCGTCGGGGTCGAGGCCGAACAGCCGGTCGGCGGCGGGGTTGGCGAACATCAGCCGCAGGCGCGCATCGACGACCAGCACCGGGCAGGGCAGCGTGTTCTTGAGGTTTTCGAGATCGGCGTTGGCCGCCATCAGCTGGGCGCTGCGGCTCTGCAGCTCCTCATTGACGGTGATCAGCTCCTCGTTGGTCGACTGCAGCTCCTCGTTGGTCGACTGCAGCTCTTCGTTGGTCGACTTGAGCTCCTCGTTGGAGGTCTCAAGCTCCTCGATGGTGGTCTGCAGGGACTCCTTGGTGCACTGCAGCTCGCGCTCCAGCTCCTCGACGCGCGAGGCCTCGCGCTCCTTGAGCTGGCGGCCGCGCGGCTTAGGCCCTTCGGCCGGGGTCGGACGCGGCCGGAAGGTGACGAGCAAGAGGCCGCGCAGCGCCTCGGGCTCGGTGATGCGGGAGACGTTGAGGTTGATGAAGCTGAAGTCGCCGTTGGTGCGCACGCGCACCCCTTCGCGGATGACCTCGATGTTGTGCGCCGCGGCCTGGCGCAGCGCCGAGGCGAGCTCCAGCTGCAGCCCCTCGCGCGCCATGTCTAGGACGTTGAGCCGCGGCTGGCCGGCGGCCGGCTCCAGGTACAGGCCGGTGCGGCCATGGATGTAGACCACGTCGCCGCGCTCGTTTACAACGACGCTGGAGGGAGCAAAGCGGCTGAGCAGCACCCGATCGACCAGCGAAGCGATGTTCGCCTCTTTGGCCGGACGCGACGGAGCGGGCGCGCGCGTCTCCAGGCTCGCTTTGACCGGCTCGGCCGGGAACTCGATCGCGGGATGGCTGGCCAGGGGCAGCTCCTTGCGGCGGAAGATCTTCCACTTCTTGTCGATGACATCGAAAAGGTCGGTGCAGCCGCCGATGGTTTCCGATGGCCCGAGGAATAGCAGTCCGCCCGGCCGCAGCGCGTAATGGAAAAGCGGCAACAGGCGCTTTTGCAGATCCGCGTTCAGATAAATGAGCAGGTTGCGGCAGGAGATGAGATCGAGCTTGGTAAACGGCGGATCCTTGATGACGTTCTGCACCGCGAAGATCGCCATCTCCCGGATGTCCTTGCGGATGCGGTAGGCGCCGTCTTCGCGGATGAAGTAGCGGTCAAGCCGCGGCGGCGAGATGTCCACCGCGATCCCCTCGGGATACAGGCCGTCGCGGGCGGTGGAGATCGCCTCATTATCCAGATCGGTGCCGAACAGCTGCACGACGAAGGGGCGCTTGGCCGCCTCGATGCTCTCCCGCAAAAGGACCGCGAGCGAGTAGACCTCCTCCCCGGTCGCGCAGCCCGGCACCCAGGCGCGCAGGGTGTGGCTGTCCGGACGCGACTTGAGCAGCTCCGGCAGCACCGACCGGGAGAGCACATCGAAGGCGTCCTTGTCGCGGAAGAAGCTGGTCACGCTGATGAGCAGCTCCTTGAACAGGATGTCGAGCTCGTGCGGGTTCTCTTGGAGATAGCGCAGGTATTGGTTGGGGCCCTTGATCTGCTGGAGGTTCATGCGCCGCTCGATGCGGCGGCGAATGGTGTTGGCCTTGTAGCCGGAGAAGTCGTGGCCGGTGCGGGCGCGCAGCTGGACGAAGATCTTCTGCATCGGCTCCGGTGAGACTTGCAGCGGGTCTCCGGAGGGCAGCCCCGCGAGGTAGGGACCGCTGGCGTAGGCGATGAGCCGCTCCGCCAGCGCCGCGGGGGGAAGGATGTAGTCGGCAAGGCCGGTGGCCACGGCGCTGCTCGGCATGCCGGAGTACAGGGCGGTCTGCACCTGCTGCACCATCGCCATGCCCGACTCGCCCTTTATCGCCTTGAGCCCGAGCGTGCCATCGGTGCCGGTGCCGGAGAGGATGATGCAGATGGCGCGCTCTTTCTGATCCGTGGCGAGCGAGCGGAAGAAGTGATCGATCGGCAGATGCGGCGAGGCCTCCCCCTCGATCTCGGTGCGGCGCAGCGTGCCGCCGACGATGTCCAGGTGTCCGCCCGGCGGGCTCACGTAGACGTGGTTCGGCTCGACCTTGACCCCGTCGGTGGCCTCGGTCACGGTCATCCTCGTGCTCTTGCCGAGCAGCTCCGGAAGCAAGCTGACGTGGCCGGGCATCTGATGGGTGACGATGACGAAGGCGATGCCGGTGTCGGGCGCGATCTCGGCGAACAGCGCCTCCAGCGCGTCGAGGCCGCCGGCCGACGCGCCGATGCCGACGATGGGAAAGCGGTGATCTTCTCCCAATGCGGCCACCGCGCTGTGCACCGGCCGGAGGGGCCGCGGCTTTTTGACCGAGCGCGGCGGCGCAATCTTGCCCGGAGCCGGCCCGAGCTGCGGAGGGGCTACCGCGACCCTGGGAGCGCTTGCAGGCTTGGGCCCGGACCGAGAAGCGGCGCGGGAAGCAGACCGGGAAGCAGACCGGGAAGTGAATTGATCGGCGGAAGATGAGGTCTTGGTGCGCTTGGGAGTGGACATGAGATCCTGCTGAGCCTGTCTGCGGAGCGAGCGTCGGGGATGGACTGCTGATGAACCAGGATTCTTATATCCCTTCTGTTCCTGCAGACAATCCATATTCACGGCCATAACAGACGCGGCCGCTGCACTGACATCGGACCTGCCTGAGGGGTCCGCTACTCTTCACGGCGCGGCGCCCGCGCTTCCTTCGCCGATATTTCCCGCCCCGCGGAGCAGTACCTTGCGAATCTCGACGGCTCCCTCTTCGGCGCTGTGCAGCTCTTCCGCGAAGCGGCCGACCATGCCGGCTTGGGAGTGCGCGCCGGCCCTGCTCGCCATCCGCCGCAGCAGGCTCGCCCGCTCCTCCAGCGTCTTTAGCGCCATCCACAGGGCCCGTTCCACCGCATCGGACTGCTCGGCCAGCATCCCGCCTAAGGAAAAGGCGTGCCCGACCCGGCAGCGGAAGCGGAGCAGCCCCTCATCGTCTATTTCCCAGAGAACCCCGCCGCAGTCCGGACAGGAATACGGTGAGGAGGTTCCCGGTCGCTCATCCCGCTCCATTTGTTTGACGCCCAGTGCCATCGCTTCGAGCTCCCTGGTGGTCTGTTCGTCTGCGCGAGTCGGCGTGCCGGCCGGCTGTTTTGCGAGCTCGATGAGCTGCCGGGCGAGGTCGGCGATCCGCAGACAGAAATCTACCGGCATCGCGGCCAGGGCGCTCTGCGGCATGCTTGCGTACATCGCCTCCTCCGGGTCTTGGACCAGGGTGACTCCGCCCTGGCGCCGGACTGCCAGGAGCCCGGCCGTGCCGTCATCGAGGTTGCCCGACAAGATGACGCCCATGACGCGCGGTCCGTAACAGGCGGCGGCGGAGCGGAACAGCGGATCGATGGCCGGCCGACAGCGGTTCTCCCGCGGTCCGCGCACCACGCGCACGAGCGGACCTTCCAGAAGCATGTGATGATCCGGCGGGGCGATGTAGATGCAGCCGTTGCGAATCGGCGTCCCGTCCGCCGGATGCAGGGCCAAAAAATCGCTGCCGTGATTGAGCACGGTAGGCAGAAGGCTCGGCCGATCCGGCGCCGTATGCAAGACGACGAACAGAGCCGCCGGGAGCTCGCCCGGAAGCTGCCGACAAAGCGGCCGCAGCGCCTCCAGACCGCCGGCTGAACCCCCGATGACGATGATGTCGTGTCCAGGCATGTTCGCATCCTTCCGCTGCGTGGCGGCCAACGCTAGTGCTAAAGACTTAATCACTTCTTAGCGCATAGGCTCGCCTTTTCTGGGAGAAAACGCGTGGCATGTCTCGGATTCCAGGGCGACCGCGTCAGCCAAGCTCCCGGCGGGCGAGCCGCAGCCCGTCCTCCGCGGCCGTCAAGGTCTGCGCAATGTCCTGCGCCGTGTGCGCCAGGCTGACAAACCACATATGGCGCGGATGCAGGAGGATGCCGCGGGCCAGGACTTGCTGAAAGAACGTCCGGGTCAGCCGCGCATTTATCTGCGGATCGGCATCGATGAAGCGGAAAAACGGCATGGCCGGCTGCGGCTCGCCGTAGGCCTCGGCGGGCAGCTCATACTTGCGGGCCAGCGCGTTGAGCCCCTCGATGAGCTGCCGCCCCAAGTGCTCGACGTGCTGCTGCGCCCCTTCCTGTTCGATGAGCTCCAGCGTCTTTAGCGCTGCCGCCATGGCTGCGGTGTCGCCGTGGAACGTCGCCGAGTAGTGCATCCCATCGCCCGCTTGCATGACCTCGCGCCGGCCCAGCAGCGCCGCCACCGGAAAGCCGTTGCCCAGGGCCTTACTCACCGTGATGAGGTCCGGAACGATGCCGACCCGCGCCGAGATCGAATTGGGAGCGATCCGCAGCCCGGTCTTTATTTCATCCATGACGAACACCGCGCCCTGCGCGTGGGTGATGCGCAGGAGCTCCTCGAACCTCGCCGAAGCGGTCGGCCGCACCATCTCCGGAGCGACGATCACGGCGGCGATCTCGCCGGGATACAGGCGGAAGGCCGCTTCCAGGCTGGCCGGCTCGTTGGCGCAAAATTCCAGGCTCTGCGTCTGCAGGCCATCGGGGACATAGCTCTCAAGAGGCAGGCACCAGTCGTGCCAGCCGTGGTAGCCGCAGCGCAGCGTGCGCCGGCGTCCGGTATGACGGCGGGCGATCCGCAGCGCCGCGGTAGTCGCCTCGGAGCCGGTCTTGAAGAAGACTCCCATCTGGGTGCCGGGAAAGCGCGGCAGCAAGGACTCGATGAACTCGATATGCTGCGGGTGATTGAGCGAAATAAGCCGCCCGCGCTGCGCTTGCGCGTACGCCGACGCCTCCACTTCCGGGCGGGCGTAGCCAAGGAGGTAGGCGCCGAACGCCATGAGATAATCGATATACTCGTGGCCGTCGACGTCGGTAATCCGGCAGCCGCGGGCTCGCTCGAAATACATCGGCGAGGTCTGCGGGTCGATGAGCGGCCGGCCGGAGAGATGGAGCCCTCCCGGAATCACCTGGCAGGCGCGCTGATACAGGGCGGCGGACTTTCGATAGCGGTCCGAATTCTGCGGCATCTCATCCTCTATCTAGGACGGGCTGTCAGTCCCGCGGCCGACTCGTGAGCGCAGTGCGTCTTCGATCAAGGTCGGCAGATCGGATCGGCGCGGACTGAAACCAAGCAGCTCGCGGGCGCGGCCGGCATCGGCGCACAGCTCTGCCGGATCGCCAGGGCGGCGTGGACTCACGCGGTGCGGAATGGGCCGTCCGAGCAACTGCGCTGCCGCGGCCAGAACTTCCTGCACGGTGAAGCCGCGCCCGGTGCCGAGGTTGCAGATGAGGGAAGGCCGGCCGGCCGCCAGCGCATCGAGCGCGGCCAGGTGCGCGTCGGCCAGGTCGCAGACGTGAATGTAGTCTCGCACGCAGGTTCCGTCGCGGGTGGGATAGTCCGTCCCGAACACCTCCAGCGGCGGCCGCCGCTGAAGGCCTGTGTCCAAGATGAGGGGGATCAAGTGGGTCTCCGGCTGATGGTTCTCACGCAGCGTGCCGTCGGGATGCGCCCCTGCGGCGTTGAAGTAGCGCAGCGCCGCCCAGCGCACGCCGTAGGCCTGACCATACGCCTGCAGCGCCTTTTCAAACGCCAGCTTGGTGGCGCCGTAGGGATTGATCGGCTCTTGCGCGGCCGACTCGGGAATAGGGACTTGCTGCGGTACGCCGTAGACCGCGGCCGTGGACGAAAAGACGAAGTGCTGTACGCCGCTCTGCTGCGCCGCCTCCAGAAGGCTCAGCGAGCGCACCAGGTTCACGTCATAGTAGATCTCCGGCCGCTTGACCGATTCGCCGACCTGGATCTTGCCGGCGAAGTGCACCACCGCCTCGATGCGATGCTGCCGGCAGAGACGCTGCACAAGCGCGCGGTCGCCGATATCGCCTCGCACCAAAACCGCCTGGGGCGGCAGCGGCAGCGGCGCGCCCCCCGACAGGTCGTCCAGGGCCACCACCTGCTTGCCGGCCGCGCAGGCGGCCCGCGTAAAGTGGGCGCCGATAAAGCCGGCTCCTCCCGTGATCAGAATCCGCATCCGCTGCTCCTTGGAGGGGTCCGTCGCATCTACGGCCGGCGCTTCCAGCGCTTGGCGTCAAAGTCGGGAAGATCGGGGTTGACGTCCATGGCAAAGGCGTTGCGCCGGCCGCGCGTCGCCTGCGCGAGCTTGGCCAGGTCCGCCTTCGGCGTACGGTCGGCGTTGAGCAGACCGTTGCGTTCCTGAAACGTATCGGCGAGCTGGGTGTAGCAAAAGCCGGCCAGGCCGCGGCACTCGTGCAGCGCTTTCAAGATGTTCGCATACGACGCCAGAAAGTCGGATTCTCCGTCGGCGCGGCTATAGCCCCAGCCCGGCTCGTTGGCGGCGCTGTAGAAGATGCCGCCAAACTCCGACAAGATGACCGGATGCTCGCCGACCGTGAAGCCTTCTACGGTCAGCGGGCGGCCGCCGGGCTGCTGGCGCTGCAGCACGAGGGCCACGGACTCCGGCGTGGCATAGCGATCATAAAGGACGCCCGGGTGCGCGGCATAGTCGTGAATGGTGATAAAGTCCGTCGCGACATGCTCCCAGCCATCGTTGCCGACCACCGGACGGGTCGGGTCCAGGGTCTTGGTCAGGTGGAAGAGCGAACGCACGTACTCCCGATGCGCCGAGTTGCTCGTCAGATCCGGCACGCCCCAGGACTCATTTAGCGGGACCCAGGCGACGATGCACGGATGCGAGTAGTCGCGGCGCAGCGCGGCCATCCACTC
>CALFML010000400.1 GCA_937879845.1 uncultured Myxococcales bacterium
ACGAGATACATTGGCGTGACTGGAGTTCAGACGTGTGCTCTTCCGATCTCAGCTGCACCGAACGCACCGGCGTCTGCGCGCCGCCGGCCTCGATGGCGTCGGCGACCAGCTGATCGATGGTCGGCCCGCCCCAGTCGGAGGCGAAGCCGGGCAGATCCGGTCGCAGCACGAAGTCGTGCCCGTTGAACACGCACATGCCCTCGTGATGCGTGATCGGCGAGCCGCCGAAGTGGTTGTGCAGGCCCGTGCACACCGAGAGGTAGTCCTTCACGCCGGCGAACGGCTGCAGCTGCTCGGTACGCCGATTCATATCGTTGCCGGCCGCGCCTCGGGCGAGGCGAGCCGCTGCCTGGGCAGCGAGTGCGCGGCGCTCCTTGCCAAATCATGCGGCGCGCCGCACTCAAGCGCCGGCCGCGGCATCTTGCTAGGCGGTCACATCGAAGAGCAGCGCGATGGCGAGGAGCTGCGGTCGCGCATCCGGCTGTGGCGCACCGACCTTGGCGCGGCAAATAGCTCCTTCCTGCGCTATGAGCACCTGACGCGGCACTGTAGTGGCGACAGCTGCACCCCGGCGCTGTCGGAGCTGGTCGTGACGTTGGTCGGACAGCTGCTGGCGGAGACCACGCCGATCGGCAAGAGCGCCGCCGCCATGCACGCCGGGCAGCCTCCCTACTGTGACGGCAACCACCACCTTCCCGCGTTCTTCTGCGCGCCGTTCAACCTGCAGGCTACCTGTGGTGATGGCGGTGAGGACGAGGAAACGCCGGCGGCGGCAGAGCTCTTGTGTCCCGCGGCGGATGACCTGGAGGGGCATGGCGCCTGCAACTGCGCGCAGCAAAAGTCCTGCTCTGCCGCGGCGCGCGCGGCTTGTCCGGTGGGCCGCGCAGCTGCCGCGCCGCGCTTGCCGCTGCTGCGAAAGGGACTCGGCGGCTCCCTGTTGGCCGTGGGCGGAGTCTTGCTGGGCGCGGGAATTCTCATGACGCTGAACAACCAGGAAGTCCTGACATTACGTCACAGCGTCTCCTGCGCCAGCGGCGGCCAGACTGCCGAGAGGTGCTACGCCACCGCCCCCGAGATCGCCACGAGCATCGGTATCGGCATCGGCCTTCTCGCCGGCGGCGCGGTGATGCTGTGGGACCCGCAGAAACTTTTTGCCGAAAAACAGGCCCGCCCCCGGATTTCATCCAGCGCCAGCCTGCGCCCCCTTGCTTCGCCTGCGCTGACTACAGAGCTTCGATAAGAGAGCTTTTGGAGGATGATTCCCATGTACCTAACACAAGCAAACGCAAAGCTGTGGTTCGGGATCCTCGCACTTCTCGCCAGCAGCTGCGGCAGTAATGGCGAGTGTGATTTTGCTCCGGAGCGCTGCGTCCCGCGTGAGGTCCGTCTCAACCTGACCATCATGGAGAGATCGATCGGCGGCGACCTGAGTGTCAGCTTCGACGGCGAGCACCGGCAATCAGGGAACCTGGTTGTGGAGTTATTGCCGCTGAAGGACGGGGTCGTTGTTGCCGACAGCGCGCAAGAGCTCAGCAACGTGACGCCGCCCGCCAACATGGTCACGATGAACATCGCTTCCAACACGCTCAATACTGGAACGTACCAGGTGCGAGTGCGGCAGATCGATCATGAGCTGACCATCCCAGAAAAACGCCCCGTACTGAAGGTCACAGGGACGCAGATTCAGTGGCAGCAAGTCAATCCTGTTGCGTTTGCGTTGCCAGAGGAAATCGTCGGCCGCATTGATTGCGATATTGCATCTAGAAATATTAAGTTAGGCGGCGTATGGACTGGGGGCCCACCTAGCTCTTCGAGCTCGCTCGCCGAAATCATCGTTAGCCGCGATTACATGAATTGCGATCCGGCTCAGCGAACCCAGTTTCTTAAAACTGGCGGCCTTACGATTAGAGAATTCGACGGTGGATCGCTGCTGGCCCCATCGTTCCTCGACGTTTGGCGGTTTCCAGGCGTAGAGCTGCAGTCCATACAGGCAGTACGGAAAAGCACTGGTGACTATCGACTAATCGGTGTCTCTCTGCAGAATCAAAGTAGCGCGAAGGATCTTGGCCAACTAGCAACTGCCGCCTTCGACCATATGGCACTTGCGGTAAGCGATCGGGTGCAGACACTACTAGTTAGTAGTGGTCAAACATTGTCTCAGTACAAGCTGCAAGAAAAAATGACACCGATGAAAGCCGATGTAAAAATGTGGCCCGGTGACAACGCCAAGATCAGCTCGATCATAGGCTACGCTGCCACGACAACGAGCATGCTCGCTACCGGAGTAGGATTCCTGCTCATCGATGCGAACGGCGTCCCCTATCGATTGCGAATAGAAAATGGAAGCATCGCCTACGACGGCGCAGGCACAGAATTCCTCCAGAATGGGATGCGTAACGATAAAATCGCTCCGCTTGCCCTTGCCGCCGGCGACCTCAATGACGATGGACTGACAGATTTGGCCGTCCTGCGGAGCAACAAGACGGTTTCATTTTACGTACAGCGGATGGATGGAAGCTTCTACCTTGCTTCCTCCATGCTCATTCCAGAGGCCATCAAGCAGCCGTCCGCGATTGCCATCGGCCAAGTCGATGGTCAGGGATTTAGCGATCTGCTGATCGGCGACAGTCAGCCGCAGGCTTGTGGGCAGACCTTCTGCAACATGGTGCACGTCTTCCTGAACGCCTCAACCGTCGTCCAATAGCCCGCTCGCCGCGAGCCGGACGCAGCTTCGCGGTTCTGTTTTTTTCCGTTCGGGTATAAAACAGAGCATGTTCCAAAATCCTGGCTTCGCGTTGGCACGGCGGGCGGCGCGGGTCCTCTTTCCGGTGCTGTTCTGCCTCAGCTGCGCCCGCGGCCCCGTAGCGCTGGCGCCGATCGCTCTGGAAAACGCGCTGCGGCGGCAGCTGGATACCTGGCTGGCGCAGAAGTCGTGGTCGCGCGCCGATGGGTACAGCTACGCGGTGGATCTGGGCCAGCTCCTCATCTACGCCGCGCGGGCCCGCGATCGACCGCTGTACCTGCGCCTGCGCGAGGTGCTGCTGCGCGACTACCTCATCGAGCAGCCGTGCGACGTGACCACCCGCGGCATGGTGGCCTGGCGGTGGCGGGCGAGCGAGCAGCCCGAGGCCTCCGGAACCACCGAAGCGCTGCGGGTGGCGCAGGGTCTGTGGGAAGGCAGCCGGGCCTTCGCAGAATCGCCGGACCTGCGTCGGGCCTTGCGCCTCTTGCGCGGCTACCTCGCCCACCAGTGCGGCCAGGGCGATACGTGGCTGGTCCGCAACTACTTCAATCTGGGCAGCCGGACGTTCGTCACCAACTCGTACCTTATCGACTACGACCCGGATCTGCTGCACGAGGTCGGCGCGACCCTCGGCGAGCGGAGCTTCTTGGCGGCGGCGCAGCGCTCCTATGATCTGGTGCGGCGGGCCGCCACTCCCGCTGGGCTCCTTTATGAAGTGGTGCAGCCGGAAATCGCCACGCTGATGGACAGCCGGCTGAGCATCTTCTCTCCCAACGATGAGGTCCGCCTCATCGACGCCGTGTTCGTGGCCGAGCGGTCGACGCAAGGCGCTCCCGAGCTCGGACGGCGGCTGCTGCGCTTTGCTTTGGCTCAGCCCGGTGCGCTGCACGCCTATTACCTGGGGCGCAGCGGTGCGGCGCTGCGCGGCGACGCTGACCGGACCGTGTATGCGGCGCTGCTGCGGCTGGCGATGCGGCTCGGGGAAAAAGGAGCGGCGGAGCAGCTGCGCGAAAAATCTCTGCTGCAGGCGCGGGCGTTCCTTGCTGATCCCAAAGAGCCGCGGCTCTTTGTCGCAAGCGAGCTGCTGCTCTCCTTGCAGGCGGCGCGCACCGACTTATCGCCGCTGCCACCCCCGCCGGCGCTGACGGGCGGCGAAATCGCCGACCTGGGCGCCGCGCCCGCACCCGAGATCGATGAGGACGGCTTGTCTCCGACCGGGCGTTCGCTCTACCGCCTCTTCTTGGAGATTCAGCCGCCGCAGGCCCAAGACGGGCAGCGCTGCTCCGATCCGGCGGTCGCCGACATGGCGGAGATTCTCGCGGAGTCCCTGGCCCCACAAATCAGCAGCGCCGGCTGGGCGGAAAATCCGATGCTGCGGCAAACGGTGAAGCAAAAAATCGAGCGGTTCCTGCGCGCCCTCAAGGTCGAACGTACGCGGCTGCAGCCCATCATGGAGCGGATCCTCGATCACTTGATCCACTTACCTAGCACCGCGGCTCCCGCCAGCGCGCCGCCGCCTCCCCGCAAAACACCGGCCCGCTGAAACGCCACCAGGCCGCTTTTGCATCCCATGCCTTTTCCACATTCCCCGCAGGACGGATTCTCTCGCCGGAAATCGAACTTGTAACCGCTCACCGAGTTTTGTTCGCCCTGTCGCTCAAGCGCGCTCCGCGTTTCCAGAGCTAGAAACCCCGTCGCGACGCCTGGAAAAGTTGGGCGCGGGACGGCGAACTTTTCCGCGGCTTTGGTGTTCTTTCTTCAAAACGAAGGAGACCCCATGAAGTCGAAACGACAGTCGAGCACCATCCTGCTGGCTCTTGGTCTTTGCGGCGTACCGGTTCTGGCAAGCGCCGCGGCTCCGGCGAGCGCGCCGACTCCCGCCGCCTTGCCGGCGGCGCCGGCCAAGACGGCAAAGAAGCCGGTCACCGATGACTTCCACGGCACCAAGGTGGTGGATGAGTACAGGTGGCTGGAGGACTTCGCCGACCCGGCGGTGCGGGCGTGGAATGAAGGGCAGAACCGCTACAGCCGGGCGGTGCTGGATCAGAGTCCGGGGCTTGATGCCATCCGCGAGCGGGTCAAGGAGCTCATCACCGCGTCCTCGGCGGCGCACTTCGATCTTTCGGAGCATGGCGGCGTGCTGTTTGCCCGCAAGTTTCAGCCGCCGCGCGATCAGCCGCTGCTCGTGACCCTCAAGTCGGCGGATGAGCCGCAGTCGGAGCGGGTGCTGCTCGATCCGCTCAAAGTCAACCCCAGCGGCACCACCACCATCGACTTCTATGTCCCGTCTCTGGATGGGGAGCTTGTGGCGGTGTCGCTGTCGGACCGCGGCACCGAAGACGGCACGGTGCATATCTATGAGGTCAAGACCGGACGCGAGCTGCCCGATGTGATCCCGCGGGTCAACGGCGGCACGGCCGGCGGCAGCGTGGCCTGGAACAGCGACCACTCCGGCCTTTATTACACCCGCTACCCGCGCGGCGCCGAGCGGCCGAAAGAAGACCTGGGCTTTTACCAGCAGGTCTACTTCCACAAGCTCGGCACCGACACCAAAGACGACACCTACGCCATCGGCAAGGACTTCCCGCGCATCGCCGAGGTGAAGCTTGAGACCAGCCCGGACGGCAAGTACATCCTCGCGTCGGTCGGCAACGGCGACGGCGGTGAGTATGAGCACTTCGTCTTGGGACCTGGGGGGCGCGGCGGCTTTACGCGGGTGACGCAGTTCGCCGATCACATCACGCATGGGACCTTCGGGCTCGACGGCGCGCTGTATCTGCTGTCGCGGGAGGGCGCGCCGCGCGGCAAGCTGCTGCGTCTTGCGCCGGGCGCCACCAAGCTCGCGGCGGCCAAGCTCGTGGTGCCGGAGAGCGAGGCGGTGATCCAGCAGTTCCTGCCGACCAAGAAGCGGCTGTACGTGCTCGATCTGCTCGGCGGTCTGTCGCAGCTGCGCAGCTTCGACTTGAACGGCGGCGCCGCCAAGCTGGTTCCGGTCCAGGCGGTGTCGGCGGTCCCGGAGCTCGTGCGGCAGCACGACGATGAGATCCTGTTCCGCAACGTGACCTTCGTCGAGCCGGCGGCCTGGTACCGCTACGCGCCGGCGGGCGGCAAGGCGGCGGGGCAGGCGGTCAAGACGGCGCTCATGGTGACCTCGCCGGTTGACTTCAGCGACATCGAAGTGGAGCGCCATATGGTCACGTCCAAGGACGGGGCCAAGGTCCCGCTCAGCGTGCTGCACAAAAAAGGCATGGCGCTCGATGGCAAAAATCCGACGCTCCTCACCGGCTACGGCGGCTTCGGCGTCAGCCTGACGCCGGGCTTCAGCGTGCTGCGCCGCGTATGGCTGGAGCAGGGCGGCGTCATCGCCATCGCCAACCTCCGCGGCGGCGGCGAGTTCGGCGAAACGTGGCACAAAGACGGCAACCTGCTGAACAAACAGAACGTGTTCAACGACTTCATCGCCTGCGCCCAGCACCTCATCGACAAAGGTGTGACGAGCCCCGCCAAGCTGTCCATCCAAGGCGGCAGCAACGGCGGATTGCTCATGGGCGCAGTGGTCACGCAGCGCCCGGAGCTGTTCCGCGCGGTCGTCGCCCACGTCGGCCTGTATGACATGCTGCGCTTCGTCCTTTACCCCAACGGCGCCTTCAACGTCACCGAGTACGGCACGCCCAAAGACCCGGAGCAGTTCAAGGCGCTGTACGCCTACTCGCCCTACCACCACATCAAGGAAGGGACGGCGTACCCGGCGATGCTGTTCGTCAGCGGAGAGAACGACCCGCGGGTCAATCCCGCCGACTCGCGCAAGATGGTGGCGCGGCTGCAGGCGGTCACAAACTCCGGCATGCCGATCCTGCTGCGCACAAGCTCAAGCTCCGGCCATGGGGCCAGCACCCTGTCGGAGTCGATCAAGGAACAGGCAGATGTCTTCGCATTCCTGTTCAAGCAGCTCGGGGTCGCATACAAGCCGGTCTCCGGCGGGCGCCATGCGCAGCGCTAGCCGTCCCTAGGCCGCAACGGGACAGAAGCGGCGCCGCCCAGGGTCTGTGGTACATTTGAGAAAACCCAAAACCTGGAGGCCGCTATGAGCCCTACTAGTGCAAGACTGTTCAATATTTTCCCCGCTGTTTCCCTGCTGCTTGGCCTATCCCTGACCGGGGTCGCGGGCTGCGGCGACAAGACCACGACCGCGACCACCACGCTGCTGTCCGCCACCGGGCAGCAGATGGGCACGGCGACGTTCACCCAGAAAGGCGACGCGCCGGTGCAGGTGGACGTCAGCCTGACCGGTCTGCCGGCGGGCAAGCACGGGGTGCACGTGCATGATCTGGGCAAGTGCGATCCGCCGGACTTTACCACCGCCGGCGGCCACTTCAATCCTACGACCCAGGCGCACGGTGATCCGGCGCAGGCCGTGCACCACTCGGGCGACTTCGGCAACATCGACATCGGCCAGAGCGGCACCGGCACCCTGTCCCTGACCACCACCCTCAGCTTGCGCGCCGGCGATCCCACAAACCCCGCCAACCACGCGCTCATCATCCATCAGAGCATGGATGACCTGACGACGCAGCCGACCGGCAACTCCGGCGCCCGCGTCGCCTGCGGCATCATTCCCGAGCCCACCGGCGGCTGAAGCTACGTGCGGATGACTCGCTGAATAAGCCGCGCGAGCCGCTGGGCGCTATTCTCCCAAGCGTACGCTTGGGCGATGCGGCGACCGCGCGCGGCCATCGGATCAAAGGCGGCGCGCGTTGTCAGGATGCGGCCAAGGGCGTCGGCGTAATCGTCGGCGCTCTCGGCCGGCAGGTAGTGCGCGGCGGGGAGCAGGCCGAAGCCACGGACGCCGAACGCGGAGGCGCACAGCGGCACACCCGCCGCGAGCGGCTCTAGAACCTTGAGGCTTGTGCCCGCGCCGAACCGCAAGGGAATGGCGCACGCGGCATGGGCGGCATATAGCTCGGCGATGCAGGGCGGGTTGGGGACGACCTGCACCGCGGGGCCGGCCAGGCTCGTGACTTGGGGCAGCGGATCGCGGCCGGCCAAGGTCAGCGTCGCTTCGGGAACGCGGCGCCGCAGCCGCGGAAGGATCTCGGTCGCCAAAAAGCGCGCCGCCGCGAGGTTTGGCGGATACTGCAGGTGGCCGACGAACAAGACGCGGTATCCCTGCCGCTGCGAGGGCGGAATGAAGCCGTGGTCGGAGACCGCGACCCCGTTTGGCACGACATCGACTGCCGACCGCGGGTAGGGCGCGACCTGCCGCGCGTCGGCCTCCGCGACCACGGCAACGGCGGCGGCGCGCTGCCAGATCCGCCGCTGAAAGCGCCGCCAGGCCGCCCACTCGACGGCGTAACGGAGCCGCTGGCGCAGCGGCTGCGGACCAAGCTCCGCCGAGCGGTTAAACACCAGGCGGCCGTAGTAATCCGCTTCGATGTTGTGCTCGTCCACGATGAGCGGAACGCCATCCGGCAGAGCGAGTCCCCCCGCCGCATAGCAGTGCTCCACGATCACCGCATCAAGCGGCGCTTGGTCATGCAGCGCAAACAGCCGCGCCACAAGCTCCTGCGGCAGTCGGGCGGCCTGGGACGGAACAAAGGGCTCCTGTCGCGCGCGGCGCACATCCGGCGCAAACCACGCCCGGCTATGCCATGGGGAGCCCGGCCACCCGGCGGTCGCCGTTTCTTCCATGTCATCCGGCGCCAGATAGCACAGTAGGTGTAGTTCCGCCGCGCCGATTCCGGAAGCCAGGCGGTGGATGCGAATCCGCCCCCCGCTATTGGCAGGCCACGGGAGATAGGGGCAGACCCACGCTAGACGCATTAGAATCCAGAGTCGGCTGCGTACCGCACAGCATAAGGCTTGTAAACCCCTTACTTGCCGGCTAGGCAGACCCGCGACTCCTATAGTAAGATTGAGCCATGTCGATCCGTCCGTCTTTCGGGCAGTCTTTCCGGCAGATGACTCGTCGGGTGTTCCTCAAAGCAGCGACGCTTGCAACCACCGCCGCGGCGCTTGTCGCCACAAGTACCGAGGAAGGCTGCGGCAGCGACAACACCATCGCCATCTGTGATCCGACCGGGACCGGATACGGCTATGGGTACGGGACCCGCGGGTACGGGTACGGGTACGGCTATCACTACGGGTACGGAACCTATGGCTACGGCTGTTATGTAAACAGCCTGAGCCCGCAGCCGGAGAGCGATCTGGTGCTCGATCGCGCGGCCGAGTATCTGGCATCGCTTTCGCGCCGCCAGTGGCCGATTGGCAAGGGCGCGCGCCTCAAGGTCCGCATCGGCTAGACTCCCGCGCATGGCGGCTCCGTACTTTTCGCGATCCGGAATCGCGTCGTGGCTCGACGCGGTCTTGCCGCTCCGGCGCTATCGGCGGTCATCGCAGATGCCGCAGCGAATCGACAGAGTCGATGCCCGGCTTCTGCGCAGCGAGCACGCTCCGTATCTTGAAAAAGTGGAGCGAGAAGTCCGGCCGGTCTGGCTGCAGTTTGATCTGGGATCGCTCGGCTTGTCTCGGACCGTGTGGGCGCTGCCGCTTGTCGATGCCCTGCTGGAACGGTTTCCCCTGGCTACGGTGGCGGTGTGCGGCCGACATCGGCGACCGGCAGAGCTCGTGCGCGCGCATCTGCGCGGCGCGGGGCGCTGCCTGGCACCGGTCAGCGACCTGCCGGGGTTGTCGGTGCGTCTTGCGGCGACGGCGCGCGGCGAGCCGTGTTGGAATATCGGCCGGTCGGCGGAGCTGCAGCTCTCGCCGCGGCGTCCGCGCCGCCTGCAGTACGCCCCCCCGCTTACTCACGCCGCCGAGCATTTTCAGGAGCAAGCGTTCCTGGTCGGTCTGCCGCGCCGCGGCAGCGCACCGCAGCTGCAGCTGAGTGCCGAGCAGAAACAGTGGGGCCGCCGCCGCGCCGTGGAGCTCACCGGCAATCGCGGGCCGCTCATCATCACATTACCGGCGAGCGGCGAATCGGCGGGAAGCCGCACCTGGGGTCCGCAGCGCTTGCACGACGCCGCCGCGCAGCTCCAGCGCGCCATCGGCGGGCAGGTGATTCAGCTTGGAGGACTCGCCGCATCGACCCGGCCCGCCAGCGGCGGCGCGGAGGGCAGGGCGGCGCACGTGCTGCCCCGCGATGTCAACGCGCCGGCTCTCCTTTACTTTGCCGCGGTCTGTCTTGCCGATGACATCGGCTGGGCGCACGTAGCCGCCGCGGTCGGCGCTCCGGTCGTCACGGTACACGGCCGCACCTGTCCGCAGTACTGCGGTCCGGCATCCGCGGTAAGCGCCGCCGTATTCGCCGACGCCTACCGCTGCAAAAGCTGTGACGGCAACGGCCGGCCGCGCTGTCTGGACTGTGTCCCGATCGCCGAAGTCGTCGCCGCGGCAGAGCGAGTCTCCGCGCTGCACTGGCCGCGCGACCGCTACCGGCGCGCCCTAGGATAAGGCGATGAGCGGAGTTCGCGTCACCGGCTTTTTTGCCGAACACTCGGGCTTTGGCGAGGCGTGCCGTCTGCATCTGCGCGTCCTGGCCGATGCCGGGGTTCCGCTTACCGGCCGCGCGGTACGGATGGCGGAAGAGGGGTCGCACGATGTCGCGATGCCGGCGCGGCGATACCCGCGCACCGCCGCCCTGTGCGGCCGCGCGATTCCCTATGAACAGACGATTCTGCATGTCATTCCGGAAGGATTTCCGCTCTTCCGTGAATCCGGCCGGCGCAACATCGGGATGACCGTGTGGGAGACCGAAGTGCTGCCGCCGCAGTGGATCGCGCCGCTGGCCGCGGTCGATGAGCTGTGGGTGCCGTCGCAGCATGCGCAGCGGGCGTTCGCGGCCGCGGCGCGCTGTCCGGTGCGCCTCGTACCGCACCCGGTGCGCCCGCCGCCGCCGCTGCGGACCGATGCGCCGCGCACCATTCCGGGCATTCCGGACGACCTATTCCTGTTTCTATGCATTCAGGAATGGTCGGATCGCAAAAATCCGCTTCAGCTCTTGCGCGCGTTCTGCGATGCGTTCGATCGCCGACGCGATGTCGCGCTGCTCATCAAGATCGGTCTCAACTACATCCGCAATCCGGAGCTCGCGCTGCGGGCGGTGGCAGAGGTGCTCCGGGGTTATCGTCATCCGCCGCCGGTCTATACGATTTGCGAGACCCTATCGGCGGTCGGCCGCCGGCGCTTGTACCAGCGCGCCGACGCGTACGTATCGCTGCACCGCTGCGAGGGCTTCGGACTGTGCATGGCGGAGGCGATGGCGCACGGCGTTCCCGTCGTGGCCACTGCGCACTCCGGCAACATGGACTATATGGATGACGACTCGGCGTTCCTGGTCGATTATCGGCTGGTTCCGGTGAAAACCGTGATCGGCCCGCATGAGCTCTGGCACCCGAGCATGTCCTGGGCCGAGCCAAGCCAGGAGGCCGCGGTCGCCGCCCTGCGCACCTGCGCCGCCGACGCCAGCCGCCGCCAGCAGCGCGCAGAGGCCGGCCGCCGGCGAGTGAGCCAGCACTTGGCTCCGGCCCGCGTCGGTCAGCTCATGCGTGAGTACCTGGGGTTTTAGCCGACGCGCTGCGCATGCCGGACACGTCCGCCACTTGGGTGGTTGTAGTCACCTATAACGGAATCGCCCAGACTTTGGACTGTCTGGAGTCCGTATTTCGGCTGCAGCCGCCACCTCGCCATGTGGTCGTGGTCGACAACGCTTCCCGCGACGGCACCCCGGCTGTCCTGGCGCAGCGGTTTCCCCGGGTCACCCTGGTCGCCAACGCGAGCAACCTGGGCTATGCCGAAGGCGCCAACATCGGCTTCCGCCGCGCGCTGGCCGGCGGCGCCGAGTATGTACTGCTTCTCAATAACGA
>CALFML010000401.1 GCA_937879845.1 uncultured Myxococcales bacterium
GGGGGCCCCGCCTCCGGCGCCACCCGCTGGGGGGGAAGAGTAAGTGAGAAAAAATTAGCGGGTGAGGGTCAGTTCGATCGTTGCGTCGTCGAGATCGACGGTGCTGTTCAGATCGGGGGAGGCGAGGGGGGCGGGGCGCAGGGTGGATAGGGTCTCGCTGGCGATGAAGTCGGCGTGGCGGGTCAGGGCGGCGGTGATCACCGGGTCGGCGGACGTGTAGCCGACCGTGACCTGGTCGGCGACTTTGCAGCCGGCTTTTTTGCGCAGCTCGCCGATGGCGCGCACGACCTCGCGGGCGATGCCGCGGTCGCGCAGGTCGTCATCGATCTTGGTGGTGATCGCAACGACGATGCCTTTGTCGGTGCAGGCGGAGAGGCCCTCGGGCGACTGGGCGCTCAGCAGGATCTCGTCGGGCTCCAGGGTGAACGGGCCCTCGGCGGTGGCAAGCTCCAGCGGCTGCTTTTTGAGCACCGTGCCGGCGATGCGCTCTGCCTCCTTGGCGTCCGCGGCGAGCAGCGCGTCTTGGATGAGCTTTACGCGCTTGCCGTATTTTTTCCCGAGCTTGGGCAGGTTCGGCCGCAAGGTATAGCGGACGAGCACGTTCTCCTGATCTTCGAGGAGGCTGAGCTTTTCGACGTTGAGCTCATCGCAGATGATGCGCTCATAGCGCCGGGCGGCGTAGCGGGTGGACTGATCGCCGATCTGGACATAGACCGCGTGCAGCGGCTGGCGGAGCTTGATGTTGTTCTCCGACCGGGCGGCGCGGCCCAGGGAGACCACGTGCATGACGACCTGCATGTCGCGGCGCAGCTGCGTCGAGCGCGCGATCCAGCTTTGCGCCTGCGCGTCATCGCTATCGACCGCCGGCCAGCGCGACAGGTGCACGCTCTTTACGGCCTTGGGATTGTAGGCGCACTCCAAGTTGCGCCACAGCGCCTCGGCGATAAACGGCACGAGCGGCGCGCTGAGCTGGGCCAGGATCACCAGGCAGTGGCGGAGCGTCTGATAGGCGGAGCGCTTGACGCGCTCGGTCTCCGAGTCCTTTTGATCGACCGGCCACCAGAACCGCTCGCGGCTGCGGCGGATGTACCAGTTTGACAGCATATCGACGAACTCACCGATGTCGCGCGCCGCTTCGGTGATGTTGTAGGACTCAAGCTGGCGCGTGGTGCGCTCCTGCAGACAAAGGAGCTCGCTGCGGATCCAGAAGTCGAATTCCAGGTACTCCGTCAGCTTGTTGCGGCTGGCGGCGTTTTCCGTCGCGCCGCCGCTGTCAACGCACACGCTGGAGAGGTCGATCTCTTCGCTGCCGAGCTTGTCCCACTCGGTCTCGGCGTAGGTGATAAAGAAGCTGTAGCAGTTCCACAGCGTAAGCAGGAACTGGCGCAGCGACTTCTGCACCAAGGCCTGCGAGAAGCGCCGCGGCTGGCCGGGCGGGGACGCGGTGTAAAGGTAGTAGCGCAGCGCGTCGGCGCCCTCGGCCGACAGCACGGTCCAGGGATCGACGATGTTGCCCAGGCGCTTGGACATCTTGCGCCCTTCGCCGTCGAGGATGTGGCCAAGGACGATGCAGTTCGCAAACGCCGGGGCGCCGCGCAAGAGTACGCCCAGGGCATGCAGCGTATAGAACCAGCCGCGCGTCTGATCCACCCCTTCGGAGATGTACTGCGCCGGGAAGAGCTTCTGGAAGTCGGCGTCCTTGGCGAACGCGAACGGGTAGTGGTGCTGGGCGAACGGCATCGCGCCGGAGTCGAACCAGCAGTCGATGACGTCGCGGACGCGGCGCATGGTGCCGCCCTTTTCGCTCGGCCAGGTGACGCCGTCGATGTAGGGGCGGTGCAGGTCGAAGTCGGGATCCTGGGTCAGGTCGCGGCCGACGCGCCTGCTTAGCTCGGCGATGCTGCCGATGCAGACTAAGTCGCCGCTCTGATCGCACTGCCACAGCGGCAGCGGCGTACCCCAGTAGCGCTCGCGCGAGATCGCCCAGTCGACGTTGTTGCGCAGCCAGTCGCCGAAGCGGCCTTCCTTGATGTGCTCCGGGTACCAGTGGATGTTCTGGTTTTGCAAAAGGAGCTCTTCGCGCACCGCGGTAGTCTTTATGTACCAGCTGTCCTTGGCGAAGTAGAGAAGCGGCGTATCGCAGCGCCAGCAGAACGGGTAGCTGTGGCGGATGCGGCCGCTGTTCCACAGGAGGCCGCGCTCCTTCAGATCGCGGGTGACCAGGGGATCGGCTTCCTTGAAGAACTTGCCGGCGAACTTGGCGAACGCCGGCAGCACGATCCCATCGAGCCCGACCGAGAACAGCACCGGCAGCCCGTGACGCCGCCCGACCTCTAAATCGCCGTACGCCGGGGCGATGTGGACGGCGCCGGTGCCTTCGCCAAGCTCCACGGTCTGATCGACCAGGATGCGATACGCCGCGCCGGTATCGATCGCCGCGCCGCCCTGGCCGACGCCGGGATAAAGCGGCTCATAGCGCAGACCGGCGAGCGCCGCGCCTTTGATCGTCCCGACGCAAGCCGCATCCTTTTTGCCTTTGAGAATCGACTCCGCTTGGGTGTTCAGGAAGATGACGTACTCGCGTCCGCCGCCGTCGCGCGGCAGCTCATAGACGCCGTACTCCGCCTCCGCGCTGAGCGCCGCGGCGGCGTTGGCCGGCAGCGTCCACGGGGTCGTCGTCCATATGAGGATCGAGACCGGCGACCCGTCGGTCGTTCCCGGCGCCACCGGCAGCGCCTGCCCCGGCGCGAGCCGCAGGCGCACGAACACCGACGGATCGTCCACATCCTCTTTCATCCCCTGGCCGGCTTCCGCCTCCGCTAAAGAGGTGCCGCAGCGCGGACAGTGCTTGGTGACCTTGTAGTCCTTGACCAGCAGCCCGCGTCCCCACAGCTCGCTGAGCAGCGCCCAGCACGACTCGATGTACTCGTTGTCCAGCGTGCGGTAGGGGTGCTCGGTGTCGAGCCAGAAGCCGATGCGGTCGGTCAGGCGGTCCCAGTCCTTGATGTAGCGGAACACGCTCTCGCGGCAGTGGCGGTTAAACTCCGCGACGCCGAGCTCCTCGATCTGCTGCTTGCCGCGCAGACCCAGGCGCTTTTCGACCTCGACCTCGACGGGGAGACCGTGGCAGTCCCAGCCGGCTTTGCGCGGTACGTAGTAGCCGCGCATGGTCTTATAGCGCGGGATGACATCCTTGAACGCGCGCGCCAGGACGTGATGGATGCCGGGCAGGCCGTTGGCGGTGGGCGGACCTTCGTAGAACACGAACAGCGGGCGCTCCTGGCCGGTCGCCGGATCGCGCGGGCTCGTGCTCTTTTCGAAGATCTTCTCCTCGTGCCAGACTTTGAGGATCTCTTCCTCGAGCTTGGGGAAACTCTGCTTGGGATCGACAGGAGCGAAGGGGGATGACATGACGGGCGCAGTGTAGCAGAGGTTTACAGAAGCCGCGCCTGCGCACCGCTTCATTCAACCTGGCTGCTACGTGCGCTCCGCGCGCGCGGTCTTAAGTGCGGGAGACTTGCCGCAGACCGTCGAGGAAGCGCACGAGCACGCTGCCCTTGAGGACGGTCTCGATCTTGCCGCGGCCGTACTTGGGATGGACGATGACCTGGCCGGACTTGAAGTTGTCTTTGGGGTCGAAGATCTTGGAATCGACGGAGTCGAGCTCGGACTCCAGCTTCTGGCGCTGCTCGCGCTGGCGGCGGGCCTCGGCGTTGATGGCGGGGGAGCGCGGCGGGGCGGCGGCTGGGGTCTTGGGCGACTCGCCACGGTGCAGCGGCTCGCTGCGGTAGCCGTGGCGGCTCTTGCACATGACGCAGCTTACCTGCTTTGGCAGATCGGCGAACATCGCGACGATGTGGTGGGCGCGCATCTCCTTGCACTTGCCGCACCACGACTCGACCTCGGCGCCGACGCTGTACTTGGGCTTCTCACGCGGGACCGGCTTATCCTCGCCGAGGATCGACTTGCCCGGCGAGCGCTGGAGGAGGAACGGCTGGCCGCCGCCGTCCGCCGCCCGCTCGGCTTTCTGCCCGCCGACCTGCTTGGCGAGGAAGCCCGCCTGGCGCCGCAGGTCGGTGAGGGTGCGGCCGACCGTGCGGTCGAAGCGCTCGCGCTCCTCCGCCGGCAGCAGCGCCAGGATTTCCTCATAGCGCGTGACCAGCGGCGGCAAGAGCTGCCCCGCCGTGAGCTGCCGCGCCAGGCTCCCGGACTCCAGGGACGCTCCGACCTCGTCGATGGCGGCGAATATGTCATCTTTTAGCTGGCTTGTGCGCTGCTTGATGTCGTCGTGCAAGGCGGTCCCGTGTCCTCTCTATTGAGCGCAATCTAGCACAAGCCGGGACCGCAGAGGAAGCCAGGCGGGCCCGAGTTTCCGCTTGGACCCGGCCGGAGCCGAGCGTACCGGGGCGTGCCGGGCCGTGCCAGACGGCCGGGGTTCTGCTAGGTTGCGCGCCATGACGACCCTAATCTGCCTGCGGCGAGCCGGCGCGCGAGGCTCCGGCTTTTCGCGCGCACGCCGAATCGCAGTCCTTCCATCCGTGACCGCGCTGGTTGGGATGATGCTGCCCGTGCTTGCCGCGCCGGCCGTGCTTGCGGCGCCGGCGGCGTTTACGATTGGCGCCAATCCCGCCGCGGCTCCGCCCGCCGTCTCCGCGCTTGCCACCGTGGCGGAGCGGAGCGGCTACGCGCGCACCGGCCGCTACGATGAAGTCGTGCGCCTGTGCGCCGAGTTCGCGCGGACCTTCCCCGCCCAAGTCCGCTGCCAGCGCTTCGGCACGACCCCGTCCGGGCGGCCGATGCTGGCGCTCGTCGCCTCGGCCGATGGCGTGTTTGAGCCGGAGGCGGCGCGGCGGCTCGGGCGGCCGGTGATCCTCGCCCAAGGCGGCATCCACGCCGGCGAAATCGACGGCAAGGACGCGGGATTCCTGCTGCTGCGGCAGCTGCTTGGCGAGCGCTCCCCCAAAAGCGCGCTGGCGCAGCTCACCTGGGTCTTCGTCCCTGTATTCAACGTCGACGGCCACGAGCGCTTCGGACCGCATCAGCGGCCAAACCAGGTCGGCCCGGCCGAGGGCGGCTGGCGGACCACGGCGCAGAACCTCAACCTCAACCGCGACTACAGCAAGGCGGAGGCGCCGGAGATGCAGGCGATGCTGCAGCTGCTTTCGCGCTGGGACCCGCTGCTCTATATCGACCTGCATGTGACCGACGGCGCCGACTTTCAACCCGAGGTCGCGGTCGAGATCGAGCCGCGCCTTGGCGGCCCGGCGCCGCTGCGCGCCCTCGGCGCCGAGCTGAGCGCCCGCACGCTGCAGCGGCTCGGCGGCGCCGGCATCATCGCGGTGGATTTTTATCCGTCGCTGCGCAAGCAGGACGATCCGACCTCGGGGTTTTCCGCCGACCTGGCGCCGGCGCGCTTTTCCACCGGGTACTGGCCGCTGCGCAACCGCTTCGCGGTGCTGGTCGAAGCGCACTCGTGGAAGCCCTACCCGCGGCGGGTGCGGACCATGGTCGCGGTGCTCTCCTCGCTCTTTGCCGAGGTCGCGGGGCGCGGGCGCGACCTGCTTGCGGCGGTGGCGGCGGCCGATGCCGCGGATCAGAAGCTCGCCGGTGCGGCCGTACCGCTGCGCTATGAGCCAAGCGGCCCGCCGACCGAGCTGCGCTTCCCCGGCTACCACTACACGATCGAGCCTTCGGCGGTCTCAGGCGCCTTGCGGGTGCGCTACGACCCGCGCCGGCCGGAGATCTGGAGCGTGCCGTTTTTCGGCCAGCTCGCGGCGCAGGGGACGGTGATGGCGCCGGGCGCCGGCTATCTGGTGCCGCCGGAGCTGGCGGAGCTTGTTGGGCGCAAGCTGCGCGCCCACGACCTGTCTTTCCGGACCCTGGCGGCGCCGGAGTCGACCGTCTTGCCGCCGCCGCTCGATGCCCAGGTGTTTCACGTCACCTCCCGCGCCTTTCGCCCCGAGCCCTACGAAGGCCGCCACACCGTGCAGGTCGAGGGCCGCTGGCAGAGCGAGCGGGTCGAGCTCGGCGGCGGCGCGCTGTTCGTTCCGGTGGCGCAGCGCGGCGGGCGCTTGCTCGTCCATCTGCTGGAACCGACGGGCCCGGACTCGCTGCTTGCGTGGGGCTTTTTCAACGCCATCTTCGAGCAGAAAGAGTACATGGAGGACTACGTCACCGAGGCTGTCGCCGAGCAGCAGCTCGCCGCCGACCCCAAGCTGCGGGCGGAGTTTTACAGCCGGCTGCGCGATCCGGCTTTTGCTCGCGATCCGGGGCAGCGCCTGCGCTTTTTCTATGAGCGCCACCCGTCGTTCGACAAGAAGCAGAACCGCTATCCGATCTACCGCCTCGACCAGGCCCCGCCGTAGCCTGCGGTCGTCGGCGTTTGGCGCGGCTACCCGCCGCGGCGCGGCGGCGCGGCGAGCCAGCGATGCAGCACGTCGCTGTCGATGTTGCCGCCGCTTATGACCAGGACCGAGGTGTCGTCGAGCAGCAGCCGGCCGTCGCGCGCCGCGGCAATCACCACCGCCGCGGACGGCTCCATGATGAGGCCGAGCTTGCGGTAGGCGAAGACCACGGCGTCCATGACCTCTTCTTCGCTCACGAGGTGGATGCGCTCGATGTAGCGCTTGACCGCGCGGTAGCTGCGCCAGCCGACGCCGCCTTCCAGCTCCTCGCACACGGTGC
>CALFML010000402.1 GCA_937879845.1 uncultured Myxococcales bacterium
TACTGATCGATCGAGTTGAGGAAGCTGCCCGGCCGCTCCCGACAGTTTCGCTTGGCTCCCGGCATGTTCATCGGCTGATCGCACTCCAGATCGAGCGCCGCACAGCGGTAGTCGACGTTGTAGCATGCCCCGCTGGCATCCGCGGACGGCGTAGTGCAGCTGGCTTCGGACGTGTGGGCGACCGCCGGGTTGAGCAAGGCGCGCTTTTGCTGCTGTACGGAGCAGTCGTCTTCGTCCGTAATAAAAATGACCGCCAACACCGAGGTCTTGCGGTTAAAGCCCTGGTTGTCCGGACGGTGATTGTCCAAGGCCCGCTTGGCCGCCTCCAGCGGCTGCTCCACCGCGCAGCCGGTGTCCCCGACCAGCGACAGGCACTGAAAAGCCAGCTGCGGCCCCACGTCCCGGCCTCCCATCATCTTGACCGGCACGTTGGTGAGTCCGTCGATCTTGGCGATATAACGCGCTCCTCCCTTGGGTACGTATTGCGGATCCGGACACAACGTCTGACAGGCCGCGGCGGCATCGCCCTGAAGGTTTGTCCGATCCATGCATGTCTTGTTCTGCAGTACGCCGTCATCGCCGGCCGCGCTGTCGCAGGCCGCAAGGGCGGAGCCCGGCGTCTGCGGGGTGGCGGGAAAGCGCACGCCGACCGGCGTACCATCGGCAACATTGAACCCGAGATCGGTCGTGACGATTCCTACTTGATAGTTGGCGCCGGTGGCATCAATCGCGCTGATAAACTGCGGAATGGCCGCGGCCAGCACCCGCTGCTTGGGCGCCATCGATGGAGAGTTGTCGATGACGAACAGGATATCGACGTCCTTGTGCAGCCGCGGATCCAGAAGCGTCGGCTGCGTGGCGCTGTAGCACGACTGCTTGGCCAAAAGCGCCTGCTCGGCGGTGGCGCCCGGCGGCACCGGACACGGCGCAGCCAGATCGGGAGCGACGCAGGCAACGGTCGGACTAAGCATCGCGCCAAGTGACAGGGCAGCAAATGCGGAGCGTCTCATGCAGGACTCCTATAAAACGCGCGCTCTCTGACCCTTCACATGAAGGTCAGCCAGCGATCGCTTGCAACTGGACAGTGAGTTGCCGGAGCGGAAAAAAAACTTACGGCCCCTGGAAGATTAGAAGACAGAAAGACCGGAAAAGAAGTCCGCAGACCCTAGGGCGGCTTTCTCCACATCGGTGTACACAAACAATGCTGGCGTTTGCTTTCCGCCGCGCGCGCCGGCTCTGCTAAAATGGTACGCACCGAATCATGGGCACGGGAGCCAAGCCGCGCGTCCTAATCATCGACGATGAGCCGGCCGTGCGTAAGACACTGTCTCTTTTACTGCAGAACGCCGGCTATGAAGTGGCGGCAGCGCCAAGCGGCGAGAGCGGTATCGAGATGGCGGTGCGTACGCCACCCAGTGTGGTGCTTGCCGACATGCAGCTCGGCGGCATGGATGGGCTGGCGGTGACGCGGGCGCTGACGCAGGAGGTTCCCAACACTTCGATCATCGTCATGACCGGGCATGGCTCGATCGAAAACGCGGTGGCGGCGATGCAGGCGGGCGCGTGCGACTATCTGATAAAGCCCGCGTCATCGGCGCAGGTGAAGTACGCGGTGGAAAAAGCGCTGGCCAGCTCGCGCCTGCAGAAAGAGCTCGCCGAGTCGCGGCGCACCGCGGGCCGACGCAGCCATATTACGTTCGAGTCGCGCAGTCCGGCGATGCGGACGGCGCTCAGCCAGGTCGCGCAGGCCTCGAGCACCGATGCGACGCTTTTGCTCCTGGGCGAGACCGGCACCGGCAAGAGCGTCCTGGCGCGTCACATCCATGAGTCTTCGGGACGCAGCCGCCATCCCTTCGTGACCGTCCAGTGCGCGGTGATCTCGCCCTCGCTCATCGAGTCGGAGCTGTTCGGCCATCGCAAAGGCGCCTTCACCAGCGCCAGCCAGGCGCATGCCGGCCTGGTGGAGACCGCCGAGGCCGGGACGCTGTTTCTCGATGAGATCGGCGATCTTGCGCCGGAGCTCCAGGGCAAGCTGCTGCGGCTGCTCGAAGAGCGGGAGTATGTGCGGGTCGGCGACTCGCTGCCGCGGCGCTCCGAAGCGCGGGTGATTGCCGCGACCCACCGCGACCTCAGACAGGCGGTCAAGGCCGGGCGCTTCCGCGAGGATCTGTACTACCGCCTCAACGTCCTGACCCTCCGCATGCCCGCGCTGCGCGAGCGGCGGGAGGACCTGCTCGACCTGGCGCGCGGCATCGTCCACGAGCTGGCGCTGCGCCATCGCGGCATGGCGATGGAGATGACCGCGGACCTGGAGAGCGCGCTCATCGCCTACAGCTGGCCGGGCAACCTGCGCGAGCTGGTCAACGTGCTGGAGCGCGTGGTGATTCTGGCCCGCGACGCCCGGCTCGGCATGGACCTTCTGCCCGAAGAGCTGCAAGGCGGCCTGCGGCGGCTGCCGGAGGTGCCGCTAGGGGAGGAGACGCTCGAAGCCGCGGAGCGCCGCCATCTGGTCGGCGTCCTTTCGCGCCACCCGACGCTGGAGTCGGCAGCCAAGGCGCTGGGCATCGATCCCTCCACGCTGTATCGCAAGCGCGAGCGCTACGGACTTTTGTAGCCGCCGCGGTCGTGCAGTCTTGCACAGCGCCTGGCGGCCGGTCGTGCAGGGCTGCAATCATCGGCGCCCGGCTGTGGCGCGGCGCCCGGGCCGGCAGGGCGCTGAAACACTGAACCTAATCGGCGGACCGCAACCCCAGGGCGGGGGTTGCCGCAGGGGTCCGCTGCTTCGGCACAGCGGCTGCTTCAGCTCACTACATGGTGAAACCGCTGCGCGCCCTGGAAGAGGCTCTATTTCCGCACGTATCGGCCATCAACGCGCGCGTCATCGTCGAGCGCAGCCGCCGCGCCCTGCGGGATCCGAGCCGCCTGACGCAGGAGGATCGCGCCCACTTCCTCATCGCCGTCCGGGCGACGCTGCGGCTGTTTGCCAGCGATGAGCGGGCGAGCGCGATTGTGCAGGATCTGGAGCGGCGGCTCACCCCCGGCGTGCTGCGGATCGAACGCGAGCAGCGCACCTTCGCGATCCGCGATGAGCGAGATCTGCGGGCGGCGCGCTCCGGGGCGCGCGATGTCTGCCTGTCGTTTGCGACCAGCGTGACCGATGCGCAGCGGGTGGCCACCGCGGTAAGCGAGCTGGCGCGCAACATCCTTTGTTACACGCCGGGCGGTCAGATCGAGCTTGAGCTGCATCGCGGTCCGCCGGTACGGCTGCGGCTCATCGCCAGCGATCGCGGCAGCGGCATCCTGCATTTAGAGGACGTGCTGGCCGGCCGTTTCAAGTCGCGGACCGGGCTTGGCCGCGGGCTGCTCGGGGTCAAGCGGCTGATGGATCAATTCCGTGTCCAGACCGGTGAACAGGGAACACGTATCGAAGCGGAGGTGACGTTTTTATGCTGAGCGCAGATTCTCCCTTTCCCGTGCGAAGTGGGGGCGTGATTCCGGTCATCGAGATATGGGGGCACCTCTTGGTGCCGCTGCAGGGGGATATCGCCGACTGGCAGATGCAGTCGATGAGCGATGACGTCCTGCACCGCATCGCCACGCGCGGCGCCGACGGCCTCATTATCGACGCTTCCGGGATCTGGATCGTCGATAGCCACTTGTGCGCGGGTCTGGGCAAGCTGGCCACGGCGGCCAGCATCATGGGCATCCCGAGCGTGCTGTGCGGCCTCAGCGCCGAAGTCGTGCTGACGCTGCAGAGCATGGGGTTTGAGCTCGATGAGGTCAAGACCGCGATGAGCTTGGAGCACGCCTTCGCCGCGCTCGGGATCACCGTGCAGCGGCAGCGGAAGGAAGGACAAGACAAATGAGCCAGGAATTGCAAACGGAGCTTGAGAAGCTGCGGGCCATGCTCGGCGTCCTGTTCGATCATAATCCGGACGGCGTCTGCATCGCCGACAGCGCGGGCAACCTCGCGGCCAATCCGGCCGGTGCGGCTTTGTTTCCGGCTTCGAGCGCCGCCGCGCGCGCGGCGGGCCCGGCGAACTGGACGCAGAATTACGGGCTGTTCCAGGCGGACGGCAAGACCCCGCATCCGACCGAGACGCTGCCGCTGTTCCGCGCTTTGGTGAAGCGGGAGACGGTGCGCGAATATGAGCTGTTCTGCCGCACCAAAGAGCTTCCCGACGGCATCTGGCTCAGCGTGGCCGCCTCGCCGCTGCCAAGCGGCGGCGCCATCGCCGTATTCCGCGATGTCTCCGAGCGCAAGCGCCTGGAGTCGCATCTGGCCGAGCGTAACACCGCGCTGCGGCAGCAGATGAATGAAAACCGCGAGCTCATCGAGCGGCTGCGCCTGGCGGTGGACGAGCTTGGCACGCCGGTGCTCGAGCTATGGGATGATGTGCTGGCGCTGCCGGTGGTGGGGATGGTCGATACGGTGCGCAGCAAGCGCATGATGGAGAAGATCCTCTCTGAGGTCGTGGCGCGGCGCTGCCGCTTCGTGATCATCGATGTCACGGGCGTGGACTTCATCGACACCAGCACCGCGGATCATTTCATGAAGCTGGCGCGGGCCATCGAGCTGCTCGGCGCCGGCTGCGTCCTGAGCGGCGTGCAGCCGGCGGTGGCGCAGACCTTGACGGAGCTCGGCGTGAGCTTTCGCGGCCTGGTCACGCAGCGCAATCTCAAGCGGGCGCTCGACTACTGCATCGGCAAGAAGCAGCAGGAAGCGCGGCGCGCCGCGGTCTGAACCGGCGCTCCAGCCGCGCGCTCATACCCGCAAGGTAACGGGCGTTGCCGCGCGCTCAACGGTCGAGCGCGGAGAGCGCTTTGTCGGCTGCGTGCAGGCGGTCGGCGAGCGCGCGCCGCGTCGCGTCGGAGACGTGATCCGACGCGAGGTAGGCCCAGCCGACCTGGGCGTGCCCGATCTCGTCGGCGAGGTGGGCCCGGAGCGCGGCGACCGCGAGCGGGGCGGTCGCGACCTCGAGCCCCGCCCCGATCCACGCGGTGGCGATCGTCTCGTTGACGCAGCACATGCCGGCGACGAGGAGCGCGTCCTCGAGCTCGGGGTCGTCCTCGCCGAAGCTCGGGAGCGGCGCCTCGAGGTCGCTCGGGAGCGCGACCGGCGCGCCGCCGTAGATGGTTGCAAGCTGCACGCACATGGACGCGTGGCGCGGCTCCTCGTCGGCGCTCCGGGCGAGGGCGTCGATCACGACCTCGGGCGCCCTCCGGGCCGCGAGGCGCTCGGCCATGGCCGCGAAGGCGATCCCCACGCGGAGCTCGCTCCGCGCGCGCCGCACGAAGTGGGACGCGATCGCGGCGCGGATGGCGGGCGCGAGCTCGGCGACGCTCGCGAGCGCGGCGGCGTCGACCGCGAGCGCGCTCATCGGATGTAGTAGCAGGGCGGGTAGGGACGCTCGGAGCCCGGCGGGCAGCCCGCGTCGCGCCGCTCGGGGGGCTGGGGTTGGGGTTGCGGCCGCGGCGCCGCGGTCTTCGCAGGCGGGGCGCCGGCGTCCACCGGCGCCGCTGCGTCTCGGGGCCCGCCGTCTTCCGGCGTCGCGAGCGAGACGGGAGCCTCGCCCGCGTCGGCCGGCGCCATCGGCACCTCCTGCACCGCGGCGCGGGCGCAGCCCCCGAGGGCCGCGCCGGCGACGACGACGGCGTGGAAGAGGCGGCCGGGGGTCACGCTCCCCACGATAGCAGAGCGCCCCGCGGAGCCCGCGCGCTCACTTCGGGCGCGGATTCGTGCAGTAGCCGCCGCGCATGCTCCCGTCCCAGCACAGATCGACGACCTTGCTCGGGAGCTTGGCGAAGACCATCGAGTCGTTGCGGGAGACGTTGAAGAGCGCGATGGGCTTGCCGACCTCGAC
>CALFML010000403.1 GCA_937879845.1 uncultured Myxococcales bacterium
AAGTCGGGACGCACTCTGCTCACCGTGGTAAACGACATCTTGGACATCTCCAAGATCGAAGCCGGACGGATGACGCTGGAGCAGATCGACTTCAACCTGCACCGTCTGATCTCGGAGACGATCGACGGCATCGCGGTGACGGCGCAGAACCGCGGTCTGGAGCTTGTCTACGTCATCGATAAGGCGCTGCCCACTTCCCTGCAGGGGGATCCGACGCGGATTGCCCAGGTGCTGAATAACCTCCTCGGCAACGCCGTAAAATTTACCCATAAGGGAGAGGTCGTCACCCGCATCAGCCGCATCCCCGCGCCGGACTCGGAGATCGGCATGCGCATCGAGGTCCGCGATACCGGTATCGGCATCGCAGCCGAGGATCTGGATCGCATCTTCCGGCCGTTTTACCAGGCCGATACATCCATGTCGCGGCGGTTTGGCGGAACCGGACTCGGGCTGTCGCTGTGTCGCGAGATCGCGAGCTTGATGGGCGGTGAGATCGGCGTAAACAGTACCGAAGGCGTCGGCAGTACCTTCTGGTTCACGGCGCGGCTGCGCCCATCGCGCCGCGTCATGACGCCCTACATTGGCATCGCCGAGAACTTTCTGGATAAGCGGCGAGTGCTTTTGGCCGATGACAACACCAGCAACCGCGAGTACGTACAGGAGCTCATCCGTCAGTGGGGCGGAGTCTGTGACGGCGTGGACTCTGCGGTGCTGGCCATCGAGGCCCTGCGGGCGGCGCTGGCCGAAGACCGGCCCTATGATCTGCTCATTTCGGATCTGCTCATGCCAGGGATGTCGGGCATGGAGCTCGTCGCCGTGCTCGCCGGCGATGCCCTCTTTGATGATCTGCTCCTGGTGATGCTCAGCACCCTGGATCCGAGCACCCGCAAGCAGTACCCGCAGCGCAAGCGGATAAACGCCCACCTGACCAAGCCGGTGCATCCGCCCGCCTTGCGCGACTGCCTATCGGAGCTCTTGCGGGCGCAATCCGCCAAGGCCAGCGTGCTGCCGTCAAGCTATGCGGACGAGAGCGGCGATGCCGTCATCCCGATCGAGATCCGGCCCGAGCCCGCAGCGGCTGAGCCGCGGGTACTGGTGGTGGACGATAACCCGGTGAACCTGGAGGTCGCGGCGCAGATGCTGGAGACGCTGGGCTACCGCGCCGACATGACGACCAACGGCGCCGAGGCGCTCAAGGCGATGGAGCACAAGTCGTACGCGCTGTTGCTCATGGATCTGCAAATGCCGGTGATGTCCGGCTACGAAGCCACCGCCGCCGTCCGCATCGCCGAAGGGACGGGTAAACACACGCCGATTATCGCCATGACCGCGCACGCCATGTCGGCGGATCGGCAGCGGGCGCTGGACGCCGGCATGGACGACTACATCTCAAAGCCCCTTGAGATCGACACGCTGGCAGAGCTCTTGCAGAAGTGGCTGCCGGGCGGCGCCGGACCGGCCGGGCCGATGCCGCCGCCGCCGCCGAGCGCGGTTGCCACGTTTGAAGACGGGGGCGAGGCCCTGGATCGCAGCGCCCTCGATCAGCTGCGGCGATTTCAGACTCCCGGCGGCGAAGATCTGGTGAGCAAGGTCGTGCGGACGTTCCAGGCCGACCTGAACGAGCGCACTCAGGCCGCGCGGGCGGCCGCAGCGCAGCGCGACACGCGGACCCTGGGCCGCATCGCCCACGCCCTGAAGTCGAGCAGCAAGCTGGTCGGGGCGCGAGCGCTGTCTTCCCTATGCACAGAGCTGGAGTCGGCCGCCGAGCTTGGCGACCGCACGGGTCTGTACGCGCTGGTTGAGCGATTCTTGCTCCATAGCGCCCACGTCCACGCCGCACTGACCGGCATTCTCAGCACCGGGAGTCCGGGGAGCCCCGTAAGTCCGGGGATGAACGAACGGTCCGATCGCCTCATCGCCCCCACGCTGCTGCCGGAAGAGCGCAGCACCACGCGCAGCCAGTTCTTCGCCGAGCTGCTGCACGAAGCCGCGGCGCACCCGGTCCTGCATCACCCGCTGCTCACACGCCTTATGTCCGATCCCATGTCGCGGGAGCAGCTTGCGGTGTTGGGAATCCAGCACTTCTTGTATGCGCGCAGCCTGGGCCGCGACCTCGGGGCGGTGCTCAGCAACGTCGCCGATGAGGAGATCCGCAACGTCCTTATCACCACCATGCACGAAGAGCTTGGGGATTCGCGCCGCGATCCGGAGCGCATTCCCACCCAGCTTTTGCGGGCGCGGCGCATCACCGCGGAGCAGCTGGCTTCGGCGTATGCCGAGCTCGCTGCCAGCGACAGCGATGGGGATGTCGTCAGCATTCTTCTGCGCCGCGGCGACCTGAGCTCCGAAGTCCTGGGCGACTTTCAGGCCATGGCCGCCCAGCGCATGCGCGAGCAGTCGCGGCCGGCGCTGCTCCGCAACCTCCTGCGGACCTTCGGCGTGCTGCCCGGCGAGCTTGTAAACCACGAGCCCAGCACCGAGACCGCCGCTTGCATCGATGAGTACCACCAGCTGTGCCGCAGCACCTCCTGGCAGGAGTCCCTGGGCGCCGTGGCGATCCGCGCCGAGTGGCTGCTGCCGCGCCTTTATCCCGCGCTGCTGCGCGCCAGCGAAGGCAGCCGCATCGGCCGCCGCGAAGATTTCACCTACTTCACCCTGCAGACCGAACAAGCGGAGACCCTGGGCGCCCGCGTCATCGCCGCCCTGACCCCCTACGCCGACTCCTCTGCCAACCGCCGCCGCATCGCCGTCGGGATCCGCCGCGCGCTGGAGCTCCGCAAGAGCTTCTACGACGGCCTTGTCCGCCAGGTCTTCCGCCGCGGCGGCTACTAAACCACGCCTCGCAAAAGACCCGTAGGTTCGGGCTGCGCCGCGGGGCCTGTCACCTGCGGCACCCCGCTGCTGGCGCAGCAGGGCCCCCGC
>CALFML010000404.1 GCA_937879845.1 uncultured Myxococcales bacterium
GTCGTAGACGCCGTAGATGTTGCCCATGAGCTCGGACATGATGTTCTTGTGGTACAAGATGCGGGCGTTGTTGAGATCGACTGCGAAGGGACAGCCGTTATAGAGCTCGACCCACTCGTCCGAAGCGCCGCCGGCGCCTGCGACTTGAACTTCATTCACGGTGACGTAGCAGTTGGTCACCGTCGCGGTGATCTGACCGGTGACGCCTTTGGCCGTGGCGCTGATGATGACGTTGCCAGCGGTGACGCCGCGGGCGCGGCCGCCGGTGGTTCCGGTCGCGGTGACGGTCGCGGTGGCCGGAGTCGCCGAGTCCCAAGTCGCGGTGGTGGTCACGTCCAGGGTGGTGCTGTCGCTGTAGACGAGCGTGGCGGTGAGCTGGACGACCATGTTGCGGGGGATGTTGAGCGGGTTCGGGGTGATGACGATGGACATCGGCACGGCAGCGGTCACGGTGAGGCTCGCGCTGTCGGTAAAACCAAGATAGGTCGCGGTGATGGTGGCTCTGCCGACAGCGGTGCCGGTGGCCCGCCCGGCCGCGTCAACGGATGCGACGCCGGTGCCGGTTACGTCGGCCGAAGACCACGTGGCGAGGCTGGTGACATCCTGGGTGGTCGCATCCGACAGCACGGCGGTGGCGATAAACTGCTGCGTGACTCCCTTGGCAATCGACGGCGTTTTCGGCGCGATGGTCATCGAAGTCACGACGGCGGCGGTGACGGTCAGAGTCGCGGCGTCACTCTTGCCGCCGAAGGTGGCGGTGATGGTCGCGGTCCCTACGTTGGTGCCGGTAACCAGGCCGTTGGCGTCGACAGAAGTGACACCGGTGCCGGTTACGTCGGTCGTCGTCCAGGTCGCCGTCTTGGAGACGTCCTGGGTGCTGGCGTCCGTGAAGGTGGCGGTGGCGCTGAACTGCCGGGTCGTTCCCTTGGCAATCGACGCCGCGGCCGGCGCCACCTTGACCGTGGTCAAAAGCGCCGCAGTGACCGTCAGGGTCGCGGTCCCGTTCTTTCCGCCCAGCGCCGCCATGATCGTCGCGCCGCCGAGGTTCTGTCCCGTCGCCACGCCGGCTTGGCTGATGGCCGCTACGTTGGTCGCCGGGGCGACATCCATCGCGCTCCAGACCGCCGTGGTGGTGATATCCTGGGTGGTGGCGTCGGTAAAGGTCGCGATGGCGCTGAGCTGCTGCGACGTCCCTTTGGCCAGCGAAAACGTGTTCGGCGACACCGCGATCGAGGCAAGCACGGCGGCGGTGACGGTGAGGCGCGCGGTACCGCTCTTGCCGGCGAAGCTCGCCGTGATGGTCGAGCTGCCCAGGCTCGTGCCCGTGGCCAGGCCGGTTGCGGTGAGCGATGCGACGTTGGCGTCCGGGGCGATGTCCGCCGCGGTCCAGGTCGTTGTGTTGGTGATGTCCTGCGTGGTGGCGTCCGAGAACGTGGCGATGGCCTTGAACTGCTGCATCGTTCCCTTGGCAATCGCCGGATTGCTCGGCGTGACGTTGACGCCTGTGACGACCGCGTTGGTAACGGTCAAGTTCACCGACATACCGACCCCCATGAAGGTCGCGGTCACATTCGCCTGGCCCACCTCTACGCCCTTGGCCAGGCCCGCTTGATCGATCGTCACTACGGAGCCCGCGCTCGAGGCCACAGACCAGTTGGCCTTGGTGCTGACGTCTTCAATCGTATCGTCGGTCAACGTCACCTTGGCAACGAACTGCTGGGAAGTTCCTTTGGCGATCGAAGAGTTGCTCGGCGTAACATTCATGCGCACCGGAGTCGGCGCAGAGACCGTCAGCACTGCGGTCGCGGTCTGCTCCATGTAAGTCGCAGAGATCGTCGACTGACCGATGCCGCTGCCCACGGCGAGGCCGGTCGCGCTGATGGTGGCCACAGGCGCCGTCGCCGCCGTATCGAGCGCCGTCCAGGTTACCTGCGTGGTGAGATCCTGCGTCGACCCATTGGCGAAGTTGCCGGTGGCGGTGAATTGCTGCGTCGTTCCCTTGGCGATGCTCGGCTGGTAGGGCGTTACGGTCAGAGAGACCAGCTTTCCGCCATCCTGGCAGGCAACTCCGAGAAAAGCCAGCAGGACGAGTGCCCCAAATCTCAGATTCCTGAATTCAATTTTAGACCGCAATCTATACATGCACTTTACTCCTAGTTTCCTACTACTTGTTCTATGGTGAGCAGAAGGAACGCCTCAAAGAGTTCCTTCGGGAATCGCTTCAAATATCTTTGCAGTGGCGCTTGGGATTGGGATGACAGCGCCGTTTCATCCGCCCCGCCCATGGTCGGAATAACTCGCCCCGAATCGTCAACAATGCAGTTTATAAAAACCTGGCGCGATAAATAACAAATTCTCATAGATTGCTGCGGCCATTGCGGTTTCTTGCGGTAGACCGCGTAGAAGTTCGCGGAGCCCAGATCGAAAAATGGTCGCGCAGAGCGATATGCGCGTCACCGCGAGACTCCGCTGCGCGAGCCCGCAGTGCTGCTGCTACCCGGTTACTGCGGTGGCTGACTGGCGGTGCTCAGAGCGGCTGTCGCGCGAATCGCAGGCTCAGGGCGATGTAAAACAGATAGTGCGTGAGCCATGGCGTCCACGCCGCGCCCGCCGCGAGCCGAAGATATCCCCACGCCGCCATCGCCGCCCCGCTCAAGACCGTGAGCAGCAGCGCTTGCAGCGGGGACATATGGAAGGTGACCGCCCCCAGATGGGAAAGGGAAAACAGCGCCGTGGTCAGGGCGATGGCGCGGCGCTCGCTGAGCCACAGACGATTCCAGTCGAGCAGCAGCAGCGTGACCGCGGCTTGCTGAAAGCACACGAAGGTGAAGATCCGCACCGGTAACTCGTAGCGGCGCAATGCGAAGATCATGCCCGAGTCCACCGCGCGCGGTCTGGTCCGGTGCACGGCGTCCAGATAAGCGGCCGTCAGCAGCGCGGCGAAGGCGAGCAGGGGCCACTCGAAGCGGCGCGGTGCCGCCAGCGCGCTGACAACCGGCCGGCACGCGGTACGCCAGGCGAAAAGCGATGCGGCAGCGAAGACCGCATCCCGCGCCACGATGATCCAAAAGCCCGCTGCGGTGCCGTGCCGCCCCGCCCGCGCGAGCAGAGCGCTGACGCCGAAGGCCAGCCCCCAGAGGCCGATCCACGCCAGCAGACCGGCGATGTAGCGGCGCCCGGTCACCGATCCCTCGTGCGCCGCGCCGCTGCGCGCGCCTCGATGATCTGCGTATACTGGTCCACGAGCCAGCGTGTCGCCGCCGGCCAGCTCAGCGCTGCGCGCGCGGCCAGCGCTCCCTGGCGCAGCCGCCCTCGCAGCTCCGCATCATGCATGATCCGATCGACTTGGCGCCGCGCGTCGCCCTGATCGCGGGGCGCAAACAGGAGGCCGGTCCGTCCATCCGCGACGGTGCTGAGCAGCCCCTGCGCGGCCGGCGCGATCACCGGCAGACCCGATGCCGTGGCCTCCAAGACGGAAAATCCACAAGTCTCCGTACACGACGCGGTGATGAAGGCATCGGCGCAGCAATAAGCACGCGCGACCTTTTCCGCAGACCAGAAACCGTCGGATTGAAAGAAGCGGCCGGGCAGCTCGCGCTGCCAGGACGTATCGGGACCGTCGCCGATTAGCGCCAGCGCGGCCTGCGGAACGGCGTCCATGAGGCGTATTAGGAATGTGAGATCCTTCTCCTTGGAGAAGCGGCCGACGTATAGGAAGAGGAATCGGTTGGTGGCGCCGCGGGTCAGCAAGCGGCGCAGATTCGGATCCGGCTCACGCGGACGGAATAAGTCGGTGTCGACACCGGGCGGCCAGACGGCGTGGCACGGAATCTGATGCTCCGTAATGAGGCGTTGACGAAACGGCTCGCTCGTGGTGACGACGCGATCCAGCCATCGCCACCTGTAGCCCGCTTCCAGCCAGTAGACGATCCGCGCCGGCACGCCGAAGGCGGATTGCGAGCTGACCTTCTGCGAGCCGTCCGACCTCGCGGGCGACGAGCTCGAGCTCGAGCTCGACGGATTCTCGATGTTCGTCGACGCCGCCAGCGCGCCATTCCTCGAGCAGGCGGTCATCGACATCGAGAAGAACGCGACCGGCGGATCGCTGACGATCAAGGCGCCGCGCATCAAGGGCACGCCGCCCGGCGCGGAGGCCTCGCTGATCGAGCGCATCCGCTACGTCATCGAAAGCGAGATCAATCCCGGCCTCGCATCGCACGGCGGCCGCGTCACGGCGGAATCGCTCGAGGCGGACGGCACGCTCGTGCTGCGCTTCGGCGGCGGCTGCCACGGCTGCGGCATGGTCGACGTGACGTTGCGCGACGGCATCGAGAAGACGCTGAAGGCGCGTATCCCCGAGGTCACGGGTGTGCGCGACGCCACCGACCACGCAACGGGCGACGCGCCGTACATGCGGCGCGCGACGCGCTGAAACGAAAAAGCCCCGCTGGTGCGGGGCTTTGAGTCGATCGGTCGCCCGCAAGCGGGCTCCTACTTGAGGTGC
>CALFML010000405.1 GCA_937879845.1 uncultured Myxococcales bacterium
ACGGCTTTTACTCCAACGTCAACCCGGAGGTCGACCACCCGCGCTGGACCCAGGCAAGCGAGCGCCGCATCGGCGAGTTCCGCCGCCGCCGGACGCTGCCGTTTAACGGGTATGCGGATCAGGTGGCCAAGATGTACGCCGGTATGGATCTGCACAAGTTCTTCTGAGCGGCCTCGGAGCTGAGAGGGAGGAGCCGTCGGGTTTTCAGACCCCGTTCGCAGAGAAGTTTGAGCGTTTTGGCGTGCTTGTCGGGATCGCGCGTGTCGATTTTCTGCAAGCGGCGCTTCCTATGCTTGAGCCTGCGCAGAGGGTCTGATAGCGTCCGACTATGTCAACAGGAAAATCCGACCACCGCACCAAGAAGTCGGCGACGGAAAACGCAGCTTCGGCGACGAAGAGTTCGGCCAAGGCGGGAAAGCCTCTGGCTGATGACGCGGACGCGACGACGGAAAATTCGGCAGCGGTGAGCAAGGCGGCAGCGGCGAAGGGTGGCAAGCCGGCTGTCGGAGCGGCGAAGAAGGAGCCGGCGCCGGCGCGTCCGGCCAAGGCGGCGGAGAAAGCGGCGAAACCGGACAAGACGGGAGCTCCGGTCCCTCCTTCGGCCAAGACCATTCGGCCGGCAGCCAAGGCAATCACGGCAGCGGCCAAGAGCAATAAGCCGGCGGTGACCAAGCCGGCGGCGCCGCCAGCGGCCGGCAAGGCCAAGAGCGGCGCGGCGCTGCCCGAAGCTGGGGTGGCCAGTCCGTCTACGCCGCCGGCGGCGGCCAAGCGCCCGCCATCGAGTCAGTCGATTCGGCCTTCGGTCGCCTCGGCAATGGACACGCCGGAACAGCGGCCGCGGGCTGAGAAAGCGCCGCCCGCCGCAGCCAAGCCCAAAGCGGCTGCGCCGGAAGCCAAACGTCCGGCAGAGGCCAAAGCGGCCAAGCCGAGCAAGGACAAAGCGGAGCCTGCATCGCCGGCGGATGGCGAAAAGTCAGCTGCCAAGGCGGCTCCGGCCAAGGCGTCCGCCAAGGCGGCTCCGGCCGAAAAGAGCGCCGCGCCGACTCCCGCCGAAGCCGGAAAGGCCGCCGCCGATTCCGGCAAAGCAAATCCCAAGTCAGCGAAAGCTCCAGCCGCTCCCGCAGCAGACAAGCCGAGCAAGTCGGCAAGTCCGGACAAGCCGCCCGCGAAAAAGCCCGCCGCGCCCGCCGCCGCGCCGGACGCTCCGGAGAAGGCCGCGGCCAAAGGCGGCTCTGCTGCCAAGTCTGCGGATAAAGCTCCGAGCAAGCCGGCCAAAGAGCCAAGCAAAGAGCCGAGCAAACAAAAAGACAGCAAGCCTGCGGTTTCCGAAAAGGCGGCTCCAGCCAGCAAGGCGGCACCGAAAGAGTCGGCCAAGCCGGCCAAGGACGGCGGAGCCGCGGCGAAAGCCGGAGCCGCAGCTTCCGCCAAAGCCTCCGCGAAGGACTCGGGGAAGGCCGCGCCGGCGCCCAAGTCCGATGTGAAGGCTGGCAAAGAAGAGAAGGCCGACGCACCCGCCAAGACCGCACCGGCCAGCAAGCCGGCGGAGAAAGCCTCCGCCAAGCCTGGTAAGGAAGCCGCTGCGGCCGCTGGGAAAGCGGCACCGCCCGCCAAGGCTCCGGCCAAAGAGCCCGGCGCTACCGGCAAAGAAAACAAGACTGTGGCCGTCGCCAAGGCTGCGGCGCCGGCGAAGTCCGCCAAGGAGCCTGTCGCGGTGTCCGTCAAGGCCGCGGCTCCGGCAGCCAAGGAATCAGGCAAGTCCGACAAAGCGGCCAAGACAGAGTCGCCCGCCGCAAAAGCCAAAGCGCCGGATAAGGCGAGCAAGCCAGAAAAAGCCGCCGCAGCGAGCACCAAGCCGACCAGCCAGGAGCCCGCCAAGCCTGCGCCTGCCGCCAAACCGGCCAGCAAGGCGGCGGCCAAGGCGGCGGCGCAACCTGCGCCAGAGGCAGAAGACGCCGCAGCCGCCAAGCCCGTCGCGGCGGGCAAAGCAGCGGGAACTGCCGCCAAGCCTGCGGCCTCCACCGCCAAGGCTGCCGCGCCCGCGGGCAAGGCTGCCGCGGCAGGCAAGTCCGCCGCGCCCGCAGTCAAGCCCTCCGCCGCCGCAGGCAAGTCCGCGGCGCCCGCGAGCAAGCCGGCGGCGCCTTCCGGCAAAGCCGCCGCTTCTGCGAGCAAGCCGGCGGCGCCCGCAGGCAAGTCCACCGCTCCGGCGAGCAAGCCAACGACGACAGCCGAAAAGACGGCGGCTCCTGCAAGCAAGCCGGCCGCATCACCCGGCAAAGCCGCGGCGCCCGCAAGCAAGCCCGCCGCAGCGGCCGACAAAGCCGCCGCGCCGCAGAGCAAACCGGCAACCGCGGCTGGCAAGACCGGAGCGGCGAGCAAGTCGGCATCGCCCGCTGGCAAGGCCGCGGCGCCGGTCGCTGCCAAGCCGGCGGTCTCTGCCGGTAAGCCGGCTGCGGCGAAATCCCCACCCCCCGCAAGCAAGCCGGAGCCGGCAGCCAGCGTATCCGCACCAGCTGCTGCGGTGAGTAAGCCCAGCAAGGCGAGCGCCAAGATCGCGGCCCCCGAGCCGCCCAAAGCGCCCGTGGTTCCGGAGCGCCCCCCCGTGGTTACAGCGCCGCTGCCCCTGACTCCTGTTCCGCGTCCGGCGCCGGCTCCCAGCTCGGCCTACACGCTGGAGCAGCTGGTGGCGCGCTACGGCGAATCTTCGGAGCCCGAGGTGTTTACGCTGGTGGCCGCCGATCGCGCCGAGCTGACCTCGCTCGGCAGCGAGGTCGGGGCGGGGCGCATCGATGCCGACAGCGCTCGGCTCTACGGTCAGGCCGGCGATTTCCTGGCTGCGGCCTCCCCGGTGCAAAAGCGGGCGCTGCGCGGCTTCACGCCAAATCTGCTGCGGATCGCAACCTGGGCGGCGCGGCGCAGCCAGCTGCTCTGGCACCAGCGCGAACAAGAGCTGGCGGAGATCCAGAGCCGCAAGGGCCAGCGGGTGCAGGACGCCGAGCAAGCGCGCAAGCGAGCGCTGGCCGTGCGCGAGCAGTGGCGGGCCTTGCTCCGCGCCCTCTCCGGCGGCGATGCCCGGCGCGACGCCGACATCGAGCGCGCCTACGGCCGAGCCAAAGAGGCCTCCGAGCTATCGCGTTCCCTCTCCGCGCTGGCGTCCCTTGGCCGCAGCTATCTTGTGGACCACGTACACGCTGCGCGGGCCCGCGACGCCGGTCTGGACACCAACTTCCTGGCCGAGACCGAGCGCCTCGCCGCTGCCGTCCCAACCCAGATCGCCACCGGAGCCGCCACACGCGAAGATGCCGCCGTGACCCAGTCCGAGGTCGACCTGTGGGACGGCGTCAACTTGCTCTTGCTCGAGTGCATCTTGGATCTGTTCGAAGCGGCGCACGTAGTCGAAGGGTCGGTGCCGCGCCTGCTGCCGCTCGTGTTGCGGCGCGGCGGCATGCTGACCCCGTACGCCAGCCCGACCGAGACCAAGAACAAGCCTCCGACCTTGCCGCCCGGCTGACCGCGCTCCTCTCCTCCTATTTTCCTACACCGCATCCCTGCGTGAGACGCATCACAGCTCTGCAGCCGCCGGAAGGTGGTAGCATAAGGCGGCTCATGCTGAAGGCCGCCTACCCCCTGGCCATCCTGGCCGACCGCCGCCGCGCTGCGGCATTTTTGACGACGGTGATGCGCTGATGAAAGAAGCTCGGCGAAGCGGGTTTACGATGCCTCCGCGGGCCGTGACGGCGATAAAAGTCGCGGTCTTTCTGCTGCTCCTTATCCCCGCCGGACTGCTGTTCTGGCAGGGCTGGCAGTCCTACCGCGGAACCGGCGACGGCTTGGGCGTAAATCCGGTCGAAGCGGTCACGCACCGCACGGGCGACTGGACCCTGTACAGCGTGCTGTTGACGCTGGCCGTGACGCCGGTGCGGCGGCTCACCGGGCAGCAGTGGGTGATAAGGCTCCGGCGGATGCTCGGGCTGTTTGCGTTCTTTTACGGGAGCTTGCACTTCCTTACGTATTGCGGCGACCAGGTGTTCATGCAGGACGAGGCGCTCAACGTCAAGGCGGTGCTCAAAGACATCGCCAAGCGCCCCTACATCACGGTGGGTACGCTGGCGTATTTGCTGATGATTCCCCTGGCGCTCACTTCGACCGCGGCGATGATTCGGCGCCTGGGCCGGCGCTGGCAGTCGCTGCATCGGCTGGTGTACGCCACGTCGATCCTGGGAATCCTGCACTGGGCTTGGCTGGTCAAAGCGGATCTGCGCAAGCCGCTGACGTTCGGTGCGGTGCTGTTCTCGCTGCTCGGGATCCGGCTCGTGCTGTGGCTGCGTAAAAAGGCCGTGGCCTGAGCCTAGTTTTTCACGTACTTGAGCTGCAGCCGCAGGCCGGACTTCTGGTTGAACGGGAACGCGACCGTGGGCGTTGGGGTGAGGTGCCCGCAGTTTCCCTGCGCGTTTAGCGCCACGATCTGGTCGTTCTTGCTAAACGTCGGCTGCGTGGTCTGCGGATCGCTGCCGGTGATGGCCATGGCGCTTGGCGGCACCGCGAACGGAGTGGCGCTGAGATCGATCTGGCCGGAGATGCGGCCGTTGACGCAGGCCACCGTCACGCCGAAGGGAACGGAGTTTACGGGGCTGCCGTTATAGAGCGTGGCCCCGCGCGACTGGGCAAAGGTCTGATCGTCACAGATGACCTGCTGCGTCTTGGGATCGAAGCGGACCCGCTGGTAGTCGGTGCTGACCGGGACCACCGCCACGAAGCGGGATGCATTGCTCTGGCCGCCGGCGTTGAGCGTCAGGTACTCTGTCGGCGTGTTCATCATGTTGTAGCAGTAGGCCATGTACGGCAGCGCGGAATCGCCGTTTAGGTAGAGCTTGTACTCCATGTCCATGGTGTTGCCCTGCTGCTTGAGCTGGGCGCAGCTTACCGGCAGCGCTGGATTCATGCTCCCATCGGGATTATCCGCTGGGGAGCAGCCGTCGGCCTGCGGATCGCAAGCGGCATCAGGCTGGCAGGCTTGCGGGTTTTCGGCGCAGTCGAACCCGAACCGTTCGATGTAGGGATGCCATAAGACATCACAGCCGGCGGCAGCAAGCGGCAGCAAAACAAGGGTGCTGTGCACCGCCCGCAAGAGCCCGCGTTTGACTGCTCCAGGCAGGCAGATCCCAGCCGTCAAGAAGCAATAAGTCGAGCGAATAATCTCTGCCACGCATCCTCCCACCGGGAGGCGCTCGTAATCCCTCCCCGCTACCTAGAGTAGCGCGGGCGCGGCTTGGGGGAAACGCCGTGCTCCCAAGCCGTCTTTTTTCCGCCGCTTACTCAGATCGGCGGGTTTCCCAGCGCCCGCGCCGCCCGGCGATCGAGGAGCCACACGAGCTCGCCGTTGGCCGGGGCGATCGCGCGGATCGGGATCTCGGAGACGCGGGCATCGCTCTCCAGCGCCGCCGAGACCGCCGCCACCTTGTCCTCGCCGGCAACCAGCACGAGGACGTGGCGGGCCAGGTTCAGCACGTAGGGCGTCATGGTCACCCGCGTCGGCGGCGGCTTGGGTGAGTCATGCACGGCGGCGATGAGCCGCTCGCTGGCGAAGGTGCTGAGGTTGGGCGCCGGGCGGTTTGCCTGCAGCGGTCCCGTGCTCGGGTCGTCGATGAGGAAGTCGTTGTCCAGGCCGGCCAGGAGCCGCGAGCCGGGAAAGATCGACGCCGTATGCCCATCGGGGCCCATGCCGAGGAGCGCCCAGTCCAGGCGCGGCTCGGCTTGACCCAGCGCCTCGCGCAGGGTCGCCTCATAGGCCGCCGCCGCTTCGTCCACCTGCAGGTGCGTCGGCACCGCATGGACTTGCGACTGCGGAATCGGAACCAGATCGAGCAGGGTCTCCCGCGCCATCCGATAGTTGGAATCGGGATGGGACGGATCGACCATGCGCTCGTCACCAAAGAAAATCTCGACGTGTTTCCAGTCGATCCCTTCCATGGTGGCGAGGATCTTGTACAGCTTGCGGGGCGTCGTGCCGCCGGCAAGTGCCATTATGAAGCGGCCGCGGGCGGCGATGATGCGCCGGGCCGACTCACCAATCCGGCGCGCACCTTCGCGGGCCAGGGCTTCTGCGTCTTCGCCGATCCAGATTTCTGGGGCCATGTCCACTCACCTACCTCGAAGATCTCGACCACAAATTCCTAAATCAGATTCCACGATCAAGCGCTGCTGCTTCACTTTACTCCGCGGCCTTTTCGCGGGCGACCGCGCTTCCTTGCCACCGCTGTCCCAGACGTGCGCCGAGCCGCAGCGCTTCATACATCAACGGATCGCGTCCGCCAACCCCCATCGCCGCCACGACCAGCTCCGAGTCGCGGCGGCCCTGCACCGGCTGCACGCGCTCCGGGGTGAGCGGGCTGTGCAGCTCAATGCACGGGGGGCCGCTTGTCAGCTTGCCGCTGGCGACAAAGACGTTGTCGCCGCAGCGCAGGCTGACGCGGTGGATGCCGACCGGGGTGGGCTCGGCGGCGCCGCGCGTAAGGCGCAGCGCGACTTTACGCGCCGCGGTACGACCTGTGCTCAAGGTGAAGTCGTGGCGCTCGGCGTCCGCGGCGCTCGCCGACTTTTCCGGCGCCGACTTTTCCGGCCCGAGCTGCAGCTTCAGTCGCCCCATCAGCCAGCCGGCAAGCAGCAGCGCGGCCGACTCGGCTTCCGGCGCGTATTCGATGCACAGCTGGTCCAGCGCGGTGAGCATCGTGATCGCCCGCGGATCATCAAACAGCGACGCGATGAGGATCCGCCACGGCCACAGCCGCAGCCACCCCAGGTCCGCCAGATCCACCGCCGGCACCGGCGTCGGCGCCGTGCCCGCGATCGGGAACAGCTGCTGCAACACCGCCGCGACCTGCACGAGCGCCGCCGCCCCATCGATCTTGCCGCTGTCGAACAGGAAGCGCTCCGCCTCCCGCGCCAGGCGCGGCAGCCACTTGTGATCGGCGGCGGGATTGCGGACAAACAGCGCGGTCGGCACATCCGCAAGGAGCAGCCCGCGCACAAGACCCGGCAGGCGCTGGCTCTGCAGGTGGGTCGCCTCCAGGGTGATCTCTTCGGCGACCACTTCGCGCCGGCCGCCGGCGACCTTGCGGTAGTTGGCTTCGACGTACGCGCGCAGCGGGGTGCCGTCGTCGCCGATGACGCCGCCCTGGCTCTCGCTCGTGCTCTCGTTACAGGTCTCGTGCAAGGCGAAGATGCGGGCGGGGATGGTCTCGGAGACTTCGTCCAACGTGCGCTTGTTGCGGCGGTACTCGTGCTCGCCGTCCGAATGGACGATGAAGTTCCACAGGCAGGCGCGGGCCACCGCCAGGCGGCCGCCGGACTCGCGCGCGCGCTCCGCCGCCTTGCGCCACAGCGCCATCAGCTCCTGCTCGATCCGGTCGGGCTCGACCGAGATCACCGCCCCCGAAGTAAACGCTTCCACCCGATCGAGCGGCACCGCCCAGCCTTCCTGCCGCTCGCGCACGCGCAGGTCGTTGGGATCCGGCGTCTGCCCGGACGGGGCAGGCTTGACCGCTGGCGTATCGGGCCGCTCGCTCATGGCTTGCGCCACACTTGCCCGTGCGGTGAGAGCATGTCGGTCGCTTCCTGCGGCCCCCAGCTCCCGGACTCATAGCTCGGCAAGAGCGTGGTCGCGTGCTCATCGGCGGCGGCCCAGCCCTTAAGGACGCGGTCGCAGAAGCGCCAGGACGCCATCACCTCATCGCCGCGCGCAAACAGCGTGCTGTCGCCGAGCATCGCATCGAGCAGCAGCCGCTCATACGCCTCGGGCGGCTCGGTGCCGAAGCTGGAGCCGTAGCGGAAGTCCATGGTCACCGGCCGCGGATCGATCGTCGGCCCCGGAACTTTGGACAGGAACTTGAGGGTGATGCCTTCGTCGGGCTGGATGCGCAGGGCGAGCACGTTGGGATCGCGCGACAGCCGCGCCCCGCTCGGCCCGCTTGGATCGGTGAACAGGGCGTGCGGCACGTTCTTGAAGGTGATGGCGATCTCGCTCACCCGCTTGGCCATGCGCTTGCCGGCGCGCAGGTAGAAGGGGACGCCGCCCCAGCGCCAGTTGTCGACGAACAGCTTGAGCGCGACATAGGTCTCGGTGCGCGAGCCCTTGCGCACGCCTTCTTCTTCCAGATAGCCGGGCACCGGCTTTCCTTGATCGAAGCCGGCGCCGTACTGGCCGCGCACCGCCCACTGGTTGATCTCCGGCAGCGGCAGCTCGCGCAGGGCGCGCAGGACCTTGACCTTCTCATCGTGCACGGCGTTGGCTTCGAAGGTGCCCGGCGGCTCCATCGCCATGAGCGACATGAACTGAAAGATATGATTTTGCACCATGTCGCGCAGGGTGCCCGACTGGTCGTAGTAGTTGCCGCGGCCTTCGATGCCGATGGCTTCGGAGACGGTGAGCTGGACGTTGTCGACGTACTTGTTGTTCCACAGCGGCTCGAAGATGCCGTTGGCGAAGCGGAACACCAGGATGTTCTGCACCGTCTCTTTGCCGAGGTAGTGATCGATGCGGTAAATCTGATCCTCGCGCAGCACGTTGAGGCAGACTTCGTTGAGCTTCTGCGCCGAGGCGTAGTCGTGGCCGAACGGCTTCTCGATGATGACGCGGGTGAAGGGCCGCTCGGACTTCTCGATCATGCCGGCTTGGCCGAGGTTGTGCAGGATCGCCTCGAACGACTCGGGCGGGGTCGAGATATAGAAGATGCGGTTGCCGCGGGTGCCGCGCGCCGCGTCGATCTCCGCCAGGTGTTGTTTGAGGCGCTGGTACGCCGCCGGATCATCGAAGTTTCCCGAGACGTAGCTTATGCCGGTGCCGAACGTCGACCACAGCGCCTCATCCACCGGACGGCGGCGGGCGAACTTGTTCACCGAGTCGCGCATCAGCTCGACGAACGGGATGTCGCGCCGCGCCATGCCGACGATCGCGAAGCCGGCCGGCAAGAGCCGCTCGCGCGCCAGCGTATATAGCGCCGGCACGAGCTTGCGCTTGGTCAGATCGCCGGAGGCGCCGAAGATGACCATGGCGCACGGCTCGGGCTGACGCTCGCCGACAAGCCCCTCGCGCAGGGGGTTTTCGCTCTGGGATGTTCCGCCGCTCATGAACCCGTCCTCAAAAAGACTCCGCGTTGTCTTATGGACCCTTCAGAGAAAGCAGACCACCTGGCCTGCCCGCGCCTCCCATGGCGCACCACCCAAGCCATCAGACTCTCGGTCTATTATCGTCCAGCCTGAAGCCGCGGCAAAGGACTACGTGCTGCGCGGCGGTGCGTACATGTCAGCGGGCGGTCAAGCGGGGGAGGGCGGGGCGGTGCTTATAGGCCCAGGTGTTGACGGATGGTGAAAAATTCCTCGGTGACCGTGAAGTGGATGAGATCCACCAGCCGCTGCTTGGGGGTAAGCGGCGTCACGCCCGGCGGATCGGTCGCCAAGAGTAGGCCGGCGGTCTCCAGATCGCCGCACAGGAGAAGGCCGGCGCGCACCGCCGTAAGATCGGAATAGCCAAGCCACGCGGTGGCGGCGGCTTCCCCGGTCAGGCCGCTTTCGGCCAGGGCGCGGCCGAGCTGCTGCACCTGATCCAGCGCGGCTTGGGGTAGGGCGCGGCGCAGGCCGTTCGAGGTCTCGGCCAGCTTGCCGGGCGCCGATTCCAAAAGCCGGCCCGCGGAGTCGCCGTCTTTGCCGCCGAGCCGCATCGCCGCATCGATGAGCAGGGCGAGCGGCGCGACCGTCGCATAGACCGCGCGGATCGCCCGATCCGGGCGCAGAAACGCGGCGACGCGGCCGATCTCATACAGGACTTCGCGCTCCGGCCGGCGCGGGTTGAGCAGCGGCGCGCCGAGCTCCAGGCACACCACCGGATGTCCGCTGCTGGTTGTGGTCAGGCTGCGCTCACTATCTACTGCGACGCTGATGCGGAACGGCTGCTCGTGCAGCTCCACCGCGTCGGGCCGCGGATAAAACTCCGGCATCACCGAGTCCATCATCTCGATGCCGTAGCGCAGCGCCTTGGCGTAAAACTCATTGGAAGACGGGGCCACGCGGCTTTGACGCGACAGCCCGAGCGCGGCAAAGCTCTTGCCCTGGCCGGCCTGCACCACCGGCAGGACCAGCTGGAACAGCGCGCCGAGCCGCGGATCCTCCTCCGGGTGGCTGAGCAGCCGCCACAGCTCTTTGGAGATCGGCCGCTTGGCAGGCTGCAGAGGCCGCGACTTGAGCTCTTCGACCAGCCGCTCATCGTCCGGATCGGCCTTGCGCAAAAGATGCAGCGCGTACGCCACCGCGGCCGACTTCTCGCGCTGCGCCGTCTGCGCGTACAGATCTTTGAGCGCCCGATAGCTCGCAAGCTCGGTCTTGTTGCGCGACAGGATGAGCTGATGCGCCTTGATCGCCTTATCCAGCTTGTCGCCGCCGGCCGTCGCGTAGATCGTGGCCAGCTGGCGGTGGCGATCCAGGTTCTGCGGATCGAGATCGAGGGTGACCTCGAACGCCGTGGTCCCCGTCGGCAGATCCCCGAGCTTCTGGATGCAGACCTTGGAGATTTCGGTCCACAGCCGCAGCCGCTCGGCGCGCGATTTGGGCGTGTCGGCGCCTTTGTGACCCAGGGAGTTGATGCGGCGCTGGTAGGCCTTTATGAGCTCCCGCGGATCATCCAGCTCGACCGCCAGCTCTTCGACTGCCACAAGGCACGGGGTGAGCGTCGGATCGTCATCCAGCGCCCCGTGGAACAGGGCGAGCGCGCGCGACAGCTGGCGCAGCTCGGTGCG
>CALFML010000406.1 GCA_937879845.1 uncultured Myxococcales bacterium
AACATTAAAACAAGCCTGGGGGGCGAATTACATTGAACCTGGTAAATAGTTCAACGCATGTTTTGATTTTTGCTTTAGCCTCTGTATCGCTTTGCTCAATGGCGCAAAATGATTCTACAAATGTAGGGGAAAGGCCGCAGAATGGAATACCCTAAACAGGGTATTTTTCGACTTAAAGTGACCGGGTGACCTGGAGTCAACCGGTCACTGCCCCATCTAAAGTGACCGGGTGACCTGGAGTCATCCGGTCACTACCCCTTCTAAAGTGACCGGGTGACCTGGAGTCACCCGGTCACCTGCATGGTCACTGCTCCTGCTCAAGAAAAAGCCCCCCTCCACTTGTGCGGAGAGAGGCCATCCCAAAAACCGATAATACTTATGTATCAATACCCTTTAATGGGTTTTTCTTTTTTCTTAAACGAAAAAGCCAGCGTTACTTCGTGTGTTCCGGTGCTGAATTTCTGGAACCGCTGGAAAGAAATATCGTAAGAATAGTACAAGTGAAAAGACGGCAGTTTTGTGCCCAGCAAAAGTCCGGCAGCGCCGCCGGCAAAGATCAGCGGCACGCGCGTCTTCTCTGGGATCTTGCGCAGCAGGCTGAAGCCGACATCGTGGTTTTGCGTGTACTGCAGGTCGAGCACCTTGGCGATGAGGTTCGTGGGCGGGCGGCCGCGCAGCTCGGTCTCGGCAAGGTGCTTGGTGGCGTGATCGCAGCCGATGAGGCCGATTACCAGGGCAGCAAGCAGAACCAGCGATGGGGACCGCGACATAGGAGAGCTCCAGGCAAGGGAATAGGTTGGCAATGATAACGCCCGCCGCCCCCCGAACATTCCCGCCGACTGGCGGCGCCGCAGATTCGCGCTGGCCGCGGGCGCCCGGAACCAGTATAGGGGAGCAAGTACGACCAAGTCGCACCGCTGCTTAAGCGAGCAGGACCCAAGGAGCGCATATGGACCTGAACTATTTCCGGACTCTCATCCTGGTTGCCGACGACTGCCCGGTAAAGGCCGGCACCGTGCCCGCCGAGCGAGGCGGCAAGCCGACGGTGGCCAGCCTTCAGTATGCGCTACTTGCGGACAAGCCGCATGTTTTGACCCAGGAGGACATCTTGTTTCAGACCTGGCTGCAGCGGCAGGACCCGCACGCAAAGCGCTCTGCCGCTGAGCTGCGGCGCTTGCGCGGCGAGTTTTTTGCCAAGCCCCAAGCCTGCCTGCGCGCCTCGCCCCTGCCCAAGCGCTATGGCTGGGGCGTGCTGTTCGATCAGGATGGCAGGGCGGCGCTGTGCCCGATGGAGTCGGCCCAGTACAAGCGCCTTGCGGCCGGCGGGGATGCCGGGCTCACGCTCGTCAAGGCAATGCGCTCGCAGCGCGCTTGAGTGAGCCTGCGGCCTAGACTCTGTAGCCGCCGACGATCTCGGTGAGGCGGGTCGAGAGTCCTTTCATGTTGCCGGCGGCCGTCTCCAGCTGCGAGGTTCCTTTGGCGGTCTCGCGGGCAATCTGATCGATGCCCTTTGTCGCCTGCCAGATCTGGTCGATGCCCACCGACTGCTGGCGCGTAAGGGTCGCTATCTGCATCGCCGCGGCCGAGGATGCGACGATGGTGTCGCCCAGCCGCTGAATCGACTCGCCGGCGGCGTTGGCGAGCGACACCCCGCGCTCGGCGCGGCGGCTGCCTTCTTCGATGACCCGCACCGCATCGCGGCCGGCCTGGCGGATGTCTTGGAGGATGCCGCGCACCTCCGAAGTGGATTCCTTGCTGCGCTCCGCCAGGCTGCGCACCTCGCGCGCCACCACGGCAAAGCCGCGTCCGTGCTCGCCGGCGCGGGCGGCCTCGATACCGGCGTTGAGGGCCAAGATATTGGACTGCTCGGCTAGGTCGTTTACGACCTCGATGATGGCGTTTATCTGATCGGTACGGTCGAGCAGGCCGTGAATGGTCTGGGCGATCGCCGCGACCTGATCGCGGATGTGGACGATGCCGTCGATGCTCTCTTTGACCGCCGCGCCGCCGCCGGACGAAGACTCCTCTGAGCGGCGGGCGAGCTCGATCACCGACTCGGCTTTGCTCGTCGCTTCGCTGAAGGTCTGCCGCAGCTCGGCGACCGTGGCGCCCATCTGCGCCACGCTGGTCGCTTGCTCGCTCGCACTGCGCGCCTGCTGCGTCGATGAGGCCAGGAGGTTGGTGGACGCCGCCGCCAGCGAGCCCGAGGCGCCGATGAGCTGCACGATCACCTCTCCGGTGCGCGCCGCCATCGACTGCAGCGCGGCCGCCAGCCGCCCCAGGTTATCGGCGGCCGGATCCGCCAGGTTCTGATTCAGTACGCCGCCGGCGACGAGCTGCGCGAACGAGACCATCCGGTTGAGGCGGCGGGTCACCCAGCGGAAATAAAAAAGGATGAGCACCGTGAACACCAAAAGCGATGCGGTGGCGACGCTTCCCAGCGTTGACTGCAGGGCGCGCGCGCTCAGCCGCTTGGTCGACAGGCCCAGAATCACATAGCCCAGCGCCTCCGTAGGCCGCCCATCCCCGGGATCCGCCAGCAGGTCGGTCTGGGTCTTCTGCGCCGTCACGGCTTGGGTGAACCGCATGAGCTCACGGCTCGGCGCGGGCGTCCGGGCAAGGTGCTCCGCAATGAGACCCCGCTGCTCCTCTTTGGCGATCCACGACGGCGAGATCGCGACAATCTCATGGCCCTTGAGGATCGCGACGTAGTGCAAGTCTTCGTCGGTCGTGACCAGGCCGCTCAAGATGGGCTCCGCCAGCGCCCCATCTTTGAGCGAGATCGCCAGCCGCAGCTCATAGTCTTTTGACAGCGTCGTCACAATCGACTGCCCGCGGCGCTCCAGATCCTGGCGCAGCAAGCTCTCTTGCCGGGCGTTGAATATCGGCGCCGACACAAGCGCCGTGGTCCCTACGGCAACAGCCAAAAGCAGCAGCGTCTGCAGCCATAACGAGCCGGGCATGAACCACCGCGAATCGCCGCTCGGCGACGGCGGCGGCGGCGGTGATGCGGGACCGGGCGCAGGGTCGGGGATCGCCGGCAGGGACGGCCGCGGCGGCATCATCTGTTTATCGCTTCCAGCAGAAGGTGTGGTTTCCATCAGCGGTGTACCTGGCTGGCCTTGGCCTGGGCCTCAGAAGAGAGCTCGATCCCGAGCTGCTGCGCGGTGTTGACGTTTATCGACAGCGTTCCCGGACTCCACTGCACCGGCGGCAGGGGCAGCCGGCTCTCCGCCGGCTTGGCGGCGATCTCTGCCGCCAGCCGCGCCGCCAGCTTGCCAATCTGCGGATAGTCCGGGGCAACGGACGCCAGCGCTCCAGCGCGGGTCAGGCTGTCAAAGAACCCGAACAACGCCACCTTGTGTTCCAGCGTATAGACTAAAAGAAAGTTGAACATGTCTGCGGTGATCAAGCCCGGATCGGGCAGAAGCCACAGCGCATCGATGCTGTCGATGAGCTGCCCGAGCAGCGTCCGCACCGCCATGCCGTCGCCGACCGGCCGCAAGACCAGAGAGATTCCGGCGGCGCCGGCGGCCTTGCTCGCCTCCGCGACAAAGCTGCCGAAGCTCCGCGGATCGTACAGGACCCCGAGCCGCTTCACCTCCGGATGGACGCGGCGCAAAAGGCTCAGCTGCTGCTCCGGCTGGACCTCCAAGCGGACCCCGGTGACAGTGCGCGCGGTGGGCGCCGCACCACCGGGCACCATGCAGTAAACCAGCGGCAGCTGCGGCTGGCTGCTCATCACCGCTTGGATGGCGCGCTGACCGATCGCCAGAACCACGGCCGGCGCGGCGGACTGCAGCTGCGCGCCCAGATCCGGTGCGGACAGCTCCAGCACCGGAGGATTTTGCAGCGCGGTCTTCGCGGCGCTCAGCGCTTCGCGATACTGGGCTACGCGGCCGTCGGTGACGATGACCACCCGGGAAGGAGGCGCCGCACGGCCCAGGCCCGGCGTCTGCGTAAGCAAGAGCAGGGCTGCCGCCAGAAATAGCCATACACGTAGCGCGCCGCCAGACCCGTCTCTGCGCGGGTGCCGCCGCTGCGGATATGCAGGGCCGCCGGCTCTCATCGCGTCTGCTTTCCTGCGCTAGGAGCCCCCGGCAACCGCAAAGATCCCAGGAGCTCGCCGATGGCCGAAAGCGGCAGGCTCTCACAGCTGCCGCCGCTCTCTTTTGCCGCCCGCGGCATGCCATCCACCGCCGGCTCGGCCTGGGTCACGGTCCAGCCGCCGACGTTGCGCAGCGCCAGCAGTCCCTCTGCGCCATCGCGGCCCATGCCGGTCAGGACGATCCCGAGCGCCGCCGCACCATAGGCCGCGGCGACGGAAAAGAACAGCTGATCGGCGCTGGGGGCAAGGCGTCCGGGATCGGCCGCGTGACTCCGCACGAGGTCGCGCTCTACCACCAGGTGGCTGTGGTAGGCCGCGGTGTAAAGATGTCCCGGCAGCAGCTCGGCGCGCCCGGCAACGGCATGCAGGGGCACGGGCAGCATCTGGCCCAGGGTCGCCGCGAAGTTCGCTCCCAACTCCGGCGGCAGATGCTGGGCGATCACCACCGGCGGAACGTCGGTCGCGACTTGGCCCAGCAGCACCCGCAAGGCATCCATGCCGCCGGCCGAAGCGGCGATTGCCACCAGCTGGCAGTGGGTCGGCCGCTGGCGCGCGACCTTGCGCGACTGCTCGTTGCGGGCCCGCGCGGCGAAAAGCTCCGTCGCCAGCCGCGCCGCGGCGAGCTGCCCCCCCTCCCCTACCAGAGCCGGCTTGTCGAGCAAGGTCACCCGGTCCGCGGGCAGACCGGCCAGCGCCGCGCGATGCTCGGGATACCGCACCATGATGCTCAGCAGCACCACCGCGGCCGGGGAGCGCTGAAGCAGCAGGCGCGCCGCCGCCACCCCGTCGAGCTTGGGCATCATCACATCCATCACCACCACATCCGGGCGCAGCTCGGCGCACAAGCTCAGGGCCGCTTCCCCATCGGTGGCCTCTCCGACCACGGCGATGCCACGCACCCGCCGCAGCAGCTGCCCCAGCATCATGCGGAAGCTCGGGCTGTCATCCACCAGCACCACGCGGCACTCGCCCTCTGCCGCCAGCCGATCTTTGGGCGCGGCCGCGGTCATGACGACCTCCCAAGAAGGCGCGACACGACCGCGAACAGCTGACCCCGATCAAAGGCGCTCTTGGACAGATACGCCGCGGCTCCCGCCGACTCGCCGCGGCGCTTTTCTTCATCGCTGTCGAGCGAGGAAAACAGGACGACCGGGATCGCCTGCATGCGCGGCTCGGAGCGCATCTTGGCCAAAAGCCCCAGACCGTCCAGCCGCGGCATGCGCACATCGGAGACCACGAGATCCACCGGTTCGCCGCGCAGCACCTGCAGCGCTTCATCGCCGTCGGCGGCCGTACGCACCGCGTAACCGTCTGCTTCCAGTACGCTGCGCAGCAGCGTCCGCGTGGTGATCGAGTCATCGGCGATCACCACGGTCGGCGGCGGCGCGGGGGCTTGGGGGGCCGCAGGGGCCGCGGGGAAAAGCTGCGGCAGGGTCGAGCGTGCCTCTTGCATCAGGAAGGCGGGGGACAGGACGAACAGCGCACCGCCGTCCGGCGACAGCGCCACGCCGCTGAGCAGCCGATGATCGCGCAGCTCGGGCGGGAGCGGCCGCAGGATCAGCTCTTCGGACCCAAGGAGCTGCGAGCAGAGCAGCCCCACCGCCGCCCCGGAGCTGCGCAAGAGCAGCAGCGGCAGCCGCGGCAGCGTCGTCCGCTCCGCCTTGAGGCCGAGCAGGGACCGCAGCAGCGCCACCGTACAAGTCTTTTCCGCCTGCCGGTACAGCAGCCGGGAGCCGACGCGGATAAGCTGTGTCAGCGGCAAAAGAACGATGCTCTCCACGCACGACTGCGGCAGCGCCAGGGTGTGGTCGCCTTCGCGGATGATCAGCATGCTGGAAGCGGCCACGGTGAGCGGCACAACGATCTCCACCTGCGCGCCGCTGCCGAGCGTCGAGGTGATGGCCACTTGTCCGTGCAGGCGCGACACCGCCCGCTGCACGACATCAAGGCCGACGCCGCGGCCGCTCAGCTCCGTTACGGTATCGGCGGTGGAGAAGCCCGGCGTGAAAAGGAGCGCGTACAGGGCCGGCTCATCCAGCTCCACGGCCTGTTCCGCAGACACTACGCGGCGGCTTACCGCTTTTTCGCGCACCCGCTCCAGATCGATGCCGCGGCCGTCGTCCTCGACCGTGATGCGGAGGACCTCGCCGCTCTGCTGCAGCCGCACGGTGATGGTGCCGCGGTGCGGCTTGCCCACCGCCTCGCGCACCTCCGGCGGCTCGATGCCGTGATCCACAGCGTTGCGGATAAGGTGCATCAGCGGATTTTTCAGATCTTCGAGCAGCGCGCGGTCTATGTACACCTGCTCTTCCTGCAGGATGATCTGCGCCTCGCGCTCGGTCGCCCGGCAGGCTTCGCGTCCGGCGCGCTGCAGCGGCTCCAAGATGAGCGCGGCGGAGACCAGGCGCATGGAGCGCAGCTCGTCCTCCTGCCGTCCGGCCGCCGATACGAGGATCTCGGCGTCGTTATTAAGCTCGCGGCGCAGCGTCCGCAGGCCGCGCACAAGCTGGTAGAGCGGCTGCGGCCGCTCGCTCACCGGTGTCATCCCCGGGATCGGCAGGGCGGAGTCGGCTTGCTTGCGAAACAGCTGCCATAGCTCATCGCTGTAATGCAGACAGTTGGCGACTTCTTGGCTATAGCGGCCAAGGCGTCCGCTGAGCACGCGCAGCTCGGCCGCCTCGCGCTCCAGCTTTTCCAGCCGCGACACGGAAATGCGCACAAAATCTGCAGCCTCGCTGGCAAGCAGCGGCTCTGCCTGCACAGCGGCCGACGCCGCCGGCTCGGGCGGCTTTGTCGCCGCGTCTAGCGCCGCATCCAGCGCGCTCTCTGTCGCCGCATCGGCCGCCGCCGCCAGCTGCAGCAGTCGATCCGTCGCCGCAGTTACGTCTAAAAGCCCGCTGTCGCTCTCTGCCAGAAGGCCGGGAATGCGCTTGCGAGCGGCATCGGCGGCCGCGAGCCCCGCGTCCACCAGCTCACGCGACAGCGGCTGCTGCCCCCGCCGTACGGCCGATAGAGCGCTCTCCACCGCGTGGGCCAGCTGTTCCAGCTCGCCGATTCCTAGCGATGCGGATGAGCCCTTGAGGTTGTGCGCTTGCCGGAACAGCTCTTCCATGTGCAGCGGCAGCGCGCGCGGCTCCGACTCGCTTTGCAGAAGCGCGGTCGAGATCCCCTGCACCTGCTCCTGTACTTCGACGACATAGACGCCGATTACCTGCCGCAGAAGCTCGTCCATCCGCTAGACCCGCGCCGAAGTGCTGGCGTCAAGCCGCGCCAGCAGCCGCCCCAGGTCGAGCAAGAGGACCCGGTGGTCGCCCAGAAACGCCAGCCGGCTCGCCCCCGCTTCGCGCGGATCGCCGGCGAGAAGAGGAGCAATCTGCGACCCCGGAACATCCTCGATCCCCATCACCAGCTCGGCGCCGAAGCCGAGCTGCCGTCCCCCGCACGAGCCGATGACGCAAGTGGTCACGTCGCGCATGCCGCCGTCGCGCAGTCCGAGCAGCACCGCCACATCCAGAACCGTCACCAGGTAGCCGCCCATCCACGTCAGCCCAAGATAATGCGGCACCACCCGCGGGATGGGCGTCAGGTGCTGCAGCCGCGCGGCGTAGACGACTTCGGAGAGCGGCAGACCGAAGCGTTGGCCGCCGATGGAGAAGATCACGGCCTGCTCCATGCCGGCGGTGTCGTCGGCGCGCTCGCGCAGCGAAAGGCGGCGGGCGCGCTCGCGCAGGAGCGTGCCGACATCCCGCGCCGCCCTCACCGCCTTACCTCCGCTACGTACTTTTCGATCAGCGACAGCAGCACTTCGTAGTTTATCGGCTTGGTCAGATAGGTCCGGGCGCCGATGCGGATGGCTTCCTGCGCCAGCTGAACCGACTTGGAGCCGGAGATCAGAATCACCGGAATGAGCCGCAGCAGCGGATCGGAGCGCAGCGAACGACAGAAGGTCAGCCCGTCCATTCCCGGCATCTTCAGATCGAGCAGGATGACACTGGGCCGCTGCTGCCGCGCCAGAGCCAGCCCGGACTCGCCATCGGCGGCCTCATAGACCGTGTAGCCGCTGAGATAGACCTTGAGTACGGCGCGGCTTGTCGGCGAGTCGTCTACGCACAGGACGCTCTTCACGGGTCCTCCTGGAGCTGGCGCAGCCCAGCACTCGCCAGCGCATGTGCCAGCCCTACGGCGATTGGCTCTGGACCGGGAAGCCGCTCGTGCTCGCCGCGTCCGGAAAGCAGAGTCAGAACCTGCGTGAGATGGCACCGGGCGGCGGCGGCATCACGCAGCGGCGGCTCAAGCAGGATAAGGCCCAGGCTCAGATGGCCTTGCACATAGTCCGCTCCCAGCGCCACCGCTTCGCCAAGGAGCGCGAGCGTCTCATTGCGCTGGCCGCTCTCCTTGGTCACGAGCGCCAGCAGGTGCAGCCACTCCGGCGTGCGTTTTGTTGCCAGCGCATCGCGGATGATCCGGAAGGCCTGCGAGTGGTCGCCGCTGTCGGCGGCGGTCTTCGCCTCCTGCATTCGATCCGGCGGCGCCCGCCGCACCGCCGCCGCCGCCGCCGCCGCCGGTGCGGCTCGGCTCACCCGGCGGAGCACCGGAACGCCGCCCACCTCGCAGGGGACGAGTCCGGGAATCGACGCGGTGTAATCAAGCGCCGCCATGAACAGGTAGCCCCCTTCGCGCAGCCGATCGCGTAGGCGGATAAGGACGTCATGCGCGGCGTCCGCGGCAAAGTAGACAAGGACGTTGCGGCAAAAAATGATGTCGAAGCTGGCCAACGGCACAAGCTCATCGGGGTAGCGCGCGGCGTGCAGGTTCAAAGGATGGAAGCGCACGACGGCGCGCACGGACGGCGGAACTTCTATGGCGGCCGGCTGCCGCGGCCAGCCGAGCGCCCAAGCCGGCAGCTCGCCGCGCAGCGAGCGCGCGCCATAGCGGCCGGCGGCGGCTTCGGCCAGGGAGACTTCGTTCACGTCGGTCCCGAGCACCGCGAGCTCGACCTGCGGTGCCGCCGCCTGCAAGGTTGCGGCCAGGGAGTAGGCTTCTTCCCCGGTGGCGCAGCCGGCGCTCCACACTCGCAGCTCACGCCGGCCATCGCGCAGAGCGGCGGGAACCACGTGCTGGGCCAGCGCGGTGAAGTGCTCGGGGTGGCGGAACAGATAGGTCTCCGAGACCACGGTGCTCGTCACAAGGCCGTGGAGCAGCGCCGCATCGCCCGCTATCAGCCGACGCATCAGCGCGCCGCGCGGCAAGCCCTGTTTCTGTGCGAGTGCGCGCAGGCCGCTGTCGATCAAGTCGCGGTTGCTCAGCGTAAAGCGCAGCCCGAAGTGCGTCTCCAGAAGGCCGGAGATGAGCTCCAGCTCTTCCTGCTCCTTGGGCAGCGCGGCGCCGATCATCGCTGACCTTCTGCCGGCGACGGCATCGCTGCCGGTGCGCCGGTGAGCGCGGCCACCGCCTTACGCAGCTGCTCGCCGGCGACAATGGGGACCAGCGCCCCGGGCACGAGCAGCGGCACTGTCTCATCGGCTCGATAGCGCACCATGCCGCAGACAAGGCCCGCATGACCGTGGAGCGCAGAGCTGCCGGGCTCCCCGTCCGGCAGCGACTCGACCGGCGCCTCGCAGAGCTCCAGCACTTCATCGGTCAGGTAGCCAAAGAGACCGGAGCGCCCGCGCAGGATCACGATCCGCCCCTCTGCTAGCTCCAGGGTCGTGCGCGGCGGTGAAAGGCCCAGGCGCGCCGCCAAGTCGATAAGCGGCGCCAGCTGCCCGTGATAGTCGATGACGCCCAGACAGTAGCGCGGCATCCGCAAGAGCGGCGCCGCCGGTGCGACCACCAGCACGACCTCCACCACCAGCGCAAGCGGCAGCGCCAAGGTGACGCCGGCGCAGCGCAGGATCAAGCTGTGCGCGGACTCTGCGGACGGCGCCGGCCGGGTCATGGTCATCGCTGCAGATACCGGCGGACCACCGACTGCAGGGCTCCGCGATCGACGGGCTTGCTCATAAACTCGGCGCAGCCCAGCGCCCGGCACTGCGCCCGCCGCTGGGGGCTGGCATCGGTGGTCAGCATGACCACAGGGATGGTCGCGGTGGCGATGTCCTGCTTCAGCCGGCGCAGGCCTTCGATGCCATCGACCCCGGGCATCTGTACGTCCATGAAGATAAAGTCCGGCAGGTGTCTCCGGGCTAAGTCGAAGCCGACGGCGCCGTTGTCTGCTTCCAGGTACCCATAATCAGGTCCGAGCAGCCCGCGCATGAGGAGCCGGAGCGTAGCGGCATCATCGACTAGGAGTATGGTCGGAAGGCGCGGACTCATCGAGTTCTCCCAAGCACCACGGGAAGCAACCGCTCAAGCGCAGATGTGGGTCTTTGTGACGGCCCTAGGTTCATGTCCATCCATGTAGACATGCTTGGCAGCTACTTCCCCCGGGTGCCTACTGGCAGGGTATCACAGCTTGGCGGGATCATGACAACCGGGGATCAGACGTGGCGATTATGGGTGGCCGGCGGGGAAGATGGCGGGGCAAAGTGAGCTTGCGCACTCAATCAGAAGGGCGCAAAGGCGATGAAAAGCGATCGAGTGGGCTCGCTGGCGGGCTCGCTGGCGGGCTTGACCTGTGAGCTTACAGGTCTACGGCAATCACACCGGTCGTGCTGGCAGTGCTCAAGTCCGCCGGCAGATCGAGCGTCTGGACCAGGCTCAGGCCGCCGTTGGCATCGGCATCGGTCACCTGGAAGGTCTCGATCTGCGGCAGCGCCGGCGCGCCGGGGATGGGTACGCTGAGCGCGCGGAGGCGGTAGAGGAACTTGCCCGCCGGATCGAGCGCAATGTCGATCGAGCCCGCCCCGCTGTCCGCCGGCGTGTTGGCGCTGCGCGGATTCAGGCGGCCGGCCGCATCCACCGTATACAGGGTGAGCGAGCGCGGAATAAACGACGACGACCACAGGCGCTTGCCATCGGGACTTGTGACCGCCCAGCACGGATCGACCAGCGCCGCGCTGGTATCCGTACTCACGACCGCGGCCGGCCCGGAGTCCTGCAGGCGGTAGGAAGTCACGGCCGGCGCCACCGGACCAGCCAGGGTCATGAAGAACTGATCCGGACGCACGGGGCTGACGGCGCCGCCGAAGATCGCGGGCTGACCGGCGAGCTGCGCGTTTTTCACAAGGAGTCCCTTGCTGTCCACGCGGAAGGTGTCGATGATTCCGGTGCCGATGCGCGCGGCGACAACGCGTGAGCCGTTCTGGTTGAACATGATCTCGACGGGGCTATCCCCGGCGCTCAGCATGACGGTCGAGCCGGGGATGGGGCTTAGCGTACCGTCATGGCGGATGCGGAAGCCGGAGTAGCTGCCGGGCAGCGCGGGGGGGACGAAGGGATTGTTGCCCTCGTTGGCGACGTACAGAAGATCCCCGTGCAGAGCCAGGCTGACCGGCCGCCGGCCCTGCGACGCCGTGCGCCCAAGGAGCCGCAGCGAGCCGTCGCGCTGGATGGCGAAGGCGGAGATATCATCGCTGCCGGAGTTTACGACATACAGGTGCTCACCATCGCTGGCGAGCGCATGCGACTGCGCGCCGCCGATGCTCGCGTCGCCCTGGCCAGAGGTGAGGTAGCGGTCCTTGCGGGTGAGGCGGCCGGTCATGCGGTTGCGCTCGAAGGCCTCCACGCCGTTTGGTCCGCTCGGGTTGGTGACGATGTAGACCATGCTGCTCACTGCATCATCGTCATGGCCGTGGCCAGACCCGGGTCCGGGATCGGCGGCACCGGAGCTCGGCGATAGTCCGAGAGCGGCGCCGGCTAGGGTCAGGGAGGCAACAAGCTTCGTAATGCGGTTCATGATAGGGCTCCTCGCTTGGCGATGCGTTGATTGATGCGTTATGCCAAGCAGCCAAAGCATGGGACGTGCCAGCCCCAAGGGAGCCGAGTTCTCGACGAGGATACGATCCCGGCGGCAAAGACGGGCAAGGGATGCACGCCGCGCCAGGCAAGGCTTGCCTGCTGCGCGCAAGCCTTGCTCGCTCCCGTATCAAGCCGCTAGCTGCGCAGACTCGACCGATGTTACTTTATGAATATGAAACCGACGCACTCTGTGCATGTCAGCCAAGCGATCAATGCGCCGGCGCAGAGGGTCTGGGATAGAATTTCCGACCACGCGCAGACTCACACCTGGGTCCGCGCCGCCAGCGTGCGCCTCCTGTCGCCCGGCGCGCCGAGTCCGAGCGGCGTAGGAGCGGTGCGGGAAGTATCGTTTCCCGGGCGTCCGCTGTGGTCGACGATCAGAGAGCTCGTTACTGATTTCAAGGCGCCTTCCACGTTCTCCTACACCATCACCGCAGGCATGCCCGGACTCCGCGGGCACCTGGGCACGCTGACGGTGGAGCCGCGCGGAGAAGGTCAGTGCGAGCTGACGTGGCACGTCGATTTCGAGTTTTCGCGCTGGCATCCGATGGGATGGTTTGCGGGTCCGTTTACTCGCACGTTCGCAGGGGTGCTCACCGCCGCGGTGCATGAGTTGGCGCAGCAGCTACGCCGCGAGTAAAATCACACAGCGCGGTTTCCGCCGCTTTTCCGCCTCCCCCGCCGATGGCTGGCCCGGCGACGAGGAGGGACGCGGTCAACAGGCCCGATGAATGATTCCTTTTTTATGCACCGCGGACAGGCCGTGCGCGATCTGCGCGGCGATGGCGCACGCTCTGGCCGGCGGCATGGGGCCCTTGCTGATGACCGCGGCCAGGGTGCTGCCGCGCAGGAATTCCATGACCAGATAGAACCGACCGCTTGGGAGCGTGCCGAAATCGGCGATGTAGACCGTGTTGGGATGGTTGACCTTGGAGGCCAGCCGGGCCTCGCTGAGGAAGCGCCGGGAATCTTCCTCATCGCGGGCATGCAGCATCACCTTGACGGCAAAGCGGCTTCCCAGCGCTTTATGTCGTGCGACATATACCGCTCCCATACTCCCTTGTCCGACCTTATCCAAGACCTCGTAGCGGTCGGCGATGACCGTGCCGATGAGATTTGGCGGGCTTTCTTGGACCTCGGTATTGGGCGGCGGTCCATCTAGGGTCGCATCCTGCCACGACGCAGGCTTGGGGACAGAGGGACTTGGCAGCGTATCGGGAAACGAGCAGGCTTGGGAGTCTGCGTTCTGCGTGCCGCCGGCAGTATCCGGCGGCGCAGCATCCCTGCCACCGCTGGCGCCGGCCCGATTCTGAGGCTGTGTCGGCGCGGCATTACCAGGGGATGCGGAGCGGCGCGATCCCGGAGGGAGATCGTCAGACATGAATTTCTCCACTGTAGTATGACACAGGGCGCGGCTACCGGGAACTGGCGCCATGCCGAGGCAGCGGAGCTTTCCCATCCTTCCCACCACCTGCGCGTAGCATCTGGTAGGGCCCTGGAAACATGCGTGGGACAAGAAGAACCAAACCGGCGTTTTTTCCGGTCGAGTCTGAACCCGCCGGGAGAACTCCCACTCAGGCGGAAAAGTGCGAAGCCTCGTCGCTGTCGTCCTACCGGAAGCGGTGCTTCGATCGCCGCCGCACCGCTTCTCCCCCCAGCGCCCGGCCGCATCGCCCCTGCTTTGTTGACGGCCGCGCGCAAGCCCCGATGATCGGAGAGCCATGTACCTGCCCCAGAGCTTTGTCGAAGATCGTCCTGAGATCCTGGCCGCGCTGATTGCCCGCCATCCCCTGGGACTGCTGCTCACCATCGATGATGGCGAAATAAAGGCCAGCCACCTGCCCTTTTTGTTGCAGCCGGCCACCGCCACCGCGCCGGCGCGGCTGCGCGGCCACCTCGCGCGGGCCAACCCGCACGGCCGGAGCCTCGACGGGGCGCAGGGGCTCCTCTGCTTTCAGGGTCCGGACTCGTACGTCTCGCCGTCGTATTATCCCAGCAAGCAGCGCGACCCGCGGCAGGTGCCGACCTGGAACTACGCGGTGGTGCACGCCCGCGGCCCGGTCCGCACCTTCGACGACGCCGCGAGCGTCCTTGCCATCGTCACCGAGCTGTCCGCGCACTTCGAGCGCGCGCAGCCCCGTCCGTGGTCCGTTGCCGACGCGCCCGCCGATTATGTCGATAAGCTGCTGCAGGCGATCATCGGCGTCGAGCTCACCATCACGTCGCTGCAAGGGAAGTGGAAGATGTCGCAAAACCGCCTGGCGGAGGATGCCGCCGGCGTCGCGGCAGCGCTAAGCGGCAAGGAGGGCGAGCGAGAGCGGGCCGTGGGTCAGTTCGTCGCGGAAGCGCTGCGCCGCCGGCCGCCCACGCCGTAGAACGCGCACGCCGCCGCCTACTGGCCGTAGAGCGTGCCTTGCATGGCGCCGGCGTGCATCAGAGCCTGGAGGTCGCGGGCGAATTGAATGTCCGGATCCAGGGACGCATCGCCCAGGCTGGCCCGGTCGGCGGCGGCGCGCGTCACCGCATCCCCGACCAGCTTCTCCGCGCCGACCGGGTCGGCGCCGTAGTGCGACGCCGCCTCGTGCAGGCTCGACATGAGAATCGCCAGCGCCACCGTGCTGCCGACCCCCGGCTGCTCGAAGTACATGCCGCGGGCGTCGAGCGGCTGGTTGTTGTAGGCGAGGTTGAGCGCCTGCGTGTACGGGCTGCCGTCGAGGTTTTGATAGCTGAGCGCGCCGTCCAGGCGGAGATCGGTCGGGGCCGAGCCATCGGTCTTCTTCACCCGCGCCAGCAGCGCTCCCTTGTTGCGGCTCAGGAACACGGTGCTCACATCCAGCTTGGCGGTGAGCCCCTGACCGGGAAAGCCGTACGTATCCGCCAAGGAATAGCCGGCGGCCGGGAGCAGCTCGGTCTTGAGGTCGTAGGCGATGGGGCTCGCCATCCACGGCCAGCTTTGCTCAAACAGCGTCGGCACCTGCTCCAGCTTGCTCAGCGAGAAGGCGTTGCCGCCGCGCAGGTGCGACATGGCCTCGGTCAGCTCCGACCCCAGACCCAGCCCCAGGCCGAAGATCGTGATGCCGGCTCCGCCATCGGCCCCTTGCTGCACCAGGCGCTGGAACTCGCTGGGCGTGGTCGCGCCGACGTTGGGCTGCTCATCGGTGAACAGGAACAGGCGGACTTGCTTGCCGCTCTGCCGCTCCCGCGCCGCGATGTCATAGGCCACCCGCAGCCCGGCCTCCATGTTGGTGGAGCCGTCGGTGTGCAGGCCGTTTATGGTCGATAGGACGCGCGGGTCGTTGCCCGCCGTCACGTCCAGCGCCACGCTGGCGGTGGAGCCATAGGTGACGACCGTCGCGTGATCGTTTGGCCCAAGCCGCGCCGCGATCTCCCGCAGGATGTGGTCGGCCAGGTTGCCGGCGCTCGGATAGCTCCCGCCCTTGGACTCCCAGCCCATGGAGCCGGAGACATCGACCGTGAAGATGGCGCTGAGGCTAGGCCGCTGGAAGGTCGCCGGATCGATGGTGGAGGACAGCCCGATCTGCACCCAGCCCGACGGCTCTCCGGCCAAGGTCGGGGCGATTCCCAAGGCGCCGCGCAGGCACAAGGCGGTCGCGCACGGGGGGCCGGTCAGCGGCAGATCGTGCTCGGCGAACGCCGCCTCGACCAGGATCGCCGCGGCGGGGGGCACGACGCCGTTTTTGACCAGCTCGCGCGCCTGGTTCAGGTCCTTGACGCCGCCGGAAGTGGCGCCGAACTCGCCGCCGCCGGAGTTGCCCAGGACGCCGGACGGACCGCCGCTGAGGGCATCGAAGCTGGAGCCGCAGCCGCCCGTGGCGACCAAGCTGGCGAAAAGTCCGGTGCAGAGCAGTTTGCTTACGCGCTGGCTAGTCATAAGAGTCCTCCATCGAAAGCGAAGTTAGTAGTACTGCGGTTAAGAGCAACCAGCATGCCAGAGCGTGCGCTGGCGGGGCCGTCGTAAAAGAAGGAATCCGACCGGATCGGCTGCGGACAGGATCGTCCACCGAGACGCCGAACGGACGAAATCGGCCAGGACGCGCACCGCGCGACTCTCGCTGCGTACATTCTTCGTTGCCTGGGCGCCGCCGAGATGCAAAAACCCCCTGCCAGAGGCGAGGTAAAAAGCATGAGCTTATTCTGGCGTGACTCGGATTGGCGTTTACGGCGCGGCCCGCGGCGGCTGCGGGGCTCGTTCCTGTTTGCGGTCCTGCTATCGGGCGCGTGCACCCAGCACCCGGGCGATGGCAGCGGGGCAGTTGATCCGCCGTCGTCGATGCTCATGGACGCTTCCGGGCTTCTGGGCAATGACGGCGGCGTTTCGGACGCGGGCGATGCCGATCTCGCAAGGGCGGACGCCGGGCTTGTCGACCTCGCCCGAGCGGACTTCGCAGCGGCGGATGCGGGACCGGTGGATGCGGGCCGCATGGATGCCGGTAGCGCCGACGCCGGCAGCGCCGATGCCGGACCCGCGGACGCCGGCAGCATCGACGCCGGCAGCGCCGACGCCGGCAGCGCCGATGCCGGACCCGCGGACGCCGGAGCCGCGGACGCCGGAGCCAGCGATGCCGGAGCCGCGGACGCCGGGCTCCCGGACGCCGGGCCTGGGGATCTGGGGCGAGCAGACGCCGGAGCCAGCGATTTGGCCACGGGCGTCGATGCCGGCGGAGCGCATCGTCTGCGGGTGATGGCCGCCAACACGACCTCCGGCAACAAGCAATCCTACGATCCCGGTGAAGGGCTGCGCATCTTCCAGGGCCTGCAGCCCGACGTCGCGCTCATCCAAGAGTTCAACTACGGCGACAACAGCGACACCGCCATCCGCGGCTTCATCAACACCGCGTTTGGCAGCTCCTATTCCTATTTCCGCGAGACCGGCGCCCAGATTCCCAACGGCGTCGCCAGCCGCTACCCCATCATCGCCGCCGGCAAGTGGACCGACCCCAGCGTCTCCAACCGCAGCTTCGTCTGGGCCCACATCGACCTCCCCGGCACCAAGGATCTCTGGGCGGTGAGCGTCCACCTTCTCACCTCCAGCGCCAGCAACCGCGACAACGAGGCCAAGGCCCTGGTCGCCGACATCGAAAAGACCGTGCCGGCCGGCGACTATCTGGTCATCGGCGGCGACTTCAACACCGGCAGCCGCACCGAGGCCTGCGTGGTGACGCTGTCCAAGATCGTGTCTAACGGCGCGCCCTACCCCGCCGACAACGCCGGCAACGTCAACACCAGCGCCTCGCGCAGCAAGGCCTACGACTGGGTGATGGCCTCGCCGAGCCTGCGCAGCTTGGCGACCAGCGTCGTCATCGGCGGACGCAGCTTCGCCTCCGGCTTGGTCGTCGATAGCCGGGTCTACACGCCGCTTTCCGACATCGCCCCGGTCAAAGCCACCGACAGCGCCGCCCTCAACATGCAGCACATGGCCGTCGTCGAGGATTTCCTCCTTCCCTAGTACCCCTGCTTTTGCGGCCCGCATGGGTGCATACTGGCCAAGATGGGGCATCCACAGCGCGCCGCGCGGCTCTCGGCTCTGGTCGCGGCGATCCTCGGCTTGGTCGTGATGGGAGCCGAGCCCGCGGACCTGTTGGCCGGCAAGACCAAGCACTCCGCGGCCCAGGTAGCGGCGCAGCGCTGGCTGCAGCAGGGGATCGCGGCGCTCATCAACCGCGACTTCGTCAACGCCGGACAGGCGCTCACCGCATCGTTCCAGAAGTGGCCGCGGCCGGAGATTCTGTATTACCTGGGGGCGCTGGCGCAGGCCGAAGGACGGACGCTGGATGCGCAGGATCTGATGCGCCGCTACCTGTCCGATCCGCAGCAGGAGTCGGCGGCCGAGTCGCCCGAACAAAAAGAGGCGGAGCGCATCCTCAGCCTGCCGCGCCCGCCGCACGGCAAGCTGCAGGTCTCCGGTGAGGTCGGCATGCTGGTCGCCGTGGACGGGCGGCTCCGCGGCAGCCTGCCGTTGTCGCAGCCGCTGCTCCTGTCGCCGGGCGAACACAAGGTGTCGCTGCAGGCCGGCGCGCAGCAGCACCTGGAGACGGTCACCATCAAGCCCGCCCGCTTCGTCGAGCTGCGCTACTCGGCGCAGACCCAGAGCGTCGTGCTGTCGGTCGTGCCGGTGATGCTGCTCATCGATGACTATCAGGGGCCCATTGTCGAGGCGCAAAAGCAGCTCGCCCGCGCCATCGACAGCGCGCTGCAGGCGGAGCACTACTCGCCGCTGCGGCGGGATGCTGCCCTGGAAAGCATCAGCGACAACAGCCTGGCGGGGTGCTTGGATACCCTGCCCTGCCAGGCGCAGCTGGCGCAAAAAAACGGCGCCGACTTCGCCCTGCGGGTGCTGGTACACGGCGGCAGCGATGCCGGACGCAAGATCGGCCTGGAGCTCTTGCACGCCGCCGTCGGCGAGCTCGCCGCGCGCACGGAGGTCAGCTGTCCGTCCGAGTGCTCCCTGAAAGAGGCGACGGAGGCCTTCCAGCGCGCCCTGCCGGGGCTTATCGCCGAGGCCCGGCGGCGGCCGTCCGGCTGGCTGGCCGTCGATTCCAAGCCCACCGGCGCCGAGGTCTGGGTCGGCGAGCAGCGGCTGGGCCTGACCCCGCTGGAGCTGGGTCGCTGGACGGGACCGCTGGAGCTGGAGCTGCGGCGGCCCGGCTGGCTGGCGGAGCGGCGCAAGGTGACGATTCCCGCGGACGACAAGCTCGCGCTCACCATCGAGCTGCGGCCGGTCCCGCCGCCGACCGCCGCCGCGCCGGTGCTGCGCCTTGTCCGCCCGCCGCGTCCGCGCTGGCGCTACATCGCCGGCGCCGCCATCGCCGCGGCAGGCGTGATCCTGGTCGGCGTTGGCGGCTCGGCGCTGGCGGCCAATGGCACGTGCGTCGGCACCCCGGCGACGCCCGGGGGTCAGTGCCTGTCGATCCACGACACCGGGACGGTGGGCGGCGCGCTGCTCGGCAGCGGGCTTTTGCTGACCGCGGGGGCGGCGCTGCTCATCGCCATACCCCAGCCGCAGCGGCTGGAGGTCGTCTCGCCGAAGCTGTCCCCAACACCTTAGTACTGCATCGGGTGCAATTAAACCTCGCCTTACACAAGACCTGCAGTTTCGGGCTGCGCCGCGGGTCCTGTCACCTCCGGCACCCCACTGCTGGCGCAGCAGGGCCCCCGCCTCCGGGGCCACCCGCTTTTTGGGCAGTAACTTCGGGGTTCAACTGGGGCGCGGTTTAGTTTTGTTCCGTGCGCTGGCGGCGATAGGAAGCAAATGCCGCCAGCGCCAAGAGGGCAAGCAGGGCGCCGGCGCTCGCCGGCTCGCCGCGGCGGCCGGGGAGGGACTGACAGCCGCCCGGGGCCGCGTCGTCTTCGGAGGTCGCCTCGTAAGCGCCCAGCGTGCAGGCGGGAGGACGCGACAGGCCGCGCTGATCCAGGCCGTTGACCAGGGCTCCGGTGCAGAGCGCAGGATCGCCGCGGCCAATCGCCTGGCTGGCGGGCCCCGGGGCCAGCGTCTCTGCCGCCCCGCCGTTATCCGCCAGGGTCTCCAGCATCGGGTCCTGCTTGACGATAAACTGCAGGCTGCCGACAAGCTGCGGGTTATCGCAGAAGTTGCAAGCCATCACCAGGTTCGGGCCGCTGCTGTCGAGAGTCGCGGTGGTCTTACCCTGCTGGTTGTCGTTTACCAGATCCAACGTCGAGCCGGCCGACAGGGTGTTGGAGAGGATGCTGTTGCCAAGGTGCAGCACGGCAGGCGGCGGGTTCTGGCCTAGCGACAGGTTGTAGATCGCGCCGCCTTGGGCCAGCGCCGCCGGGCTGTCGCCAACGATGTTATTGCCGAGCCGCGTCGCATTGTAGGCCAGGGTGCTGTTGTAGATGGAGACGGTGCCGTTCAGGTTGAAGATCGCCCCGCCGAGCGCCCGGCCGCCCTGGCTCTTGAG
>CALFML010000407.1 GCA_937879845.1 uncultured Myxococcales bacterium
TCACCGGGGTCGGTCTGGTCACGCCGGTCGGGGTTGGGCAAAAGGAATTTTATGCCGCGCTACGCAGCGGCCGCGGCGCCCTGCGGCGCGATGCCGCGTTGGGCCAGCTCCTGCCCAAAAAAGCCGCCCCTGAATTTCCCCCGTTTGCGGCCCGCATCGCGGATTTCGGCGCCGCCGCCGCGATCGATGCGGGGCGCCGCCGCCGCATGCCGCGCTTGGCGCAGATGTGCGTGGTCGCGGCGCAAGAGGCGCTCGGTATAGGTCATGCCGGTGCCGCCGGTGCCGCCGGTGCCGCCGGCGCCGCCGCCGCTGCGCCGGCTGCCGCTCCTACTGCCGCCGCCGGCGCATCCCCTGGGGCGTCCGCCGCGCTGGCCAGCGCCTTTTCCCGCTACGGCCATGATCGCGTGGCGATCGTCCTTGGCACCGGCCTTGGCACGCTGGACCTGACCCTGGAGTTTGAGACCGGCTACATAAAGGGCGGCCTCGCCGCCGCCTCGCCCGCGCTGTTTCCCTACACGGTGATGAACACGGCGGCGGCGATCGTGGCGATGGAGCTGCAGCTCCAGGGCGGCAACATCACGGTCAACCACCGCGATCTTTCCGTGCATGAGGCGGTGGCCACCGCCGTGGATCTCTTGCTGTGCGATCGCGCCGACGCCGTCCTGTGCGGCGGCTGCGACGAGCTGTCCGGCTACCTGCAGCACGCCGCGGAGCGGCTCGGCGGGATCGCCCAAAGCGGGGCTCCGGGCGCCGATGAGCTGCCGCCGATGCGCCCTTATGATCGCCGGCGCCGCGGCTTTGCCCAGGGTGAAGGGGCGGTGATGCTGCTCCTAGAGCGGCCGCGCGACGCCGCCCGCCACGGCGTCCGTCCCCTGGCGGCGATTTCCGGGGTCGGACGGGCGGGCGATCAGCGGCCGCGGCTCGGCTGGCCGGCACCGGGCGATCCGGCGCAGACCGCCGGCGCGGCGCAAGCGATCAAGGCCTGCCTGCAGGCCGCCGGCCTCGCCCCCCAGGATCTCGACTTTATCGTCGGCAGCGGCAACGGCACCAAGCTCGACGGGCTGGAGACCCAGGCGCTGCGCCAGGCCCTGGGAGCTGAGGCCGAGCGCGTGCCGATCGCCTCGGTCCTCGGACAGTGCGGCGAGTGGCAGACCTCCGCCGGCCTGCGTCTCGCCGCGGCCCTTTACGCCCTGCAGGAGCAGATGCTGCCCGGCACCCTGCTGTGCCGGGAGCCGGACCCGGACGCCGCGCTGCCCGGCCTGATCTTACAGCCGCAGCCGGCGGTGGCGCCGCTGCGCCATGTCCTTGTCCCGGCGCTCGCCCAGGGCGGTGCAAACGCGGCGCTCGTGCTGTCGCGGGCCAGCTGAACTCCATCGGCGGCAGGAACGCGGCGCTCGTGCCGTCCAAGGCTCCTTGCAACGCCCCCCTTCGGGCACGGCGGAATATATTCCGCCCATGCCGATGACCCCTCCTCGTTTCCCGACCCCCGTTTCGCGCTGCGCTCCCCTTGCCGCCCTGGCGCTCCTTTGGGCCGCCTGCGCCGACCCGCCTAAGCCCAAAGACGACAGCAGCCAGCCCCTTGCCGTCCCGGTGATCGGGATGACCACCCAGATCGTCCCCAGCGCCGGCCTGCCGCGCGAGTACCACGATCTGCGCGCCGCCCTGTCGGCCCGCTCCAACAACAACCTCGACGTGGTGCGCCACGACGGCCGCGTTTACCTCGCCAGCCGGCTGTCGCACGACCACTTCGCCTCCCCCGACAGCAACCTCCTCATCTTCAGCTCCCGCGACGAACAGACCTGGGACTTCGAGGCCAAGTTCAACCTCGGCACCGACCTGCGCGAGCCGCGCTTCCTGTCCTACCGCGGGCGCCTCTTCCTCTACTTCGCCAAGCTCGGCCAGAGCCCCCTGAGCTTCGAGCCCCAGGGCATGGTGGTCAGCGAGCGGCGCGGCCCCGCCAGCTGGTCGCCGCCCGCCGGCTTCTACAAGCCCGACGAGCCCTACATCCCGTGGCGGGCCAAGGAGCGTAACGGCACCGCCTACCTTGTCACCTACCGCAACGGCGAGCACATCTACGACTTCACCGGCCTGCCGATCGCCCTCACCTTCTTGCGCAGCGACGACGGCCTCACCTGGAACCCGGTCGCCGGCAGCGGCGTCGTCGAGTCGGGCGGCGGCTCCGAGACCGACTTCGAGCTGGGCGCCGGCGGCGACCTGTACGCCGTCACCCGCAACGAGCCCGGCGACAGCACCGGCTGGGGCAGCAAGATCTGCCGCGCCGCCGCCGCGGACCTCGGCAGCTGGAGCTGCGTCCACGATCCCAAGAAGTACGACTCGCCGATCACCTTCACCTACGGCGGCGACATCTACCTCATCGCCCGCCGCAACGTCACCGACACCGGCGACTACGAGCTCGTCCCCGGCCTCCCCTGGTCGGCGCAGGAGACGCTGAAGAACCTCGCCGACTACTCCGCCAACCCCAAGCGCTGCAGCCTGTGGCGGCTCGACCAAAGCGCCCTGCGCCTGCAGCACGTCGTCGACGTCCCCGGCTGGGGCGACACCTGCTTCCCCGCCCTGCTGCGCGACGACGCCGACCCCGGCCACATCATCCTTTACAACTACAGCTCGCCGCTCGACGACCCCGCTAACGCCAACCTCTCCTGGCACGACGGCCAAGTCGGCGAGACCCGCATCTACCGCACCGAGCTCCGCTTCCCGCCGCCGCGCCCCTAGTCGCCATTTCCGCACCATATCCCCGTCTGCCTCTGCGGCTTCCGCACGCGCCGCTGCCGCGCCACCGGGTGTTGCGACGGCGGCCAAAGCCGCTGTCGTGGCACCGGCAGCGGCTGGAGCTGCGAGATCCGGTTCAGGCGCTGCGGTAGCGAGCGCCGGGACCAAGGTAGCGGACGCTGGGGCTGCGGTAGCACGCGCTGGAACTGCGGTAGCACGCGCTGGAGCTTCGGTAGCACGCGCCAGGGTTGCGGTAGGACGCGCCGTGAGCATTCTGGCGCGGCGTTGCGGCGTTGGCGTTGGCAACCGCGCTTGTAGCGCTAGCAGGAGGGAAAGTAGCGAGTGCAACTTCGGGCGCTGCGGTGCCGGGAATGATTCCAGCCGCACCAGCGTAGCTCCTGCGGTGCGAGTGTCGCCTGCGCATCAAGCTGCCGCGGCAGCCGCCAGAGCTTCTATCGTAGCGGCCGGAGCAGCCGTAGCGGTAGCCAGAGACGGAACGTCCGCGGCGCGAGCAAAAATGGTTACTGCATGCGCGGGAACGATTCCCCCGTCCCTGCGATCAGCCGGACAGGAGGCCGGGGAGGGGGCCGGTGCTGGCCTGGCCGAAGCTGGGGATGCGCTGGTTCATGGCGTGGGCGATGCTGACGAGCAGGTCGCTGTGGCGGCGGCCGGGGTAGCGGAGCAGGCGGCCGGGGGACAGGGCGCCGCCGGCCCCGCCGCAAAGGAGCAGCGGCATGTTGTCGTGGCTGTGGGTGTTGCCGTCGGAGATCTCGCTGCAGGCAAGGACCAGGGTGTAGTCGAGCATGGTGCCGTCTTCCTCCGGCCGGGCCTTGAGCTGTTCCAAAAGGTAGGCGAGCTGCGCCATGAACCACCGCCGCTGCAGCACGTAGTCGTGGAACTCGCGCTTGCCGGGATCGTGGCTCGGACCGTAGTGCGAGGCCTGGTGGCTGCGCATGTCGAAGTGGGCGTCGTACATCTCGGTGCCGGGGAAGCGGCTCATGATGAGCTCCGAGGTGTGCATGGAGCTCTGCAGCACCCCGACCTGGGTGAGCCCGCACGCCATGGCCTGGACCAGGAGGTCGGTCTGCGCCCGCAGGATCTTGGGGAACTGCGCCGGATCAAAGACGTTGTCGTCGGAAAGGCCCGCCGTGTCGAGGCGCGGGTCGGTGCAGCTCGGCGGCGGACGGAGGCCTTTGACGCGCTGCTCGACCTCGCGCAGGGCGCCAAGGTGCAGATCGAGCTTGGCCTTTTCCGTGTCGCCGAGGCGGCCGCGCAGGTCGTTGAGGTCGGCGAGGGCGGTGTCGATGACGCTCGCCTCGTCGCTGTCGCCCATGCCGGTGCCGCCGCTGCCGGGGGTCGTGCCGAACAGGCGCGCCAGCGCCAGCCAGGGCTTATCCTCCGGCGGGGCGGTGGTGCCGGGGCCGACGTAGGAGATGTGCTTGTCGCCCGACGCGCTGTTCTGGGTCGCCATCGCCCCGAGGTAGACGTGGCGGAACGGTGCGCCGGCGCCGGCGGTGCGGGCGAGGAAGCGGTCGATGGACTCACCGCCGCCGCCGTCCACCCCGGTGAGCAGCTTCTTGGCCCCGCCGGGGTGGCTGCCGCTGTCGGTCGGACCCATGCTCAGGCCGCTCAAGAACACGCACTGGTCGCGCAGCGCCGAGAGCGGCTGCAGCTGGTCGCCAAGGACGAAGCCGCGCTCGGCGCCGGTCGGGTCCCACAAGCTCGGGCTGCCGTCGGCGCCGATGCCGGCGACGCCGTCGGGGAAGTAAAAGACGATGAAGCGCCGCGCCCCGCCCTTGGGCGCGGCTACGGCCCGGCGCAGGCTCTTATCGACCAGCTGATAAAACGGCAGCGCCAGGGCACCGCCGGCCACGGCTTTTATGAACTGACGGCGGGCAAAAGCGTTTCGGCTCATCGCGGACTCCTGCACGGCGGGCGCTTGGCGGGCGGCCGCAAACTAGATGTTGTCGCTGATCTCGACGAAGCTGCCGAAGCGCCTGAAGTCGGCGAGATTGTACGTAAGGAGAGAGCGAACATCGTAGGCGATCATGGTCGCAACGATGTTCGCGTCATGGACCTGCTTGCCGCCGGTCGGGATATGACCTAACAGGAAATAGAGCTGCTCGGCGACCAGCGGGAGATCCTCGGCGACGCAGTAGTGCCGCTCCAGGGTACGACCGGAGTCGATGAGCGCACCGCGAGACACATCGCTCCAGAGTGGCTCGTATCGGGTCATCGTGGCCAGGAACTCGCGGATTACTTGGCGGCTGATCCAGACCTCGGCGTCTTCTTCGGCGAGTCGCCGCAGCATGCCGCGAGCGTGGAAGTAGCGCGGCGACTCCGGCAGCATGGCCGACGCGAGGATATTGGTATCGACAAAGATCCGGCTAGCGACCGTCGTCGTCATACATGTCCTCACGCCGCATTGGGAAGTCTTTGGGCCAGCGCGTCAGGTGAAACTGCGGCATCCAGGCGAGCGGGTCGGGTTCTTCCGCTTTTTTGTCGCGCGGTCGCGGCCCCTGGATGACCAGCAGGCGCACATCCCCCGGCTCGATGTCCTCGGGAAGCTGAATAACCAGCCGCCGGTCAGACGGCACGGTGACATGGAGGCTGAGGTTTTTCATCGGCGTGTCCTCGCAGTGCGGTCCTCACCATATTTCAGCGACTAATGCGTGGCAATGCCGGGAGCAGGGTATGGCGAGGCTGTGATGGCGGCATTCGATCAGCGCCGGATGACGAAGTCCGGGCTCGCGGTGACGGCGACCATGAGGTCGGGGATGCGGCGGCCGCTTGCTTGGAAGTTTTTTACCAGGCGGTGCAGGGTGCACAGGTCTTCGGCGACGTCTTCGTTGTAGCCGCGGGCGAAGCGCAGGTACTGGCGGACGAAGCAGGCTTGGGCGCGCGGGGACTTTGCCAGCTGCTGGCCCAGGGCGGCGCCGCCTTGGTAGGGGGCGCTTACACCGCTGCCCAGGGCTTCGCGGTCGTTGAGGTCGCCGCTGTCGTCGATGAGCAGGCCGTTTTCGTGGTCGCGGTAGCCGCCGATGGCGGAGAAGCGCTCAAGGCCGAAGCCGACGCCGTCGATGAGCCCGTGGCAGCTGCGGCAGAAGGGGTTGTCGGAGTGCTGGCGGAAGCGCTCGCGGGTCGTGGCGCCGGGGTCGACCTTGGGTACGCCGCCGGCGCCCGGCGGCGGCACCGGCAGCTCCTGGCACAAGAGACGGCGGCGGATGAGCACCCCGCGGCGGATCGGCGAGGTCTGATCCGAGTACGCCGAGCTGCCGAGCACGCTGCCATGCCCCAGGAGCCCGGCGCGGCTTGGCTGCGCGTAGGTCTTGCGCTGCAGCAGTGGTCCGGTCACCCCGGCGATGCCGTAGATGCGGGCCAGCGATTCGTTAACGAAGCTGTAGTCGGCAGTCCACAGCTCGTCCAGGCTGCCGCTACCGTCAAAAGCCACGGCGGCGACGAACTTTTGCGTCTCCGCGACCAGGTCGGCGCGCACCGCAGCCGTAAACTCCGGAAACAGGTCCGGGCTCTTGGCGCTGGTGAGGATGGCGTCGGCGCCGAGCCACTGCATGGCGAAGGCGGCGAGCTGCGGACGGCTGCGCGGGTCGGCGCCGAGCCGCTGCGCCTGCGCCGCGATGTCGGCGGGATCGCTGAGCTTTCCCGCCGCGGCAGCCGTAAACAGAGCCGCATCGGGCATGGTGCCCCAGAACAGATAGGACAGGGCGCTTGCGACCTCGTAGCCGGTGAGGCGGTAGGTGCCGTCGGGCTGGCGATCGCCGAGCTCGGAGCGGTAGAGGAAGCCAGGGCTCTGGAGGAGCGCCGCCACGACGGCCTTGACGCCGTCGGTGAAGGTCTTGCGGCCGAGCAACAGCGTCTTGTAGCGCTGCACCTCCGTCGGGGTGAGCGGGCGTCTTACGGCGCGCAGGCCGAAGCTTTGGACGAACTTTTCGGCGCACGCCGCGGCGTTTGAACCGCTCGGATCGCATGGCACGAGCGCCGGCAGGTTCGCCGCCGCCCGCTCCGCCAGGAGACGCGCCGCCTTGCGGTACTCCTCCGCGTGGACGGAGGTGACGATGCGCGCCTGGGCGTGGTCGTCGAAGGGGAAGTCCTCGGGGCGGGAGTCGGCGGGCAGGTCGGCGGTGGGGTCGGCTGGGGTGGTGCCGGCCTCGCAGGGGACGGTCAGGACCGAGTTCTGGCCGCCGAAGCCGTCGGGCTGGGTGTTGGGGTTTGCCGGATCGGTGAGCCACTCCGACTCATCGAGCACGAGCTTATAGGTGTGGGTGCCGACGGGGAGCTTCTGCGACAGGGCCCACTGCTTGCGGTCGGCGGCGTAGGTGAGCGCGAAGCCGCCGTCGGCGATGGTCTTGGGCCAGCCGTTGAAGCTGCCGGCGACGTGCACGCTGCGCAGGGTGCGCGCTCCGGGGGCGTAGACGAAGCTCGTCGGCGGGCAGGTCTGCGGCGGCGGCAGGCCCAGGAGGTCGGAGACGGTGTTCTGGTACTCGCGCCGGGTGAGCAGGCGCAGCTGGCGCGGGCCGGGGTTGCCGGCGCTGTCGTCGCACTGGGGGGCGGCGGGGGCGAAGCCGGAGAGGATGTAGGCGGCGATGCGCTCCGGGCAGCGGCCGGTGCAGCGGTCGGGGCGGCCGGGCGGCATGCGGTCGTGGATGATGCGGGTGAGCTCGTCGGCGCCGCGCTGCCAGTCGCGCAGCTTGGGACCGGTGATGCCCTGTCCGGCGGTACCGTGGCAGACCGAGCACAGCTCCGTGTAAAGCGCCTCGCCTTGGGCGGAGAGGTTGGCCGCGGCGACCGCCGGCTCCGGGCGGTCCGGCCCCGGATCTTTGCAGCCGAGAAGCCCGGTGAGCCCGAGCAGGGCGAGCGCCGCGCTGCGCCAGACGTACAGCTGCCTGGGGCCCGCGGCAGCCGGTTGCCATCCTCCGCTTGCGGCGCTTGCCGGAGACGGCGCGGGCGCGGGCACGGGCGACGGCGTAGCGCCCGCCTCCCCCCTCTGCCGCAAGCGGGTGAGCGGCCCAGGGGGATGGGGACTTTCGACGGGGAGGGAAGCGGTCGCGGGGGAGGCCATGGCGGGCTCCTGCAGGGACGGGGGAGACGGGGACCGGTGGTGCCGCCGCGGGCAGCGCCGGAGCTTGGGCGCGGGGCTACTTGCTCGGCTCGTCCGGCTGCGGGGTCTGACCGGAGCTGATGATCTGGTCGATGTCCTCCCAGCCGGAGTTGGCCGCGCTCTCCCACGAACCCGACACCGCGCTCGGCGAGACGCCCGAGGCCGGCGCCGCCGCCTCGGCCTTGGCCGCCGGCTTGGCCGCCGCCGGCTCCTTGTCCGCCGCCGTCGCCTGCATCTTCTCTAAAAGGCCGGACAGCGGCAGCTTGTTGGCGAACTTGCCGCCGTCGCTGCCTAGGGCCAGCTCGGGGGGAATCTCGACCGCCGCGCGGCCGCGGTTGAAGACCTGATCGCAGGCGGCGCGGAAGCGCTGCCACAGCACCTCCGCCTGGTCCTTGGGCGCGGGGCCGATGTGCCGCCACTCCTGCTGCAGCTGCTTGCACTCCGCCTCGGCGTCGGCCGGCTCGACCTCGTCGCGCTTGGCCAGCTCCTCCGCCTTCTCGCACAGCGCCTCTTTCTTCTTCTGGTTGCCGAGGCGCTCCTCATCCAGCTTGTCGAACGCCGCCTTGCGCTTCTCGAAGAAGCCGTCGCAAGCGCCGCGGAAGCGCTGCCACAGCGCCTCGTTGTGCTCCTTGGGCGCCGGCCCCAGGGCCTTCCAGTCCGCCTGATAGCCCTTGATGAGCTCCGAGGTCGCCTTCCAGTCGGTCGAGCCGCGCAGCCGCTCCACCCGGATGCACAGCTCCTCTTTCTTGCGCTGGTTCTCCGCCCGGTCCTCCTGCGCCTCGGCGTAGTTCACCTTGCGCTGCTCGAAGAAGGCGTCGCAGGCGGTCTTGAAGCGCTGCCACAGGGCATCGACCTGCTCGCGCATCGCCGCCGCCGCCGGCCCGGTGGCCTTCCAGTCGGCCTGCAGCGTCTTGACCGTCTCGGCGGCGGCTTTCCAGTCGGTGATGGTGGCCAGGCTCTGGGCCAGGCTCTCGGCGCGGGCGACCAGATCTTCCTTCTTCTTGAGGTTCTGCGCCCGCTCTTCGTCGGAGGCGACGCGGGTCTTCTCATAGACCTGATCGGTGGTGGCCTTGAAGCGCTGCCACAGCGCCTCGGACTTCTCCTTGGGGGCGGGGCCGACGGTCTTCCACTCCGCCTGCAGCTCCTTGAGGTAGCCGGCGACGTCCTTTAGGTCCACGCCCTCCTGGCCGCAGGCGCTGAGCAAGAGCTCGGCCTTTTCGCACAGGGCTTGGAGCTTGGGCACCTGGGCGAAGCGCTTCCAGTCCTCGCCCTCACGCAGCTCGTGCACGCGGATGACGAGCTTGGCGCGGGCGGCGTCGTAGCGCTCGCGCAGCTTGCTCGCCCCCTCCCGCGGGAGGGGGTTGCAGGCGACGACGACTTCGTGCGCCGCCTTGAGCGCCTGATCCGCCTTCTTGAGGGTCAGATCCTCCTGGGCGGTGAGCGCCTCCAGCTTCTGACACTCCGCCTCCAGGCGCTGGAAGTTTTTCTGCTGCTGCTCGCTGCGCGCCTTCTGCTCCGCCTGGCGCTTCTCTTCTTCGGCGCGCAAGAGCGCCGCTTGCTCGGCCTGGCGCTGGTTGCGCTCCGCCTCGCGCAGCGAACGGGCGGCTTCGCGCCGCTGGTGCTCCGCCTCGCGCTGCTGCGCCTCGGCCTGCTTCTGCAAAAGCTCGGCGGCGCGGCGCTCCGCCGCGGCGGCCTTCTGGGCCAGCTCCTCCGGCGTCGGCGGCGTCGGCGGCGTCGGGGCGGCGGGGGCCGGGGCGACGCGCGGCTCTTCTTTGGCCGGCGGCGCGGCGTGCTGGGCGCCTTTGCTCTTCTGCTGCTTCTTGAGGAAGGCGTCGTGGCGCTCATGGTAGCGCGCCGCGGCCCGCTCAAAGCGCTTCTGCAGCGGATCGCTGGAGGGCAGCGTCCCCAGGGCCTGCCACTTCTCGCGCAGCCCGGCGAGCAGGCCCGCCGCGTCTTCGAAGTCCTGCGTCTTGGCCGCGGCCTCCAGGCGCTGGCACAGCTGCTCCCGCGGACCGGCGGCAAAGGCGGCGGCTTGCCCCTTGGCGCTGGCGGCCGGGGCGGCACCGGCGGCGGCCGGGGCGGCGGGGGCGAGGACGGCGAGACGCTCTTTGGCCGCCGCCCGCACCGCCTTGGTCTTGGCGCGCTTGAGGACGGCCTCCAAAGAAGCGGCGTCTTGCAGCTTGCCCAGGGCCAGCAGGCCGACTTCCTTGACCGCGTCGCTCTGCGCCAGCTCGCGCAGCACCTCGGGGTCGCGGATCTGCTCGGCGGCGTGGACGCGCAGCTTGGAGTCGCTGCTGCGGCGGGCGACCTCGGCCCGCCACTTGTCCTCGGTCAGCCGGCCCAGGGCCTGCTTCTGCACGGTGTCGAAGTGGGCGCGGCAGGCGACGTCGGCCAGGATGCGCTGTCCGCTGAGCAGGCCCACCGCGGTGAGCGCCCGCGACTCATCGTCTTGGCCCAGCGCCGCATCGAGCAGCAGCTCGCCGGCTTTTTCGGCGGCGTCGCGGCGCAGGCCCTCATCGGGGTCGCGCTCCGCCAGCTCGCCGAGAAGCTCCGGGTCGTCGATTTTCTTTAAGGCGACGCGCCGCACCCGCGGGTCGCGATCCTGCCGCACCACCTGCGCCAGCTGCGCCGCGTCATCGGTGGTGAAGCTTTTGACCGCTTCAAGGCGGACACTGGGGTCGCTGTGCTTCCACTTCGGTCGGAAAAGATCAAGAAATCCCATAGGTTGGTCTCCAACGCGCCCCAATGTAGCGCGGACGCCGCACGGGCGGCAATCCCCGCAACCTCGGACCGGCCGTGAATTTGCGTCAGCGCTGGCTCATCAGGGCAAAGTAGCCGATGCCGGCGGCGGCGAAGCCGACGAACCAGGAGAAGTCGAACAAGGGCCGCAGCGCCGGGATGACGAGCCCGCCCCAGGCAAGGGCGCAGCCGAGCGCGGTGGCGGCGACGGCGCGCAGGTTCCAGCCGCTGCTATAGCGGTAGGCGCCGTCGGGAAGATACAGGTCGTGCAGCTTGAGGGCGCCGCGGCGGATGACCCAGTAGTCGACGATCATCACCGCCGCCACCGAGCCCAGGCCCCCGGAGTAAAGGACCAGCCAGTTGACGATGTAGGAGTGGGCGTCCTCGGTCAGCTTCCACGGCATAAACAGGATGCCGAGGACCCCGGTGCACAGGGCGCCGCGGCGGAAGGTGATGCGGCGCGGCCAGGCGTTGGCGAAGTCGTTGGCCGGCGAGACGACGTTGGCGGCGATGTTGACCGCCAGGGTGGCGATGACCAGGGTGAGGGCGGATAGGCCGACCCACAGCGGCTCTTTGAGCTCGCCGATGAGCAGCTCCGGCTTCCAGATGACGCGGCCGAAGATGACAGCGGTGGCGCTGGTGATGATCACCGCCATGGCGGAGAAGCCGAGCATGGTGGTCGGCAGGGCGACGGCCTGGCCCAGCATCTGCTCGCGCTGGCTGCGGCCGTAGCGGGTAAAGTCCGGCATGTTGAGCGACAGCGTCGCCCAGAAGCCGACCATGCCGGTGAGCGCCAGGGGGAAGACCTTCCAGAACGCGGCGCCGGACAGCCGCCCCGGCTGATCGATGATGGGGCCAAGGCCGTGCGCCCGCCACACCGCCCAGCCTAGGAGCACCGCCGCCATGATAAGGACGAACGGGGCGGCGAAGTTCTCCAGCCGCCGCACGAGGTCCATGCCGCGGTAGATGACCAGGATGTTGAGGCCCCAGAACAGAAAGAAGCTCAGCCACTGCGAGCCGAGGTAGCCGCCGATGGGCGCGCTGCCCAGGGCCTGCGGCCAGCCCGGGAACACGGCGGTGAAGAAGGTGTTTAGCACCGCGCCGCCGATCCAGGCGTTGATGCCGAACCAGCCGCAGGCGACCACCGCCCGCATGAGCGCCGGGAGGTTGGCGCCGTAGGTGCCGAAGCTGCTGCGCAGGAGCACTGGGAACGGCACGCCGTAGCGGGTGCCGGGGTGGCTGTTGAGCAGGATCGGGACAAGGACGATCGTGTTGCCCAAAAGGATGGTGAACAGCGCCTGCCACCACGCCATGCCGCTGTCGATGAGGCCCGAGGCGAGCATGTACGTCGGGATGCAGTGGGCCATGGAGATCCACAGCGCGGCGAAGTTGTAGGTGGACCACTTCCGCTCCGCCAGCGGCACCGGCGCGAGGTCCGGGTTATACAGCGGGCTTTCTTTCAGCGTCTGCAGACAGGCGGCGTCCAGCTCGACGCGGCCGTCGGGGTGGTGGATCTCTGCCATGATGCGGGGCCTCTTTGGGAGATCGGAAGAGCACACGTCTGAACTCCAGTCACGCCAATGTATCTCG
>CALFML010000408.1 GCA_937879845.1 uncultured Myxococcales bacterium
CATCCTCGGCCATCGACGGCAGGATCTTCTTGATGGCGATGATCTTCTCAAAGCCTTCGACGCCGAAGGCCTTCGCTTTGAAGACCTCGGCCATGCCACCCACCGAGATGCGTTCGAGGAGCAGATATTTTCCGAATGGCGTCGGTAGTCGCACGCGCGCTCCTCAGAAGATAGACCCCAGCACAGCGCCCAAAGTTACACCTGTTCGCGTGTGACATCGTAAGCCAAGCTTTACGGGCTCGTCAATCAGATCCACGGGCTTACCACAGCTCGCCGCGAAGTTTAAAACGGAGTTCGCAGCGACTCCAGGGCGGCGCTTCTTCTAACTTAATTAGGTAATTTGATTAGGCGCGGCTATGCTACTTCTACCCCGGCGGCTGGACCAGGCGAGCATAGAACTCGCTTGCCACCGAGTCCATCGCCGCATACAGGATGCGGCTATAAGCCTGGGCCGGGGTCTCCGAAGCGAGGATGAGCGTCGGGGGCATCATGATGCTGCGGTCGAGCAGCAGCTTGCCGTCGAGCAGCAGCACGACGTGAATGCGGCCCGAGAGCGTCCCGCCGGCCGCCGCCGCGGGGCCCAGACCCGGACTTACCACCGGCGAAGAGGAGAGGGTCAGCGAGTCCAGGCGCGCCATCAGCGTATGCCGGGCGCCGAGCCGCAGCGACTGATCGAGCGCCGGCAGGCCGCCGGTCAGTCCGACCAGCCGGCTGCCGAGTGCGGGAACGCGCCAGCGCTGCTGCAGGTAGCTGATGAGGGTCTGCTGCCCTACAGTGCCAAGGCCATAGTATCCGGGCGGGACCCGCGCCAGGGGCTCGCCGACCACGTGCACGGCAACGCGCGGCCGGCGGGGATCGAACGCAAAAGGCTGCGGGGTCGGCCGCGGGCTGGCGATAGGAGCGCCCGGCGGATTTCGGGTTCCGGCCGCGCTGGTTTCCGCGCCCGGCGGCAGACTGTTTGGATCGGGCGGCCGCGCCGCGGTTACAGCGGCCGGCGGTCCCGGCTCGCTGGGGGTCGCGGCGGAGGTGCGCGGGACGGCAAGCGCATACGTATCGGAGCGGCTGGCGCGCTCGGGGGCGGGGCTTGCGTCTTTGCTGCCGGGGTCCGGGCCGGCCGCGTCCTTGCCGCCGGAAGTCCGCGCCGCGCCGCGGGACGACTGCTTGTCGTGGTCTTTGTCGTGAGCGGGATCTTGATCTTTGTTACGCTCTGAGACGAGCTCCTTGGCCGAGCGCTTGGCCGTCTTCGGCTCACGGTCGCCGGGCGCGCGCGCCGCGGTGGTCAGAGACGCCTGGACCACCGCCTGGACCGGGTCGGCGGACGCAGACTTGGAGTTTAGGACCGCCAGAGCCGCCGGCGGCGACTCGGTGGGTGCAGGTGCGCCGGCCGGCGCGGCGTGACTCCCTGCTGCGCCCGGGTCGGGCCGGGTCAGGGCGCCGGTGCGGTTGTCGCCGGATTCCACCAGCGGCTGCAGGCGTGGGCGGAGCTGGGTGAACACCGCATAGACCAGATCGTCCAGGTGTTCCAGATCGCCGACCGACTGCACGCTGTGGCCGCGATAGCTGGCGTGCAGGCGGACCTGCGCCTGCGAGATCTCTTCCAGCCGCCCGCTGATCGCGCTGCCTTCATCGGTTTTGCCAAGGCGCGCCGGGATGTTGGCCTCACGCAGCGCGGCAAACAGGGCGCGCGCGAGCTCCTCTCCCAGCGCCGGCATCGCCGCCGGCGCCGTAAACGGGGCGACCTGCACCTGCGGCGCCACCGCCTGGATCGGCGGGGGGGCGCTCACGCCGGGCTTGGCTTCGCTGCGCCCAGGCGCCGCCAGCAAGCCCCAAACAAGGAGCCCCAACAGCCAGCGCTGTATCGCCAGAGCACGCATTCCGAGTTCCAGCAAATCGGCATCCTCTCGCCGTGTCAAGCAGCGGCGGCATCGCTAAGTAAGCTGAGCGCCTGAGCGCGGCCCGCAGATCTTGGAAACGACCGGAAAACGACATCGGCAACAACGTCGGCTGCGCCATCGATTGCAGTCCGGATGAGGATCCAAATCCAGCGGTCTGCAGAATCGACGCTGCGTGCCCGCTGGAAATTCAGCCCGGCGGGCTGTTTGGCGGCTCGCCTTTGCGCAGCTTGCGGGCGACGCCCTTTATGCCAAGCTCCGGCAGCGGTGACTGCACCACTTCGCCGAGCTTTACTTTGCCGCGCGCCGCGCCCGCCAGATTGCCGGCCGGCCGCGCCGCCGGCTTGTATGCGCCGCCGCTGCTGCTGCCCGGCGGTCCGCCCCAGATGCCGTAGGTCGGCTTGTCGCACGACAGCGCCCCTTCCCAGTAGTGGCGGATGATGTACCGCCCCTGAAAGTTGTTGGGGCCCGAGGCTTCGATGCGTCCGCCTTGATCGCCGAGCCCGCCGCTCCAGTTGGCGCGGCCGCCGACCACCGGCTTGGCGCTGCGGAAGATCAGATCGTCGGTCAGGGTCTGCTGGTCGTAGCGGGTGTGCAGGCGGGTGAGGACCCAGGAGGTGCCGCCGCCGAAGAAGCCGCCGGAACTCGCGGCGGGACCGCTGCTCGACAGTCTTTTGCCGCCCGCGCCGCCGCTGCTGCCGCCGCTGCTGTCGCTGCCGGGGAAGATCTGCTCGTCGCCGAGAGTGTAAAGGTCGTTCTCGCTGAGCGGCGGGGTCGGGCAGGGATCGCAGCCGGAGGTCTGCCAGGCGTATTCGGTGACGACGGCGCGGTTATTGGCCCGGCGCAGGGTCTCGTCGAACAGCTCGGCGTAGAAGGCGGGGAAGCTGCTGCGCACCGAGTCGGCGACCTCTATGTTGGTCGGGATGAAGACGTTGGGATAGTTGGCGGCCTCGAAGCGGTCGGTGGGGTGCAGCACGTAGACCAGCAGGTCCTGCTTGGACTCGGCGTTGAGCAGCCCCAGGCGCACCGGCAAGCGCAGCTCCGCGGCATCGAAGCCGAAGCGCAGCGGCGACAGGACGACCAGGCCCTGCTCATCGTGCTGGATCTTCTTGATATCGACCTTGGCGACGAAAAATTTCATCTGATCGCGCACATACGGGGCGAGCGCGGCGGCGGCTCCGGCGGGAATCTTGTAGCGGTTGTCGCGCAGCCAGCGATCAAGACCGGTGGAGTCCTTGGCCGAGAGGATGACGATCTGGTACTCGCCGACCTCGAACTGGGCCTCGATCTTCACCCCGTAGCCGCCTTTGCCGCCGGCCGCGCCGACGCCCGGCGGGCCGCCGCCGCCGCGCTTGCTCTTGGTGAACTCGGCCCCGGCGTAGGGGTTGCACGGATCCTGCTCCCAATACTCGACAAGGCGCGGCGCCGACAGCTGGTCGATGTGGCGGAAGACGTCGGGCGACAGCGTCTTGACCTGCTCCTTCTTGAGCACCACCGGCACCGGCACCACCATGGCGAAGTCCTCCGGCGGGCCCTTGTAGTTATTGGACATGGTGAGGACGGTGTGGTTGCCCTTGCGCAGGAGTGCGACCTGCGAGGCGTTGTTGTACAGCTGCGCATCGGCCCCCGAGACGAAAAAGCCGCAGAACGCCCGCGCCTCCCCCGGCCACGCCGCCGCCAAAAGGACGAGCGCCGCCGTCGCGATGAGCGCGCCTGACCGCCGCCCTGCCGCGGGAATAGCCGTCCCCGGTTGCGGGTTGTAAGGGCGCTGCCTGGTCGGTCCGGCGAGCCGTCCGCGCCGCGCTGGCCAGCGGCGAGCAACTGCGCCGGACAAAACACCGGACAAAGCGCCCGGCGCGGCAAGGCGTGGTTGGGCGGGAGAAAGCGGCGGTGGATTCGGCAAATTCATGAGCGACTCCAAAATTGGTTTACGCACGGGTGCGCAGCGGGCGGAGGCAAGGACGGCCGACTGCCCGGGCCGCTTCGCCTTCCGCCGCGGCTTCTACCCCGACTTTCCCGAGTTCTTACGAAGCGGCGCACCCGTCTTGCAAATCCATATTAGGTCAGTATGCTTGCGGGCATGTCGCTTGCTAGCTACGATTCGCCCGGTCTTTGCTGTCCCCTCGCCGGCATCATCGTGTAAGCTGCACTCCGCTCCTGTCCCAAACGGAAGACCGGAGCAACCTGCTTTTCTACAATCCAACATGATGGCCCCCACAATCGGCGATCAAGTACTTGGCACCTGCAAACGAGGTCTGTGAATGAGCAAAACAACCGCCATTTTGGGCACTTTGATTGCCCTAATCGTCGGCTTCTTCATCGGCAAGGCGACGATCTCCGATCGGCCTGCGGACAGCGGCACGGCCAACAAGGCCGCGGCAGTTGACCCGAGCATCGAGCGCTACAAGGTCGCCGTGGGCAACGCCCCCGTCACCGGTTCCTCCGGGGCGAAGGTCACCATCATCGAGTTCTCCGACTACCAGTGCCCGTACTGCTCGCGCGTCGAGCCGACGATCGAGAAGATCAAGCACACCTACGGCAAGGACGTGCGGGTCGCTTTCAAGCACAGCCCGCTGCCCTTCCACCCCAACGCCGCCCCGGCCGCCCGCGCCGCCCTGGCCGCGCAGGAGCAGAGCGTGGAGAAGTTCTGGCAGTTTCACGAGAAGCTGTTCCAGAACCAGGACAAGCTCGACGAGCAGCACTTCGTGCAGTTCGCCCAGGAAGTCGGCCTCAACGTCGAGAAGTTCAAAAACGACCTGGGGCAGAACAAGGCCAAGTACGACGCGCAGATCGAAGCCGACAAGGGCGAGGCGGCGCGCTTTGCCGCCAACGGCACCCCGCACTTTTTCATCAACGGCCGCAAGCTCGCCGGGGCGCAGCCGTTTGAGAACTTCCAGAAGATCATCGACGAAGAGCTAGGCACGGCGGAGCGGCTGCTCAAGGGCGGGGTGCGGCCGGATCAGCTGTACGCCAGCATCATCCAGAACGCCAAGGACAAGGGCGCCGAAGCGCAGCCGGCGCAGCGCGCGCCGACGTTCCAGCTGCCCGATCCCAAGGTCGTGTTCAAGGTCCCGGTGGGCGAGGCGCCGGTCAAGGGTCCGCGCGCCGCCAAGGTCACGATCATCGAGTTCTCCGACTTCCAGTGCCCGTACTGCTCGCGCGTGGTGCCGACGATCAAGAAGCTGACCGAGACGTTTGGCAACGACGTCCGGATCGCGTTCAAGCACAACCCGCTGCCCTTCCATGACAAGGCGCAGCTCGCCGCCGAAGCGGCGATGGCGGCGGGATCGCAGGGCAAGTTCTGGGAGATGCACGACAAGCTGTTCGAGAACCAGCAGGCCCTGGACCGCGCCAGCCTGGAGAAGTACGCCCAGGATCTGGGCCTCAACGTCGAGCAGTTCAAGGGCGATCTGGACAGCGGCAAGTTCAAGCAGAAGGTGAAAGACGACGCCGCGGAGTCGGCCAAGTTCGGCGCCCATGGCACCCCGAGCTTCTTCGTCAACGGCAAGCCGGTGCGCGGCGCCCAGCCCTACGACAACTTCGAGAAGATCGTCAAAAACGAGATCGAGCTCGCCACCGCCAAGCTGGGCAGCGGCGTCGCCATGGACGACCTGTACGACGCGCTCACCCGCGACGGCCAGGACAAGGCCCCCGAGCCGCCCAAGGCGCCGCCCGCCGCCGCCGAGCCGCAGGACAACGTCGTCTACAAGGCGATCATCGGCGATGCGCCGATCAAGGGCCCCAAGGAGAGCAAGGTCACCATCGTGATGTGGTCGGACTACCAGTGTCCGTTCTGCTCGCGCGTCGAGCCGACCATCGAGCAGATCATGAAGGCCTACCCCAAGGAGGTCCGGGTCGCCTTCAAGCAGCTGCCGCTGCCCTTCCACGACAAGGCGCACCTGGCGGCTGAGGCGAGCCTGGCGGCCAAGGAGCAGGGCAAGTTCTGGCAGATGCACGACAAGCTGTTCTCCAACCAGCAGGCGCTCGGGCGGCAGGATCTGGAGAAATATGCGCAGGAGCTGGGCCTGAACCTGCACAAGTTCCGCGAAGCCCTGGATACCGGCAAGTTCAAGCAGAAGGTCGATGAGGAGCTGGCCGAGGGCAACAAGATCGGCGCCAACGGCACCCCCGCCTTCTTCATCAACGGCAAGAGCTTGTCGGGGGCGCAGCCGTTCGAGGCCTTCAAGGCCAAGATCGACGCCGCGATCACGGAAGTCGACGCGCTGCTCAAGCACAAGCACGTCCCGCTCAAGCTCGTCTACGACGAGATCATGAAGGGGGCCAAGGAGCAGGCGGCGCCGCCTCCGGCCCGCGGCGGCGGGGAGGATGAGGACAAGACCGTCTACAAGGTCGATCCGGGCAACGGCCCGAGCTGGGGCTCGGCCAACGCGCCGGTCACCATCGTCGAGTTCTCGGACTTCCAGTGCCCGTTCTGCTCGCGGGTGATCCCGACGATCAAGAAGATCAAGGAGAACTTCCCGGGCAAGGTGCGGATCGTGTGGCGCAACTTCCCGCTGCCGTTCCACCAGGACGCGCCGCTGGCGGCCGAGGCGGCGCTGGCGGCCAACGCGCAGGGCAAGTTCTGGGAGATGCACGACAAGATGTTCGAGAACCAGCGGGCGATCGACCGGGCCTCGCTGGAGCGCTATGCGGCGGAGATCGGGCTGGATCTGTCGCGCTTCAAGGCGGATCTGGACGGCAGCCGCTACAAGAGCGCGGTGCAGGCGGATGTCCAGTATGCCAACGGGCTGCCGGGCGGCGGGATGGGGACGCCGACGTTCTTCATCAACGGGCACAAGATTGCCGGCGCCTACCCGTATGAGAAGTTCGAGCAGGTGATCAAGGCGGCGCTGGCCGAGAAGTAGCGCGGCTCGATTCGCGGGCCGCTTGAGCGGCCCTTCGTCTAGTACAGCTGAAGGCAGTTTTACGGGTCGCGAGAGCGGCCCGTTTTTCGTTTCGTTAGGCTGCCTGCAGCTGTAGTCGACGGCGCGGGTCCCCCTTCCCTGCGATCCTTTTTTGCCAGCTGCGCTGTCAAAAAAGGATCTCCGGTCGGCCCCACGACTGGTTTGGCTTTTTCGGGACGGTAGGCGATCGGTTTCATGACTGTTTCGCTTTGCGGGCGGCTCTTAGTAAAGCTCCTTGAAAGTTGATGCTCAGCGAAGCCGGGCAGGGCCTGTGGAGGGCTAAGCAGTACGGCGCGCAGCGCAGCTGCGCCAAGCCCAGACATACAGTTGCACCGCCCGGAACAGGCCCTGCTCGGCGCAGCGGTGCTCACGAACTTGCGGGGCGCTGTACTTAGTTGGGGCGGAGAGAGGGGTTTAGGACTCGTCAGGGGTGGAGTCGGGGGGGTACATGGCTTCGATCAGGGGGGCGTAGCGCTGCAGGATGACGCGGCGCTTGAGTTTTTGGGTGGGGGTTACTTCGTCGCGCTCGATGGTGAAGTCGTGGGGCAGGAGGGTGAAGCGCTTGATGGTTTCGAAGCGGGCGAGGGTGGTGTTGAGGCGCTCGATGTTTTCTTGGATGTAGCCGCTGAACTTGGGGTGGGCGGCCAGGGCCTCGAGCTCGGTGGGGAGCTCTTCTTGTTTGGCGTAGGCGAGGGCGCGGTCGGCATCGAGGGTCAAAAGGGCGGTGAGGTATTTACGGTTTTCGCCGATGAGGACGGCTTGGGCGATGCAGGGGATGGTGCGGAGCAAGCCCTCGAGGCGCTGGGGGGCGGCGTACTTGCCGCCGGAGGTCTTGAAGAGATCTTTTTTGCGGTCGGTGACGCGAAGGAAGCCGTCGGCGTCGAGCTCGCCGATGTCGCCGGTGTGGAGCCAGCCGTCGATGAGAGTTTCAGCGGTGGCGGCGGGGTCTTTGAAGTAGCCGGCGAAGACGTTGGGGCCTTTGAAAAGGATCTCGCCGTCGGGGGCGATCTCGCACGTGGTGTCGGGGAGGGCTTTGCCGACGGTGCCAAGGCGTGTGCCGCCGGGCTGGGGAGTGCAGGCGCTGAGGGGGCCAGTGCACTCGGACTGGCCGTAGACCTCGTAGATGGGCAGCTGGAGGGAGAGGAAGAACTCCAAGACCTCCTTGCGGACGGCGGCGGCGCTGGAGATGGCGATGCGCAGGCGGGAAAGGCCCAGGGCGCTTTTGAGCTTGTTGAAGAGCAGGCGCTCGGCGAGGCGCTCTTCCAAGGCGAGCAGGCCGTAGGGCTTGCCGTGGTCCAGACGATAGGTGCCGGCGCGCTGGCCGACATCGCGGGCCCAGGCGATGACGCGGCGCTGGACGGGCTTGGCTTGCTGGAGCTTGGCGGCGAGGGCGGCCTGCAGCTTCTCCCACACCCGCGGTACGCCAAGGAGCACGGTGGGGCGGGCGACCAACAGGGTCTCGCGCAGACGCTCGGCGCTGCCGGCGAAGTAGACGCGGGCGCCGGCGAACACGGGCAGGTAGATCGAGAACATCTGCTCGGCGATATGCGACAGCGGCAGGTAGGAGACGATGACATCGCTGCTGTCGGCGGGCTGGATCTTCAGCGAGCAGGCGGCGGTCCAGGCGATGTTGTGATGGGTGAGCATCACGCCCTTGGGGGTACCGGTGGTGCCGGAGGTGTAGATGATCGAGGCGACCTGCTCGGGGGTGATGGCGGCGAGGCGCTCGGCGACGGCGGAGGCGAAGCCGGCGCCGCTCCGGAGAAAGTCCGGCCAGCTCTGGCATAAGGGCCCGCCGGTGGGCGAGGTAAGGTCCTTGTCCTCTTGCGGCAGGTCGGCCAAGCCTTCCATCAGCACGACGCGCCGCAGCTGCGGCAGGGTGGGCAGCGCGGGACGGATCTTGCGCCACTGGGCGGGGTTTTCGACCACGGCGATCATCGCGTCGCTGTGTTCGAGGATGTAGCCGGCCTGATCGGGGGTGGAGGTCTGGTAGATGCCGGCGGTGATGCCGCCGGCGCTCAAGGCGCCGACGGCAGCCAGGACCCACTCGGCGCGGCTGTCGCCGGCGATGGCGACGACGCCGCCGGTGGGCAGGCCGACGGTGATGCAAGCGGCGGCGAAGAGCTGCGCCTGCTCCTCGTATTTCTGCCAGGAGATGGGCATGAAATCGCCGCTCGCGGTGCGGGCGAGCAGCGCCGGATCGCCGGGGCGGGTGCGGGCATGATGCGCCAGGCGATCGAGAAGGAGGTCGCGGTGGCTCACTGCGGGGCCATTACTCATGGGGCGATGCTAGCGGGCTTGGTCCCGAGGCACAACGCGCCAAGTGATCCGACGGACGGAGACTGTCGGCGCCGGCGCTCGGGACGCGGGACGGCTAAAGCTCGGCCTGAATCTTGGGCGCCGTGACCCGCAACAGGTAGCGACCCTTGCCGCTGTTGCCGGTCGGGGCGATCGCCAGGGCGACGAAGTAGTCGCGCGACAGCACCCGAATAAGGAGAATCATGCGGTCGGTGCGGATGGCCACCTCTTCGACGCTGCCGGCGTCGATGGTATCGGCGGCCTTGCGCACCTGGGTGAGGATGTACGAAAACTCCATGCCGACGGTCT
>CALFML010000409.1 GCA_937879845.1 uncultured Myxococcales bacterium
CCGCCGCAGGCGCCAAGCAGAGCACACGCACTAGAGAGGACGACAAGACCAAATAGAGTACGCATCGCCCAAGTATAACTTCCAGGGCGGCATGGAATCCAGGTCGTTGCCAGGGAGGATTCGGCTGTGCGTATTAGGCGCTTATGGGAATACCAAGGGGTAGCGGAGGGTCAGCGGCGCCTTGGTTTGGCGCTTGTGTGGACCGAGCGTGCTATCGACCGTCTGGCCGGTTATCTGTAGGGCGCCATCGGCAAAGCGCCACTCATAGGTAGTGGCGCTGCTCGCCTGGATGGCCTCTTCCGCCTTGGGGCCTTTGGCCGCGGCCTCCGCGGCGGGCATGGACCCATAGGTGGCGCGGAGGATCGGTCCGATGCGCGCCGGCTTTTTGGACTTGCCGACGCCAATCACGGTCAGCGATGAGTTCCCGGCGCTGCCGGACTGATAGTCCTGGGTCGCGTCCAAAGACACCGTAACCAGCTTGCTGGAACCGACGGACTCGACGGCGATGCGCGCCAGCTGGACGTTGCCCTGCTGCGTCTTGCTGTAGCAGAAAGAGCCTAGCGAAGCGGCTACGAACCACTGCTTGTCCAGGCGCACCGCGGTGTTGACCAGGCCGCAGCGCGGCTCGCCCCGCCACTGATCGGGCGCCGGCCCGGCATCGATGACATCGGACTTGCCGCGGACACGGCTCCAGAATACCCGCACCTCAGAAATGGGCGGCGGTAGCGAACCGGTCAGGCTCCCGAGCTCCTGCAGCGGACAGCCAACCTCACACGGCTCGGTGCCACAGGCGGCGGCCAGGTCCTTGGCCAGCTCTTTGGGGGTCTGCTGGAGGGTCTTTAAGGCATCGCACACGGCGGGCAGAGAGGCGAAGGGACCGGCGAGCGGCTCCGCTTTGCCCTGCTCAAGGACTGCTTTGAGATCGTCCAGGTGCTTCTGCAACACCGGACCGGGACGCGCCGCCGCGGCCAGCTCGAAAGCCGCGACGGCCGGCGCGATATTGCCGGCGGCTTCCTCAAGCAGACCCAGGTTATAGGCCGGAGCCGCGGTCTGCGCGGGGGTCTGCGCGGCCCGGAGCGCAGCGGTAATCGTATCGCGCGCGCGGTCGAGCTCTCCCGAGTAGAACTGCAAAAGTCCAAGCTCGGCGAGGAGCTCGGGATCCTCCGGCGTGAGCTTCTGCGCCGCGGTAAAGGCGGTGATGGCGCCCGCCAGCTCCGTCCGCATCGCGGTGCGGCCTTGGGCAAGGAGACCGCGCGCCGTCGCCGCGTTGGCTTCGGCCGAGTTTTGTACCGGTGCGGCGGTCGCCCCCGCGGTCGCGGGCGGCGCCTTGGCGGCGTTGCGGCAGCCGGAGTCGACGCTTACAAGCCCCAGCAGCCCGAAAGCTGCGATGCGAGCAAAACTGTGATTCATACCCGCCAGTATAACCGCGCTGTCAGCCCCGGCCTAGTCGAGAATTGGGCCGGAGCCTCGGGCTTTTTGGTTACGCGAAGACCTTCTCGCGAATCTGCCAGAAGTAGGATTTTTTGCGGGCGATGACAAACAGCGGCATGCGGAACAGCTGCTGCTTTGTGAGCGCATCCTCCACGCTGGCAATTTTAGGCGCCTTTTCCGGAAGGCGCAGGTGCATGCGCATGAAGTTGTAATAGAAGGCCCGCGCATCGCTCGGCGTGTTGAGATAGAAGAACTCCCGCAGGAACTCGCCGTCGAGGTCGTGGTAACGGACCTCGAGCCGCGGGTTGCCCTTTTTGTCGGTGCTGCGCTGCAGGGTCATCGAATCGGGCCGCAGGACGTGCGCGTCCTTTAGCGCCATCGCCTCACGCAGCTTCTGATCGGTGTCGACGATCACGCTGCGGCAGCTTGTGCAGGAGCGCGCGGCGATGTCGTTTTCCGCGCCGCAGCTGTCGCAGCACTTCCAGCGGAAGCGGAAGCCGCAGCGGGAAAGCTGCAAGGTCTGCGGATCTTCGACGGCGCCGCGGCACTTGCGGCCGAAGTGCTCGATGATCTCACCGGTGTCGTCTTTTATTCCCCAGAAGTCGTTGTCATGCCCGCAGCGCGGGCAGCGCACCTGCACCGCGACGCAGCTTGACGCCGGCTTGTCGTCTTCGATCTCCGGGCTGAAAATGTCATGCCCGACTCCGGTGTAATCCAGGATCAGGCAGTCCGTCTTGCCGGGAGAAAGCCGCAGGCCGCGGCCGACGATCTGCTGGTACAGGCTCACCGATTCCGTCGGCCGCAGGATGGCGATGAGATCGACGTGCGGCGCATCAAACCCGGTCGTCAGGATCGAGACATTGACGATGTACTTGAGCTCTTGGGCCTTGAAGCGCGTGATGATCTGCTCGCGCTTTTCGGACTCCGTATCGGCCACCACCAGCGCGGCGGCGTCCGCGGGCAGATACGTGAGAATCTCTTCGGCATGGCGCACCGATGAAGTGAAGATCATCACGCCCCGGCGGTCCTTGGCCATGTCCATGATGTTGGCGATGATTCCCGGGGTGACGCGCGCCTGATCCTTGAGCAGGTCTTCCACCTCGTTCATGGAGAACTTCACGCCCGGTCCGCGATCGAGCAGGCGGGAGAAATCATAGCCGGCCACCGGCGAGTCGATCTTGATCGGCGGCGTGAGGTAGCCGCCCTTGATCATGAAATGAAGCGGCAGCTCATAGATGCAGTGCTGGAAGAAGCGCGCCTCCTCCGTACGCAGCGCGCCGCGGTGATGGTACTGATAGAGCCAGCCGAACCCCAAGCGGTAGGGCGTCGCCGTCAGCCCGAGGATGCACAGGGCGCAGTTGTGGTCGCGCAAGCTCTTGATGACGCGGGCGTACTGCGTGTCGTCCTCGGGCGAGACCCGGTGGCATTCGTCGATGACGAGCAGCGAGAAGCTCTTGAAGAAATCGCCGCCGGCGCGGGCGACCGACTGGATGCTGCCGAAGATGACCTTGGCGTCCTTGTCCTTGCGCGAGAGGCCGGCGGAATAGATTCCCGCCTGCATGCCGTAGCTTACATACTTGTCATGGTTTTGTTCGACGAGCTCTTTGACATGCGCCAGCACCAGCACGCGCCCCTTGGCGATGCGGGCGAGCTCGGCGATGACCAGGCTCTTGCCGGCCCCGGTCGGCAGCACCAGGACGCCGGGCTGGCGGTGCCGCTGAAAATAGCGCACCGTCGCCGTGACGGCTTCTTTCTGATACGGTCGCAGCTCATACATGGGAGGACTCTACGGGACGTCCGTCACCACAAGGGTGCCGAGCCGCTTCGCCGCCGCCAGGAACTCATCGCTGAGCGCGGTCCCGGCCAGCGCCCGCGACAGCGACAGCGCCCCGTACATGAGCGCGATGAGGCCGAGCGCCGTCTCCCGGCTGCCGGGTCCGCCGCCCAGGATCTCGGCCAGCGACCGGACGAAATGAGAGAGCTCCTGCGCCAGCGCGCTGCTATACGGCTCGCCTTGGCGCGCGACTTCGGCGGCAATGTTGGGCAGGATGCAGCCGGCTTCCGGGGCGTCGCGGTGGCGGCGCGATAGATACCGGCCCAGCACATGCAGCACCCGCTCCCGCGGCGAGCTGTCCGGCGAGATCTGCAGGAGCTTGTTCCACATCTCCCCGGCCGCGTGCTTCATGGTGGCGATGAACAGCTGCTCCTTGGATTCGAAGTGGCCGTAGAAGCCGCCGACCGTCAGCCCGGCGCCCTTCATGACATCGAGCACCGAGCTCGACTGGATGCCGCGCTGGCGCATCAGCGTCGCCGCGGAATCGAGGATCGCCTGGTGCGATTTCTGCTTCTGCTCTGCTTTGAGGCTCATGTCATGCAAGTCTTAGCATGGGCCGGCGACCGCGGAATCGTACGGCGCCGCGGTTTAGACGCGCTCGATGATGGTGGCGATGCCCTGGCCGCCGCCGATGCACATGGTGATGAGCGCGGTCTGCTTGCCGCTGCGCTCCAGCTCGTCGACCGCCGTGCCGAGCAGCATGGCCCCGGTGGCCCCGAGCGGGTGGCCCAGCGCGATGGCGCCGCCGTTGACGTTGACGCGGTCCGGGTCGATGTCTAGGGCGCGGATGGTCTGGAGCACCACGCCGGCAAAGGCTTCGTTTATCTCCCACAGGTCGATGTCGCCCGCCTCCATCCCGGCCAGGCGCAGCGCCTTCTGGCTGGCCGGCGCCGGCGCGGTCAGCATGATGAGCGGCTCACTGCCGACCGTGGCCATGGCGCGGATGCGGGCGCGCGGCCGCACCCCGCTGTCTTTCACAAAGCGCTCCGATGCAACGACCACCGCGGCGGCGCCATCGACGATGCCGCTGGAGTTGCCGGCCGTGTGCAGGTGCTTTATCGCTCCCGCCCGCGGGTAGGCGGAAAGCGCGATCTGATCCAGCGTCTCGCCGCCGGGTCCGGCGATGGCTTCGCCCAAGGCGACAAACGACGGCTTGAGGGCCGAAAGACCCTCCGCGGTGGTATCGGCGCGCGGGAACTCATCACGGCTTAAAACCGCGGCTCCGCTGTGCGGATCGAGCACCGGAAACAGCGATCGGGCGAAGCGCTGCTCGGCGATCGCCCGCGCCGCATTTTGTTGCGAGCGCAGCGCCACCGCATCAAGCTCCGCGCGCGTGAGTCCATACAGGGTGGCGATGAGATCCGCGCTGATGCCCTGCGGGATCTGAAACACCCGGTCGCGCAGCCGCACGTTGCCGCCGTCCTGGCCGGCGCCGTCGGCCCCCATGGGGACGCGGGACATGCTCTCGACCCCGCCGGCCACCGCCAGCTGCATGGCGCCGGATGCCACGCCCATGGCGGCGAAGTTTATCGCCTGCAGGCCGGAGCCGCAGAAGCGGTTGAGCGAGACCGCCGACACCGCATCGGGCCAGCCGGCGGCCAGCACGGCGTTGCGCGCCACGTTGGCTCCCTGCTCGCCGATCTGCGAGACACAGCCGACCGTTACGTCATCGACCTGCTCGGCCGCGAAGGTGCCGCGCTGCGCCAAGGTGCGCAGGACCTGGCCCAGCAGCTCTTGCGGATGGATGTGCGACAGCGCCCCCTTGCCCGCCTTGCCGCGCCCTCTAGGTGTCCTAACAGCGTCGAGAATATAGCTGGTGGTCATGATCATACTCCATATATGATGAATATAATATTATGATCATAATTTAATCTGTCAAGCGAACGCGCCGCGAATTTTGGCTGCCGCTTGGCTAAACGGTCAGACCGCAACGCGCCGCGACCGGGCGCCGGTCAGCGTTCGCGGCCAAACGACTTGAGAACCGTATAGGAGGCAGGCTTGCCGCTCGGGGCGTCCTTTTTTAGGAGGAGCGCATCGAATGCGTACCCCTCGGCCGCGTAGGTCCCGGAGATAAGCAGGACCGGCCCGGCGGCGATGGCGCGGGAGATCTGAACATCCTCTCTGCCGCCGGCGGTAGTGAGAAAGGGCAGCCGCGTCTTGCCAAGCTGGAGATTCGTGCCGGCCAGGGGGGCGAACTCGACCTGGACGACCGGGCGGTCGTGGAGATAGCGGGACAGGGTCGCCCCCAAGGCGGCCGCGAGCGCTGCGGCCGGAGGCGGCGCCGCGGGAGCGCTCGGCTCACTCGGCTCACTCGGCTTGTAAGCGAGGTAGGTGCCAAGGTCGGCGAGCTGGCCGAGCAGTCCCGTGTTGCCGGCGCACAGGTTCACCGCGCCCTGGAGCGAAAAAAGGACCGCCACCTCCCCCGGCTGATAATCGATCTGACAGGTCGTCTTGACCCCGGCTTTGGTCACGCGCTCGAAGCGGCTCCCCGCGCGTCCCTTGATCACGTGGAGCACGGTGAAGGGCTGCACCGACAGCTCCCCGCGCGTGGTTTTTTTCTCCGCTCGTCCAAGGAAAACCAGGTCCGCGTCCTTGAGGTGTTGTTCCGCCGGAACGCGGGCGCAGGAACACGCCCGCGCCGCCGCCGGATATCCGAGCAGCACGAGCAGAAGAGCAGACAGCAGCGGCCGGAACATGACGGAGCCTCCTTGGCGACCCTGGGCAATGATATGGAAACAGAAGTCTAACTAAAGCCGAGCGATCGTAAGCGGTGCCAAGCGTACGCCCCTGCCAGCGGTTTGGCATAGGAATTTGCCCGGCTTCGCGCCCGAGCTGGATGTTTGCGGGCTCAAGGTCCCGCCACCCGATTTCAGCGCTGCCGGCTTCAGCCAAGCTCCCGGGGCAGCAGTTGCGAAAAAATGGCGCGACTGTTGCAGTGTTATAAGAACCGTTTAAGCCCTGATCAAGCTCGGAGTGGAGCGTTTTGTGAAAGAAGGGGCGACGGAGTGGCCGCCATGTCGGAGCCAGAGAGCCGAACCGAGAGCAAGAAGGAGTCGCCGGAGACAGAAGCGACCCACACGCTGGAAGAAGCGCGCATGGTGCTGCCGGGGATTCAGGCGCTGTTCGGATTTCAGCTCGTGGCCGTCTATAACCAGCCGTTCGCCCGGCTCTTGAGCGCCGGCGAGCAGCGGCTCCACCTGGCGGGGGTTTTGATCACCGCGCTGGCGATCACGCTGGTCATGACGCCCGCCGCGTATCACCGCCAGGCCGAGCCGCATGAGATCTCAGCCACGTTCCTGCGGCTCAGCACCGTGCTGCTGACGCTGGGCATGTTCACGCTCATGCTGTCGCTTGCGATCGACAGCTATCTGATTGCCCGCATCATCTTGGAGCAGCGGCTCCTGAGCGCGGCCCTGACGGCGGGCCTGGGCGCGGTCATGTTCGGTCTATGGTTTGTCCTCCCGCTCTGGGTGCGGCGCAGCAAGCAGCGTTCAAGCCGCCGCATCTGATCCAGACTGGCGAACAAATCCGCTCTGTCGGTGTGCTTCCTAGGCACAGCGCGCCATGGCGCTCGGCTTAAACCGCGGGAAGGGGCCGAAATCGCAGACGATGTGCCTGGCTGGCATGCGGCTTGGTACGTCTGATGCTTTCGTGTTTCGGCGAAGCGCTGGGACAAGCGTCGGCGCTGCCCGTGAATTCCTCAGCTCGAAAAGGAGAAGGTCATGAACAAACCACGCGCAGGTAAGGTAGGGACTCTGCTCCGGGGAGCGCTGCTCATCGGTCTCACGTTCGGGAGTTTTGCATCGGGCGGGCCGGTCTATGCCGCAGCGGACACCAAGGACAAAGACGCCAGCGTCAGCACCGCCGACAAGGATTTCATCATGGAGGCGGCGTGCGGCGGCATGGCCGAGGTCGCCCTGGGAGAGCTGGCGCAGCAAAAAGGCCAGAGCGATGCCGTCAAGCAGTTCGGCCGGCACATGATGGACGACCATAGCAAGGCCAACAACGAGCTGCAGCAGCTCGCGGCGCGCAAAGGCGTGGTGGTCCCGGCGGCGCTCAAGCCCAAGTATCAGAAGGTGGTCGATGCGCTGTCCCAGCTCTCCGGCGCCGCCTTCGACAAGCAGTACATGCGCGAGATGGTCAAGGACCACGAGGGCGATGTCGCGGCGTTTCAGAAAGAGGTGGCCCGCGGCAAAGATGCCGACCTGACGGCCTGGGCCAAGCAGACCCTGCCGACCTTGCAAGATCACCTGAAGATGGCGCGCGACGCTGAGACCAAAGTGGCTCAGGGCCGCTAGACCGCTTGGTCCCGCCGCGCTCCGGCGGGATCATGAAAAGCCCGGCCGCCCTCGCTTACGCGGAGCGGCCGGGCGCGGCGGAAGTAGGTTCGAGCAAGCGGCAGACTGCTTACGCGGTCGTACGCTTGGTCGAAGTGCTGGATGGGGCCTCGCGCGCGCCGGAGCTATTGGGGTTGGCGGCGCTGCCGGCTTCGGATTTCTGCGACTTCGCCGACTCGCTCTTGCCCGAGTCGTGGCGCGACTCGGCGCCTTGGACCTTGATCTGGTTCTGAACGTCTCTGACGCCGCGGGCGCCCTCGGCGAGCTCCTCGGCCATGCGCTTGACGCGGCGATCGTTTGCCGTGCCGGTGAGCGTCACTTCGCCGTTTGCGACCTGGACTTCGATCTCGCTGGCGTCGATGTGGCCTTCGGAGAGCAGCTCACAGATCTCCTCCCGGATGCGCTCGTCGGAGCGAGTGTAGCCCTTGGGGCCCTTGCCGAGGAACGGCCGCTGACCGCTGCCGCCCTCAGAGCCGCGCTGGCCGAAGCTCTGGTTCTGCTGCGCGCTGCCGCCCATATTGCGACCCTCATGGCGCAACTCGCCGCGATCCCACCGATCGGAGCCGCCGTAACCCTGGCCGCCGTAACCCTGGCCGCCGTAACCCTGGCCGCCGTAGCCCTGGCCGCCGTGACCTTGGCTACCGTAGCCCTGGCCGCCGAAGCTCTGGCCGCTGTAGCCCTGGCTGCCGTAGCCCTGGCCACCGTAACCTTGGCCGCCGTAGCCCTGGCCGCCGTAGCCCTGGCTGCCGTAGCCCTGGCTGCCGTAGCCCTGGCTGCCATAACCCTGGCCGCCATAGCCCTGGCTGCCGTAGCCCGGATTCCCGCTGCGGTCCTGGTCGCCGTAGCCCTGGTTCCAGCTGCGCTCAGGACTGCCGGAGCCATGGCTGCCCATGCGCTCTTGGCCATAGCCTTGGTTCCAGTTGCGGTCGCCGTAGCCTTGGTTCCGGTCCTGACTGTAGGCGCGGTCCTGGTTGTAGGCGTCGCTCTGGCTGCTCATGCGGTCGCGATAGCCGCCCTGGTCAGAGCTATCCATGCGGTCTTGGCCGCCGTAGCCGCGGTTCATCGCGCGGTCCTGCTCACCGTAGCGGTTCTGACCGCTGCGCTCCCAATCGGAACGGCCGCGGTCGCGATTCCAATCTTGCTCTTGACGGCCGCTCATGGAGCGGTTTTCGGAGCGGTCTTGCCAGTCGTCGCGGCTGCGGTAGCCCGAGCTATCGTGCCGGTCGTTCTGGTTCTGAGATTCGTGAGTTCCTCGCTGATTCTGGTGCATGACAGTCTCCAAGCTGAAGGGTGGTGGTTTCGAAAGGAACACGCTCAAAGAGCATGTGGCCGGGAGACCTTTCATGTTTTATGCCAGAAGAGAGACTAATCCCGCGCAGATTCAGTCTTTTCTATCGCTCCCAAGCCCGCAGCGGCGTGAGTCTGCGCGACTTCCAGGTTTGTGCTCCTAAGACACATAGAGCCCCCAGGCTCATCACACGAGGAAATGTACGAGTGCGCCTCCGCCGCGCGGCTCTATGTCCCGATGAACGAGGTTCGGCACGTATTCGAGGCTCGCGTGGGCCTGGGGATCGAGGCGGGGCGCTGGCGTGTATCTAGAGACCCGACCGCGGCGAGGTTCGCCAAGCGGCGGGTCGTTGCTTGTCGTTACTTGCTGCGGCGGCTCAGCTGACGTAGCCGATGGTCGTGCTGCGGGTGACGCTCTGGCCTTTGGTCACTCTGTACCAAGAGGTGTCGAGGGTGCCCGCCTTGTCGCGCTGGAGGTGGGCGTGCGGGCCGGTGACGTGCCCGGTGCCGCCGATG
>CALFML010000410.1 GCA_937879845.1 uncultured Myxococcales bacterium
GAGTTCAGACGTGTGCTCTTCCGATCTGTTCGCCGCTTGCGAGGGTGAGGCTACGGGCGGCTGCGATGTGCCCGCCAACATTGGTGGTGAGCCCGCTGGCGGTGAGTGTGAGACCACCCGCGATGGCTGCGAGGGATCCGCTGCGGTTGTCCATCTCGGCGCCGGTCAGGTTCAGATCGGTGCCGGCTGCGATGAGGCCGGAGGCGTTGCCGATGGTGGTTGCGGTGACGTCAAGGCGGGTGCCAGCAGTGATTTCACCATTGGTGTTGGCAAGCGCCGAGGTAGTGATCAGGCCGTCATGGCCGGCGGAGACGCGTCCGCCGTCGCGGTTGTCGAGCAGACTGGTGGCAGCAAGGTTGAGGGCCCTGATGCTGGCAATCTCGCCGTGGCGGTTGTCGACAACGTTGGCAGCGAGCTTGAGTGCGCCGTTGCTGGCGATCTGACCGTCGCGGTTGTCGAGGATGCTGGCGACGTTGATGTGGGTTTCGCTGGTGCCGGTCTGCCAGATGGTGCCACCCTGGTTGTTCAGGCTGTCTGCGCTGAGGGCCAGGCCGACGGCCTGGGTGGAGGCGCCGGCAAGCTCGACGCGGTGGGCGACGAGATCGAGGTTGCCGGCACTGGCGATCTGGCCGCCGTCGCCGAGGAGCGTGGCTGCTCGGATACTCAGCTGGCCGGTGGCAGTGTGCTCGATACGCCCGGCCGTGTTGTCGAGGGTGCCTGCTGCAAGGCTCAAGGCGTTGCCGTTGCTGGCGATGCGGCCACGGGTATTGACGAGGGTGCCGGGTAGTTCGAGGTGCTGATCACTGCTGCCGGTTTGTACGATCTCGCCGTCGGTGTTGTCGAGGGCGGAAGCGCGCAGTGTGAGGGCTGCGGCATTGAGATGGGCCAGGCGGGTGTCGAGGAGGCCGGCAACCTGGGTTTGTAGCCCGTTGCTCGCGCTGATGTCGGCGCCGGTTGCGCGGAGATCGCCACTGCGTGCGGTGAGCTGGATGGAGGCGGCGGCGCTCTGGCTGGCGGAAAGCTCGAGCTGGGCTGCGTCGAACATGAGGCTGCCGGCGGCGAGCTGGCGGCCATGGGCGTCGAGCTGACGCTGGGCGCTGAGCGAGAGGCTGCCGTTGCCGGCGAGGCGTCCGTCTGCCTGGAGGCCGGCGGCCAGGAGGCTGCCGGCGCCCGCAGCGACGGTGCCGGCGGTGATGCCGAGGTCGCGCCCCGCGCCAAGCACACCGCCGTGGGTGAGGGTGTCGGCGACAGCGAGGGTGACGTTGCGGCCAGCGTACAGGGTGCCATCCGGGTTGTTGAGGTTGGCAGCCTGGAGATTGAGGTCGAGGGTGGCGAGGAGGGTGCCGCCCAGGTTGTCCAGTTGGCCGGCCGCAACAGCGAGGCCCCCGTTGCTGGAGATGCGTCCAGCGTGGTTGTCGAACTGTGCGGCGACGCTCAGGGTGCTCGTACCACTGCCGGTCTGCAGCAGTTTGCCGTGCAGGTGGTCAAGGGTGTTGGCGCTGATGTGCCAGGTGTCGGCCTGGGAGGTGGCGTTGTCGAGCACAAGGCGCTGGGTGCTCAGGTTCAGGTGGCCGTTGCTGATGATCTGACCGCCGCTGCCGGTGAAGTTGGTGGTGTCGATTGTCAGGGTGCCGCCGCCGGCATGGCCGATGAAACCGTTGCGGTTGTCCATGCCGGCAGCGCTGAGGTGCAGGTTGTCGCCGTTGCTGTGGATTTGCCCGCCGGTGTTGGTGAGGGCGCCGGGGAGTGCGATGTGCAGGGCACCACTGCCGGTCTGGCGCAAGTCGCCACCGGTGTTGTCGAGGCGCCGGGCATGAAGGCTGAGTTCAGCTGCGCTGACATGGGCGGCTCGGGTGTCGAGGAGGTCGCCGGCTTGGGCGTTGAGGGTGGTTTCGGCACGCACGTTGGCGCCGGACAGGCTTAGCGTGTCGGCCGCAAGGCGGATGGCATCGGCGGCGTTGAGGCTGCTGCCGTTGAAGTCGTCCGCCCAGGCCAGGTTCCAGCCGGCGCCGGGGTTGTAATCGAGCTCAGACCGTACCTGGCCAATTGCGTTGTCGTCGATTCCTGCCGCTTCCTGACCGCATCCAGCGAGCGCGGACAGAAAGCACAAGGTCATCATCTTCGCGCCACAGAGTAATCGCTTCATCACTGCACCTAGGGATAAGTCCCTTCCTTTTCTGGAGGGTGTTATCCCCAAACGGTGATGAACACTAGGAAATTGTGCGACGAGCAAATGGACGGACCAGCGCCCGCGCCGCGGGTGGCAAGGGAAAGAACGGAGAACTAGGGGGTCGGCGGCGGCGGCGGCGGCAGCGCTTCGGCCGGAGCGTCCTCCGGACTTTGCGGCGGCTCTTCGCATTTGTGGGCGGAGATGCCGTACAAACCGCCGCCGTGGCGCAGCTGCAGCGGCGTCTTTTCGCCGGTCTTCACGTTGTACACGATGACGCGCGAGTCGGCGTCGATGCCGGTCTCATACGCCAAGAGATCGTCGGAGATCCACTGCGACTCGTACGTCGTGCGCGCGGCATCGATGCGCTGCGAGGTCTTCTTCTCACTGTCGTAGAGAAACAGACCGTTTTTATCCTTCTGCACTTCCTTCCGCTTGTCGAGCGCCGCGCACGCATCAAACGCTCCCGCATACACCAGCACCTTGTGCCCCGGCGACCAAGCGAACGAGTCCCCCGCCAGCTTCAGCGCCGAGGTCACCGCCTTGCCCGACTCGCTGCCCGGCTCCGGCACGGTGAAGCTCTGCAGATCGGCGGTCGGCTTGACATCGGCGGGAAGGCGGCGCTCGCTGTGCTGCAGATCATCGACCCAGACCTCGGTGCGCTCGCCGAACAGGCCCTGGTCTTCAGCGATCTTCACCGGGCCGGTGCGTGCCGAGTCGATCTGGTAGGTCCCGCTCTGCCCTTCCGCGGCGCCGGCGGCGGCGGTCAGCGCCACGGTCGCCACGCCCTCTTTGCTAAAGCCGATGCTCAGGTGCTCATAGCCGCCTTTTATCGCCAGCGGCCCCGCCGTATCGAGCGTCGCCAGGTCGATAAAGCCGAGCTGCGGATCGATAAGCCACAGCTTGCCGGCCTTGTGCTGCGCCCGCTCGGCGAGAACAAAGACCAGCGTCTTGCCATCGGCTGAGCGCTGCGCCGCCAGCACCCGGCCCTCGGTGTAAGTGAGCGGACGGTAGCGCGCGGTGACCGGATCGAAGTGGACTGCCTCCTGCTTCAGATCGAGCTTGGCCTCTTGCAGACCGGCCTTGGCCTGCGCCGCATCCGCCACCGCCGCGTACTTTATGGGCTTGGCCGCCGCGGTGCGCAGGACCACCACAAGGCCGGCGTCCAGCCCGCTTTCGTACGCGGCCTTGATGCGCGCCTCGTTCTGCTTATAAGCCGTCCATTCCGGTGAGGTGCGCAGGGCCAGCCAGTCCTTGCCGGCGGCGGCCCGTCCGACGTAGGCGACGTAGTTGCGACTGAGCGCCTCTTCCAGCTGCTGCCGCGCCTCCGGCGCCTTGGCCTGGTTCAGAAGCGCCCGCGCCGTGAAATAGCGCGCATCCAGATAGTCCGGCAGCGCGGCGGTGACTTCGGAGAACGCGGCCGCGCACTCCTCCCAGTTCTTGGCGTTGAGCGCCTTATAGCCGCGCTGCAGCGACTTGGCGGTGGCGCTGCTCAAGCGGGGCAGCGGATCCAGCATCCCGACTTCCACCGGCGCCGGCGCGGGCGTTCCGGCGATGACCACCGCGGGCTTTCCGCCGGCCGGCTGACCTTCGCTGACCACCGGCGCCGCGGTCTCCGCGAGCTTGGCCGATTTTTTACACCCCGGCTGCATGGGCACAAGGACTGCCGCCGCGCCAAGAACCCAGGCGACGGTGCGGCTCGGTGTCTGGCTCTTTCCGATCATCCCAAACCTCTTATTGAATATACCGGCGCAGCCTCTATCGCGCCGCCGGCTGACGCCCACCGTACGCCGCCCGCCTAAGCGCCGTCAATTTCTGCTGCCGACGATTTCTGCGAGATTTCTGCTAATAGTTAAGGAACATGACCATCCGCAAGATTGCTCAGATCGGCCACCCCATCCTGCGCACCCCGGCGCAGCCGCTCACGCGGGAAGAGCTCTTGTCGCCGCGCATCCAAGAGCTCATCGACGACCTCATCGCGACCATGCACGACGCCGACGGCGCAGGCCTTGCCGCGCCGCAGATTTATGAGCCGCTGCAGCTGTGCGCCATCGAAGTCGGCAACAATCCCCGCTACCCGTACAAGCCGAAAATTCCCCTGACCGTCCTGGTCAATCCGGTGCTGACGCCGACGACGAATGAGTGCTTCAGTAACTTCGAGGGCTGCCTGAGCGTGCCGAACCTGCGCGGCCGCGTCGACCGCGCCCTGAGCGTGCGGGTGCAGGCCTGGGACCGCCACGGCGCGGAGCTCGACTTCGTCGCCCGCGGCATCTCCGCCGGGACCTTCCAGCACGAGGTGGACCACTTAAACGCCATGATTTTCGTCGACCGCGTGCGCGATCCGCGCTCCCTCTGCACCTGGCAGGAGTTTGAACGGCATCACCGGGCGCAGTTCATCGAAGAAGTCCGCGCCATCGTCGCCAAGTGGGGAAGTTAGACCGCTCCCCCAGCGCTCCTTGGCTTTGCCCTTGAAGGGTCTTACCGGCTCCGGCTACAATGTAGCTACGCGCGCTCTATTGTTCTCGACGCATCGCTGGCCAAGGGGTCGCCCTGTCACTTGACTCGTCAGGAAATCCAGCGCTCCGGCCGCGCGCCCTGCTCATGGCGGGCGGCCGGGATGGCTGCGCCGCTGGTGTTTGGCCGGCCGCTCCGCCGAACTACTCTGAATTCCTGAGGTATCCGTGATGGGCTCCGTACACATGAAGACCGCGCGCAGCACCCTCCCCGATCCCGGGCAAGTCGCCGAGGATCTGGTCGCGCAGCTTGGCAGCTTCCGGCCCAAGCTCGTCACCCTGTTTGCGGAACGAAAGCGCGACCAGCGCGCCCTCAACCGCGCCCTGCGCGAACGGCTGCCCGCCGGAACGCGCCTTCTGGGCGCGACCACCAACGGCGAAATCGACAACGCCGGCATGCACACCGGCTCCGTGGTGCTAGGGGCGCTCGGCGGTGACTTCGAGGTCGGCATCGGCATAGGCCGGGACCTGCACCTTGATGCCATACGCGCCGGCGGTCAGGCCGTGCGCCACGCTTGCGATCAGCTGGGGGTGCGGCAGTCGGATCTGGATCCCAAGCGCCACCTGGGTCTGGTCATCGACGACGGATTCCAGAACAAGAAGGAAGAGCTTTTGCTCGGGGTGCTGGAGAAGAACCAGTCCCTGGTCCTGGCCGGCGGCGGCGCCGCGGATTGCGAAAGCTTAGGCGGCAGCGCGGAGATTCACGTCGATGGCGAGGTCACAAGCGACGCAGCGCTGGTCGCGATCTTTTACACCACGGCGCCGTGGGCGGCGCTGCGCTCGCACGCCTATACCCCGACCGGCAAGTCGCTGACCGTCACCAAGGTGGACGACAGCGGCTACATCGCCCTGGAGATCGACGGCCGTCCCGCCGCGGCCCGCTACGCCGAGCTTTTGGGCATCGATCCGCGCGAGCTCGGGTTTGGCAACGCGCGCGGCTTCGCCATGTACCCGACCGGCCTGCGAGTCGGCCACGAGTACTTCATGCGCAGCCCGTTCCAGCCGATGCCCGACGGGTCGATTCAGTTCGTGAACCTGCTGGCGGAGGATACGGAGCTTGAGATCATGAAGCTCGGGGACGCGGCGGAGATCACGCGGCAGTTTTTTGTCGATGAGCTGCCGCGGCGGGTGAAAAATCCGAGCGCCCTTTTGCTGTTCCAGTGCGGGGCGCGGGCCATGTTGTCGGCCCACAACAGCACCCTCGGCGACCTGTCGCGCAGCTTCACCCACGCGCCGCCGAGCGCGGGTCTAAACTGCATGTTTGAGATCTACTGCGGCTTCCACATCAACACCACCCTCACCGTTCTGGCTTTCGGCCGCGCGCCCTAGTCCGGATGCCAGACGCAATGACGAAGCTGCCATGACCACGGATCAGATTCCCAGTACAAAGATGGAAGCGGAGCTTGCCGGGCGGGTGGCGCAGCTGGAGGAAGAAGTGGTCCGCCTGCGCGCCGAAGTGAAGACCCGCTCGGCGGTGGCGGCGCGGGCCCTGGCGAGCTACCAGCAGCGCGCCCTGCAGATGGAGATCATCCGGCAGCAGAACGAAGATCTCGACCGGCTGACCGCGGAGCTGACGCACGCCAAGGCGATCGAAGAGGAGCACGCGCGCCAGATCGAGACGGCCTACCGCCTGAAGAGCGAGTTCCTCGCCAACTTCTCGCATGAGATCCGCACGCCGCTCAACGCGATCATCGGCTATGCCGATCTCCTCTCCCGCGAAGAGGGCACGCGCCTGACCCTGCATGGGCGGCGCGACCTGTCGACGATCAAGAACAACGCCCGCACCCTGCTCGCGCTTATCAACGACATCTTGGATCTGTCCAAGATCGAATCCGGACACATGGAGGTCATCCGCGAGGCGGTAAACTTCACCGAGCTTCTGGACGAATGCCTATCGACGGTGCGCGAGCTGCTAAAGGGCAAGGATGTCGAGCTGCGCAGCACCCTGGACGAACAAGCCGGCCGGGTGTTCAGCGACCCGCTGAAGCTGCGCCAGATTCTTTTGAACCTGCTTTCCAACGCCGTCAAGTTCACGGAGATGGGCGAGATCGTCGTCACCGTGGAGGTGCAGGGCTCGACCCTGGTCATCGTGGTGGAAGACACCGGAATCGGCATTCCGGCGGATCAGCTGCCGCATGTGTTCGAGAAGTTTCGCCAAGTGGACGGCTCGTATCGCCGCAAGGCCGGCGGCACGGGGCTGGGTCTGGCGATCGTGCGCGAGCTCGTGCGGATCCTCGATGGGCGGGTCGAGGTGCGCAGCACGGTGGGCCGCGGCTCCGCCTTTACCGTGGAGCTGCCCGATGCCGTCAAAGGAACGGATCCGGCGAGCCGGGAGAGCAGCCAGCCGGAGGAGAGCGTCGCTTCGATCACTTCGCGCATCTTGGTCATCGATGACGATCCGCGGGTGCAGGAGATGCTGCGGCGCGAGCTGCACAGCGAAGGCTTCGAAGTCGTCATCGCCGCCGACGGCGTAAAAGGCCTGGAGCTGGCGCGCACCGTCAACCCGTCGGCGATCGTGCTGGACTTGCTGCTGCCGCGCGTCGACGGCTGGTCGGTGCTCTCGACACTCAAGAGCGATCCGGCGGTGGTCGGCATCCCGGTCATTCTGCTGTCGGTCGAAGAGCAGCGGGCGCGCGGCCTGTCCCTGGGAGCGTTTGAGTACCTGCTAAAACCCGTCGAGCCCGAGCGCCTGGTCGAAGTCGTCCGGCGGGCCGTGACCCCGGGCCACGGCGACATCCTCATCGTCGATGATGATTCCGACATCCGCAGCATGATGAGCCGCCGCCTGCGCGATGAGGGCTTTGGCACCGCGGAGGCGGCGAGCGGCGACGCGGCGCTTTTGTCCATGCGCTCCGCGGTGCCGGCGCTCATCATTCTCGATCTGGTCATGCCGGGGCTGGACGGCTTCGCGGTGCTGCAGCGGGTGCGCGAGCGCGGCCTGACGGTTCCGGTGCTCATCGTGACCGGCAAGGATCTGACCGCCCGCGAGCATGAGACGCTGCAGCAGGGTCTGGTGCACGTCATTCACAAAAGCGGCGTGAGCCTCGACATGGTCGTCAAGGAAGCCCGGCGCTCCGTCCAGCGCCGGCGCAGCATCGACGCCCAGCGGCTGCCGCGCGTAGTCTACATCGAAGACATCGCCCAGAATCGTGAGCTCGTGCGCCGCTTCCTCGACGGCATCTTCACCGTCATCGAGGCCGAAGACGGGGAGAGCGGCCTGCTCGAAGTGGCCAAGCAGCGGCCGGACCTGATCCTCATGGATCTCTCGCTGCCGCGGCTCGACGGCTGGGAAGTGACGCGCCAGCTCAAGGCCAACCCGCAATTTTCGCACATTCCGGTCATCGCGCTGTCGGCCCACGCCGGACGCGAAGACGTGGTACGGGCCAAAGCCGCCGGCTGCATCGACTATCTCACCAAGCCCGTGGACCGCGGGACGCTGATAAAGACCTTGCGTCGTCACTTGAACACGCCAGGCAGCGGGTGACGGCATGGGCTTTCCCAAACCGCGAGCGCTCATCCTCGACGACGATCCCGAGCAGCTGCTGCTCCTTGGACGATCGCTGCGCGCCGCCGGATATGACGTGGAGATGCTCACAAGCCCCATCGGCATCACCAATGTCGCGCGCCGCCTCCAGCCCGACATCGTCATGCTGGATGTGAACGTGCCGGCCTTGTCCGGCGACCAGCTGGTGGAGGGCATCCGCCGTCAGCATGCCGCGGCGCGCATCGTCCTTTATTCGGGCGCCGATCCGACGACCCTGCACAGCTTGGCCAAGTCGGCGGGCGCGGACGGCTGGATTCAAAAAGGCACGCCGATGGACGACATCCTGCGCAAGCTCCGCCGCCTGTCTACGACCTCGAACCGCTGACCTGGCTGACTCGGCTGACCTGCAGTCAGCCGCTGCAGCATCGGCCGGCTGCGGAAAAATCGTTTTGCCTGCGCGGAGCTTGGCTATAGTGCGGGGCCATGTTCAAGACAATGGCTTCGCACCCGTTTCGCTTTCTCACGTTTACCTCTGTCGGCGCGCTCGGGCTCCTGGTCTGGGCGTTCCCACCTCACCCCCCGGCGGGAGCCGCCGGCCAGGCGCGGACCAAGGCGGAGGCGCCGGCGCACCTTGTCTATCCAGCGGCCAAAGTCGTCGAGCAAGTCGATGACTACCACGGCACCAAGGTGAGCGATCCGTACCGCTGGCTGGAGTCTCTGGACTCCGCGGAGACCCGCCAGTGGGTCGAAGCGGAGAACAAGGTCACGTTCGACTATCTGGCCAAGATCCCCTCGCGCGATAAGCTGCGTGAGCGCCTCACCGAGCTGTGGAACTTCGAGCGCTACACCCCGCCGTTCACCGAAGGCGGCCGCTACTTCCTGTTCAAGAACAACGGCCTGCAGAACCAGAGCGTGCTGTATGTGACTTCGAACCTGACCGCGGAGCCGACCGTCCTACTCGATCCCAACACGCTGGCGACCGACGGCACCGTGGCGCTGGCCGGGACCGTCGCCAGCCCCGACGGCAACCTGCTGGCCTATGGTCTGGCGGTCGCCGGCTCGGACTGGAATGAGTGGCATGTGCGCGATGTCGCCACCGGCAAGGATCGTCCGGACGTCCTCAAGTGGATCAAGTTCAGCAGCACCTCTTGGACGCACGACAACAAGGGCTTCTACTACAGCCGCTACGACGAGCCCAAGAGCGGCAGCCAGCAGAAGCAGCTGGAAGACGTAAACTTCTTCAACAAGCTGTTCTTCCACCGCCTCGGTACGCCCCAGTCGCAGGACACGCTGGTCTACGAGCGCAAGGACCACAAGGACTGGCAGTTCGCCGGCACGGTCAGCGATGACGGCCGTTATCTCGTCATCACGGTGTCCAAGGGCACCGATGACAAGTACCGCATCCTCTACCAGGATCTGCAGGTCCAGCCGGGCAAGCCGCAGAACCCCATCGTCGAGCTTATCGATAACTTCGACGCCGAATACAGCTTCATCGACAACGACGGCCCGGTGTTCTTCTTCAAGACCAACCTGCAGGCGCCGCGCGGCAAGGTCATCGCCATCGACATCCGCAAGCCCAAGGAGCGCAAAGAGCTCATTCCCCAAGCGGCCGAGAACCTGCGCGGGGTGCAGCTGCTCAACAACAACTTTGTCACGAGCTACCTCAAGGACGCCTACACCCAGGTGAAGGTCTTCGATCTGGCCGGCAAGCCGCTGCGCGACCTGGCCCTGCCCGGCATCGGCACGGCGGTGGGCTTTGGCGGCAAGCGCCGCGACAAAGAGACCTTCTACGCCTTCACGAGCTACAACACCCCGGCGGTCATCTACCGCCTGGATCTCACGACGCTGGAGAGCAGCGTCTTCAAGCAGCCGCAGCTCAAGTTCAACCCCGCCGACTATGAGACCAAGCAGGTCTTTTACCCGAGCCGCGACGGCACCAAGATCCCGATGTTCGTCACCCACCGCAAGGGGGTGACCTACAACGGCAAGAACCCGACGTACCTGTACGGCTACGGCGGCTTCAACATCCCGCTCACCCCGTCGTTCAGCGTCACCGACATCGTGTTCATGGAGCTCGGCGGCATCATCGCCTACGCCAACCTGCGCGGCGGCGGCGAGTACGGCGAGGAGTGGCACAAGGCGGGCACCAAGCTCACCAAGCAGAACGTCTTCGACGATTTCATCGCCGCGGCGCAGTACCTGATCAAGAACAAGTACACCTCGACGCCCAAGCTCGCGATCTCCGGCGGCTCCAACGGCGGACTCTTGGTCGGCGCCTGCCTGACCCAGCGCCCGGACCTGTTCGGCGCGGCGCTGCCGGCGGTGGGCGTCATGGACATGCTGCGCTTCCACAAGTTCACCATCGGCTGGGAGTGGATCGACGACTACGGCTCGTCGGATAATCCGGAGGAGTTCAAGGCGCTGCGCGCGTACTCGCCGCTGCACAACATCAAGCCCGGTCAGAAGTATCCGGCGACGATGATCACCACCGGCGATCACGACGATCGGGTGGTGCCGGGACACAGCTTCAAGTTCGCGGCGACGCTGCAGGCGGCGCAGAAGGGCGACGCCCCGGTCCTCATCCGCATCGAGACGCGCGCCGGCCACGGCGCCGGCAAGCCGACCACCAAGCGGATCGAAGAGGCCGCCGACCGCCTCGCCTTCATGGTCAAGAACCTGCAGATCGACACCGCGACCAAGCTCGCGACCCGCTAGCGCGACAAGTTCACGGGCGGTCCGCCTCCGCGGGCCGCTCGCCGCTCGCTCCCGCCAAGTTCCGCGTCAGCTCCGCCGCAGACCCATGATCAAAAGCATCGGCCACCCCGCATAGCGCTGGGCCGATACCGAGTGCTCCATGAGCAAGGCATCGACGGCGTGCTCGCTCATGTGGGTAAAACGCAGACCGGCGCGCGTCGCCGCCATGACGTAGTCGGCGATCTGCTGGCGGTGGCTCTGCGGGTAGGTGCGCTCGCCGGTCTCCGGGTGGGTGAAGCGGGCGCTGACCCCGCGCAGGAGCATGGCGGGATGCATCACCGAGATCCAGATCTCACCGTCGCGATGGCACACCCGCGCGAGCTCGGCGAACAGGCGCCCGACATCGGCGATGTGCTCCAAGACCAGGCAGTTTAGCACCAGCTCGAAGGCCGCATCGGGCAGCGGCAGCGGCTGATTCAGATCATGAAAGATGAAGCGCAGGGACAGCGCGCCCGCCTTGCGCTGCGCGTGGGCGAGCATGCCCGAGGAAAAATCGAGCGCCGTCACCTGCGCCCCGACCTGCGAAAGCGGCAAGGACCGCCGCCCCGTACCGCAGCCGACATCGACCACGGCGCGGCCGCGGAAGCGCTGCAAGTCGCCGAGCTGCGCGCCGAGCTCGCGCTCTTCGAGCGCGATGAGCGGATTGTCTTCCGTGTCGTACAGGGTCGCCCATTGGTCGTAGCCATCCTGGGTCGACAGAAATACTCCGGGGGCGAGCGGCAGCGGTTCCATGCCGCGGCAGTCTACTTGGTTCCCAAAACCAAGGTCCACTTGCCCGCGGTGGTGGCGACGCCGAGGTAGCGGATCTCCGGGTGCAGCAGGTTGCCGCGGCTGCTCTTGAGCCAGGTCTGCACCGCCTCTTCCGGCGACACCGGGCCGCGCGCCAGACACGCTACGGTGCGGCCGGCGAAGCCGAGCTTCTGCGCCTTGACGCCGACCGGCTCGCCTTCGGGGTTCACGGTCTGGAAGAAGTCGCGCTTGGCCATGTCGGCGCAGTGCGCCTGGGCCGCGGTGCCGAGCGGATCCGACAGCTCGAGGATCGCAAGCGCCGCTCCTTCACGCTCGCGGTTTATAAGCTCCAGCACCCGGTTGCGGATGTCGCGCGCGTCCTTCATCGAAGCCGCGACCGGCGCCGCCAGGATCACCGTCCACATGCCGCCGACCATGCCGATGCCGACGTGCTGGTACTGCGGGCTCACAAGGTGCGAGCGGTAGGCATCGTTTTGCACCCACTCGGACAGCACCGGCTCCGGGCTGCCGGCCCCCATGGCGACCAGGGCCTCGCACTTGCCTTCGTAGCCAAGGCGGCTCGTGCGGGCGCCGATGGGGGCGCCTTCGGGGGTGATCGGGCCCATGTAGTCGCGCTGATCCATGTCGGCGCTGTGCTCCTGCGCCGCGTTATTGAGCTGGACCGACATGAGCAGCTGCGCCGCGCCGGCCTTGGCGCGTTCGGCGTTAATAAGCTCCAGCGCTTTCATCTGCACGCGCGGATCGGGTCCCTGCTGCTTGCCCGCCTGCCCCTGCGAGCCCAGGTCTAAGCTGATGTCGATCGGCTTACCGGACATGTTGATCTCCCCTGCCCTTTGCTGTCGTCTGCAGCCGCCTGCGGCCATCGCGGCCGCGGGCAGTCGATCGCTCTCCCCCCAAGATGCCAAGATGCCAAGAGCTGCCGCCCGACGCGGGGTCGGCTCGAACATCTTAGCATCTCATACTAACCGGCCCGGAAGAGCCGGCAGTTGGGCTATCTTTTGGCCATGACGACGCCGACGCGAGGCCGCTTTGCCGGCACGGACAGCTACATCGCCACACCCGACCTCATGGTCGCGGTCAACGCCGCGATCACCCTTACCCGGCCGCTCCTTGTAAAAGGCGAGCCCGGCACCGGAAAGACCATCCTGGCCCAGGAAGTGGCGCGGGCCCTTGGCCGGCCGCTCCTGCGCTGGCACATCAAATCGACGACCAAGGCGCAGCAGGGGCTTTACGAGTACGACGCGGTGGCGCGCCTGCGCGACTCGCAGCTCGGCGACGCGCGGGTGCATGACATCCGCAACTACATCCTGCGCGGCAAGCTGTGGGAGGCGTTCACCGCCGACACCCAGTCGGTGCTCCTCATCGACGAGATCGACAAGGCCGACATCGAGTTTCCAAACGATCTGCTGCTCGAGCTCGACCGCATGGAGTTTTACGTCTACGAGACGCGCGAGACCATCGTCGCCAAGCAGCGCCCGATCGTCATCATCACGAGCAACAACGAAAAAGAGCTGCCCGATGCGTTTTTGCGCCGCTGCTTCTTTCACTACATCCGCTTCCCCGACCCCGAGACCATGACCCGCATCGTCGAGGTCCACTTCCCGGGCCTACACCGCGAGCTGCTGCGGGAAGCGCTGGCGGTCTTTTACGAAGTGCGCGAGGTCCAGGGGCTCAAAAAGCGTCCCTCGACCTCGGAGCTGCTCGACTGGCTCAAGCTGCTGCTGGCGGAGAACCTGCCGCCCGAAGCGCTGCGCAGCCGCGACCCGGCCAAGCTCCTGCCGCCGCTCTACGGGGCGCTGCTCAAGAGCGAGGCCGATACGTCGCTGCTCGAGCGCGCCCTGGGGGCCCTGCGCCGCGGCCGTTAGCCTCCGCCCCACTAGGTCCCCGCGATGCGGCAAGTCGCAAAGCTGGCTCAAGACGCAACAAAGACAGCCGGCGGCCAAGGCTCCTATCCGCGCCAATTTACAAGCGGAATCGCCGCTCCCTCGACACCGTCCGGGGGAGCGCTGGCCTTTGATCTAGCGGCAGAAACTCGATATTCTGATCTCATGCCCTCTTCCGTCCTATGGTCCCGCCCATGGCTTACGGCCGGCAAATTGGCACGCTCGCGGCTGCTTGACGAGACGATCCGGCGACCGCAGGATCGGCTGCGCCGAGGGCCCGGCAGTGCCGCGGACCCGCGGGTCGGCGATAGGAGCTCTGACCTGTGACCGCCAAGAATCCCTACCGCGCCAGTAGCCCGCAGGAGCCAGGCGCTTATATCGAGCGAGAAGCGGACCAGCGGCTGCGCAAGGAGCTGGCCGACAACCGGCGGTTTCCGTACATCTTCGCCCCGCCGGACAGCGGCAAGAGCAGCCTGCTGCGCCGCACGCTGCAGGGGCTGGAGCCGGGCCAGCACTGCGGCGTGCTGGTCGATCTATCGCGGCTGCGGCTCAGCGACTACACGCTCTTTATGGGCGAGCTGCTCTCCGCGATCGCCCACGAGGGCGACTTCGACTCGCGTGAGATCGACGCCGAGTCGCCGGAGGATACGTTCCTGGCCTGGCTGGGGACGTTTCCGCAGCGCCTCATCGTAATATTCGACGGCGTCGAGGCCCTTTCGCGGGCGAGCTTCAGCGAGCAGTTCCTCGGCAAGCTCAAGTTTTTGCTCAACGTCCGGGCCGAAAACGATGAGTTCGTGCGCCTGCAGCTGATCCTGGCGAGCGCCATCCCCATGGGGCGGCTCGTGCCCACGCACCTGCAGACCCCCTACACGACCGAAATCATGCTGCCGCCGCTGTCGCCGCAGCAGGTCGATGCGCTCGCCTGGCACCTCAACTCGACCCAGGTGGAGGTGGATGCCCACGTCGGTGCGGTGGTGTACCGTCACACCTCGGGGGTGCCGTTTCTCTGTCAGCAGCTCCTGGCCACCCTGTGGGATGAGGCGACCGCGAACAAGACGCCGCTGACGGTGCCGCAGGTCAACCAGGTGGTGGAGCGCGGCATCGATCGCGCGGCGCAAAATGAGCACCTGTCGGATCTGTTCCGGGTCATCACCCAGAGCCCGACCATGCTCGACACGTTCCTGCGGCTGCGGCGCGGCCAGACCGTCGATCCGCAGCGCATGCAGGAGCTGGTCAGCACCGGTCTTTGCGACTATGACCAGCCCTACCGCTGCAGCATCTACGAGCGCGTCTACGGTCCCGGCGGGCCGCTCGATCTGACGCGCGCCGCCGCGGCCGCGCAGCGCGGGTCGGCGGAGCCGCAGCAGGAGGCGCTCTCCGAGCCGCCGCTCACCCCGCGCCCGCCCGAGCCGACGCCGATCGCCCCCGTGCCAAGCGGTCCGAATCGGGTCCAGCTGCTGCCCGAACCGCCGCGCTCAGCACCGGCGACACCATCGCTGCCGGCCGTGCCGGCGATCCCGACGACCCCGACGACCCCGGCGACCGCCGCGGCGCCGCCGCCCAAGGCCTCGGGCGCGATGAAGGCCAGCGGGGGCGAGTTTGGCGCCGAAGAGGAACCAACCGCGGTCGACGACTTGGAAGCGCGGCTGTCCGGTAATCATGAGCCGATCAAGATCGAGATCGATAAGGTGATCCTCGACGAGCTGCGCACGGTGCTCGATGAGCAGCTGGTGCTGCCGGCGGAGCTCGACTCGTTCTGCAACAGCTATTTCCCGCCGATCGCGCGGCAGTTCAAGCCGAACATGTCGCGGACCGACAAGACCAACCTGCTTTTGGCCGAAGCCGAGCCGGACGCCATCATCGATCGGCTCAAGCAGTGGGAAGCGAGCCTGGAGCGGCGCCAGCAGGTGGTCAGCGCGGTCGTAGCCGAGAGCTCCCCGGTCGTCGTCGTGCCCGCCGAGCCCGGTCCCGCTGCGTCGAGCCCGGTGGAGCCGAGCCGAGCCGCGCCGCCGCCGATTCCCACTTCGCCGGCCGTGGCACCGGCGGCCGATTCGCCGGCGGCGCCCGTTTCGGCGGCCAGCCCGAGCCCGCCGCCCGCCGCATCGCCGGGATTCCGCGAGCCGACCGCCGTGCTGACCGTCGGCGTGGGCCTGGTCCTGGCCAACCGCTACTTCCTGACCAGCGAGGTCGGACGCGGCGCGGTCGCCACGGTCTGGAACGCCTACGACCGCATCAAAGACGAGCAAGTGGCGCTCAAGCTGCTGCACGGACCGGCGGCGGAGAACCCGCTTTTGGTGCAGCGGTTCTGGCACAGCGCGCAGCAGCAGGCGTCGCTGTCGCACCCCGCCATCGTCGGCGTGCTCAACAAGCCGCGCGAAGAGAGCGGCATCCACTATGTGGTGATGGAGTACGTGCCGGCGGGCAACCTGCGCAACTGGGTCGTAAACAGCAAGCTGACGCGCACCCAGCTTTTGCGGCTCATGCAGCGCCTGGGCTCGGCGCTGCAGTATGCGCACGAGCGCAAGGTCCTGCACCGCAACGTCAAGCCGACCAACATCTTGTTTGATACCACCGGGCACGCGCGCCTGGTCGATTTCAGCCTCCAGTGGCCGGCCGACGCGACGGGCCAGGGGCAGAGCCGCTCCGACCGCGTCATCTATATGGCGCCGGAGGAGCAGCTCGGCGACAGCGATGGCGATCCGCGCTCGGACGTCTATTCGCTGGGGATGTGCGCGCTGTTTGCGCTGCACGGCAAGGAGCTGCCGAGCCTGGTGATGCAGGAGCGGGCCGCGTTTATCGAGCAGCTGGAGGTGCCGCCGGCGCTCAAGGCGGTGGTCAAGCGCGCGGTGGCGATGAATGCCGCCGATCGCTTCGCCTCGGCGGCGGAGTTCTGCCGCGCGCTGGAGGTCGATGCGCCGGCGCTGCCCGGGATCTCGGTGCGCAATAGCGACATTCGGCCGCCGGAGCGTCGCGCTTCGGCGGAAGACATTCGGCCGATGAAGCTTGAGGCTTCGGGACGGATTCCGGTGCCGCCCATGCCGGGAGCGGCGCCGCCTCCGCCCCCCGCGGCGGCAGTCGCGCCGCCGCCGCC
>CALFML010000411.1 GCA_937879845.1 uncultured Myxococcales bacterium
CGAGATACATTGGCGTGACTGGAGTTCAGACGTGTGCTCTTCCGATCTCATCTGCCCCGAGTGATCGCGGCGCAGCGCGCCTCGGCGCGATCATGCTCCGGCTATTCCGGTTCTCCTCCGACCGCCGTCATGGCACCATCCCGCCATGCTGTTTGCCGATCACGCCCTTTGCTGCCGCATCGAAGCCGCAGAGTGTCTGCTCACCACGGAAGTCGCTACCGCCATCGCCGCCCGCGGCGGCAATGTCTTCGTCGCCCCGCTGGCCGGAGGCGCTGCCGTGCACGTCGGGTTCGACGCTCCGTTCAACAAGGCGATAGGTCTTGGACTAAGCGGTCCATTGGATGAAGCAGCGCTTACGGCGCTGCACGCGATCGAGCAAGAGTTTGATGCGCGCAAGGCGCCGCTGCAAGTCGAGATAACGACGCTGGCCGATCATTCCATCGCTCAGCTTTTGACCCGCCGCGGCTACGCGCTGGCCTCGTTCGAAAACGTGCTGGGCCTGCGGCTTGATGCGGCCTTCGTTGCGCAGCTAGGCGCAAAGCAGCCGCCCGCGGCGCTGCGCATCTCGTCCTGCGGCCAGCCGCAGGGCGAGGAGTGGATGGAGACCGTGGTCAGCGGCTTCGAGCACCCAGACGCGGTGCCCGGCGGCGCCTCGCATGAGTCCTTCCCCCGCGAGGCGCTCAAGCAAGCCATGCGCGATATGGCGCAAGCGAGCGGCTTTACGCGCTACCTGGCCAGCTATGATGACGTCGTGGTGGGCGGCGGGGCGGTCCGCCTGTGCCGCGGCATCGCCCAGCTGTGCGGTTCGGCGACGCTGCCGGCGATGCGCCGGCGGGGGGTGCAGAGCGCGCTTTTAGTCCACCGGCTGCTCGCGGCCGCCCGCGCCGGCTGTGACGTGGCCGTGATCACGACGCAGCCCGGCTCGCGCTCGCAGGAAAACGCCCAGCGTCAAGGCTTCGCGCTGCTCTACGGACGCGAGATCCTGGTGCGGGAGCCCGGCTCAGCTGCCGGTTGAGTGATAGTGGCGGACGCCGAACCGCCACACCTGCAGACAGACAAGCAGGAACAGCGGCCCAGCCAGCGGCGCCAGCCACAAGAGCAAAGGCGGCGTGCCGAGCGGATCGCTGCGGCCGAGGATGGCGACGCCGGGAAAGTAGTTTATGCAGCCGATGGGAATGACAGACGTGAAGAAGTTGCGGAACCACGGCCGATAGATGGCCAGCGGATACTGGCTCATCGTCACCCCGCCGTAGGTAAAGGCGTTCCAGACCTCCAGCGTCTCCGTGGTCCAGAACGCCGAGGCCGCCCGCAGCATGAGCAGGCCGAAGAACAGGCAGACGCCGCACGGGATGGTAAGCAGCAGCAGCACGGCGCGCGGCGCGGTCCAGGCAGCCCGCAGACCCGGCCCGCAAACCGCATACCCGAGCACCAGGAGCCCTTGCACAAGCCGTCCCACCCGGCGCAGCGTGAGCTCCTGTCCCAGCAGCTGCAGCACCACCGATCGCGGGCGCAGAAGGAGGCGATCGAAATCCCCGGCCTTGAGCATGCTGCCGAACATGTCGAAGCCGCGCCCGAGCGCATCGCAGATCGCCCAGGTGACCGAGGTCATGCCATAAAACAGCGCCACCTCCGCCAGCGTCCAGCCCTTCACCTGTCCGAACCGGCTGAGAAGCAGCGAGATGCCGATAAACTCGATCCCGGTAAGGAGGAAGATGCCGACCGCCTGCATGATGAACGAGGCGCGGTATTGCAGCTGGCTCCTTATGGACAGCTCGGCGTAGCGGAGGTATAGGCGCAGCCCGTTCATCCGGCTCACCCGCCCTGGACGACGATGTGCCGCATGCCGCGCGCCAGCAGCCAGCGCCCGAGCCCGATGAGCGCCGCCGTCCAGCCGAGCTGACGGGCGGCGATGAGGAAGATGGCGGCCGGCGGCAGGTTGCCGCAGTACAAGCGGGACGGCAAATCCAGAAGTCCGGCGAAAGGCAGCCACCCGAGCAGCGGCCGCGCCCACTGCGGAAACAGCGGCAGCGGAATCAGCATGCCGGAAAAAAACGTCACCGCCGCCGAGATGAGCACGAGGATGCCATCGGCGCCCAGGGTCCACAGGAAGCTTATGTTGATAAGCATGGTGATGGCGCAGCCGAGCAGCAGCGCGCATACGAGCGCCAAAAGGAACGCCGCCCCGGAGGCCAGCGTCGGCGGCGGCGCCAGACGGAACTCCTGCAGTCCGCAGTGGGGAAAGACCAGCATGACCAGGAGCAGCATCGGCACCGCGCGCAGCACGGTCGGAGCGGTGCGCAGCGCCAAGGCGCGGGCGAACCAGAAGCTATAAAGATCCACCGGCCGGCAGAGCTCGTACGCGACGGCGCCGCTGCGGACGAGATCGCGCACCTCGGCATCCGCGTTCCACGGCAGCATGCAGAACAGCGCCTGCCCGATCCACACGTAGCTTACGATCTGGCCCATCGTCATCGGCCGCGCCGCGGGGTCGCTGCCGGCGTAAAACGCCTCGTAGATCATGATCAGGACGGCGCCGAAGTACGCCTGGGTCCACAGACCCGCCAGCGCGGCGGCGCGGTACTGGAGGAGCAGGCGGAACCGCGTGCCGATGATGGCCAGGTAGGGGCGCAGCCCGCTCATGCGCCGGCACCGCTTTTATACAGCCGGGCGATGAGCGTCTCGATAGGGGGATTTTCGACGAACAGATCGCGGATCGCGTAGCGCGCGGTGATGCGGCGTATTAGCTCATCGGGCGCGACAACCTGCGGATCGAACGCGAGGCTGACGCGCCGGCCCTCGATGTGCCGCACGGTGGCGTCGGCCACTGCAAACTCCGCGGGAGTGTCCGCCAGATCGACGGTCAAAAAGCGCTCGCGGGTGATGCGGCCGCGCAGCTCGGTAAGCGAGCCGTCGGAGAGGAGCTTGCCGTCGGCGATGACGATGACGCGGCGGCACAGCGCCTCGATGTCGTCCATGTCATGGGTGGTCAGGACGACCGTCACCCGGCGCTCGCGGTTGAGCCGCTTGACGAAGTCGCGCACCGCGAGCTTGGAGACCGCATCCAGACCGATCGTCGGCTCATCCAAAAAGAGGATGGCCGGCGAGTGCAGGAGCGCCGCCGCGAGATCGCAGCGCATGCGCTGGCCCAGCGAAAGCTGCCGCACCGGTACGTCCAGAAGCGGCGCCAGCGTCAGAAGCGCCACCAGCTCATCGCGCGCCGCGGCGTAACGGCGCGGCTCCACGCGGTAGATATCGCGCAACAGCTCAAAGGACTCCACCACCGGCAGATCCCAGAACAGCTGCGTGCGCTGGCCGAACACCACGCCGATCTCCGCCACATGGGCGATGCGCTGCTGCCAGGGCACGCGGCCGCTCACCACGCAGCGCCCGCTGTCGGGGACCAGGATTCCGGTCAGCGCCTTGACCGTCGTGCTCTTGCCGGCGCCGTTAGGGCCGATGTAGCCGACCAGCTCTCCGGGCTCGATGCGGAACGAGACGCCGTCCAGCGCCCGCACCGCCCGCTTTTTCCGCCATGCCAGCCCGCGCACCGCGCCCCACAGGCCGGGCGCGCGCTCGGCGATATAGAACGTCTTTACTAGATCTTCGACGATGATCTGCGACATGGGGGTCTCGTGCGGAAGGACCGATACTACTCAAAAGCGCCGGGACCGGCGAGGGAGTCTTATGCGGTCGGCTCTTCTAAGAGCATGGGCACCGTCATGACGATGACGACGTCTTCGCTGACGATGCGCTCGCCGGAAGCGGCGGTGGCGTGATGATAGCCGACCCCCAGGGAGGCCCCCGAAGGCCAGGTCAGCTGGCCGTACGATGCCGTCTCCCTGTCTTGATCTTTGATCCGGGCCCGGCGGACAGCCTTGTTCCACAGCCGCGTGCCCACGCGCGGACCGGTCGCCGGCGGCGGCGGATCGCTCCACCGCGGATCGAGGTTGGCGAAAGTCGGAGCCGGCGCACCGCTGTCGGCGAAGCAGCGCACGACCTCCGCAACCGATGGGAAGGTCAGCCCGCCCAGGCATCCCGGCTCGAAGCGAAAATGCGGTGAGCGATACAGCCGCAGCGGCAGGTAGTCGGCGAAGATCATCCACAGGTTCTCCGCCAAGAAGTGAAACTCCAGGTGGCCGCGGCAGGGCGTCTTGCCATAGACCCAGATGCTGACCGGTTCGACGAGCACGCCCGGGGCGTTTTTGGCATCCGGCGGACCCAGGGCAGAAAGGACCGACTGCTGCGTCGCCCCGCGCACAAGGGGTCCGAAGCGGCCAAGGGCGATCAGCTCATGTGCGGTGACTGAAAACGGCATCAGGTCCTGAGTATACTCATCCGCCGCCAGGGCTGCGCGGCGCCGTCGGCTCGTCTGAAATAAGTCCTCTTTCCAAAAGCCTGGTGAGCAGCGCGTGCCACGTGCTCCACAGGTGGGCCCCGCCGGTCGTTACGACATCGTCGGCGGGCAAAAGCTCACGCAGCTGCTTGTCGGTGAGGAGGAAGAGATCCTCTTCGCCGTAGCCAAGCAGCAAGCGCGGGTAGCCGGCCGCAGCGCGTTCCGGCGGACTTTTATCCTTGGGGTAGCGCCGCAGCCATTCCCAGGTCTGGCCGAAGTCTTCGTCCCCGGCTTCCGCCAGCTCACGCATAAACGGTCCCGCGCCGAGAAACGGCGACAGCAGCACCACGTCGGTGATGTCGCGATGGGTCATCGCATAGCGGATCGCGCCATAGCCGCCCAGGCTGACGCCGACCAGGATGATGCGGCGGAAGCCCTGCTTGCGCGCCGGCTCGATGATCTCCGTATGAAGCTGCCGGACGAGCGAGCCGCGGGTGTAGTAGCCGGAGTGTGCATCCGTGGCGATTATGGCGGCAGCCGGCGCTTTTTGGCGCAGAGCTTCCACCAGACGCTCGCGGGCGAAGACCTCTGCACGGTCTTTGCGCCCGGGCAGAAGGACGACCAACGTCTCTGACTTACGCGGCCCGGCTTCCGCCGGATAACGCAGCACCGGCATCGGCGTCCGCGTCCCCGGATGCGCTGCGCACCCCGCGATCACCATGACAGCCGCCAGCAGCCCGCCAACGCACACCCGCATATCCCGCATAGTAAGATGTCTACTACATTCCACGACCAAGGCAAGGACGGAACGGCGCAGCCCCCGAAGATCGCCGCTCCAATCTGTTCCAGAGCTTTCCAGGGCAGCCGCCGGAAGCCAGTTTCTCGTCGCAGCAGCAGTCTCTTATGGTCCACCAAGACCTTAAGCCTGAGAGTCTTTTTCTCACCCAGAACGGACTTGTAAAAGTCACCGATTTCGAGCTCATACGGCTTTCTGAGTTCATCTCCGCGCGCCGCGTGCCGAATCGTCCTCCTGCGCTGAATGCGCCGACTTACTTCGCGCCGGAATTTGCCGAAGGCGGATCGGCCACCGCGGCCAGCGACGTCTATGCCATGGGGCTGTGCCTGTATGAGTTTCTGGCCGGCGAGCCGCCGTACCGCGCCGGCGGTTCGACGGAAGCCCAGGTCACGATCTCGATCCTGCTCCAGCATTTGATAAGGCCCCTTCCGGATCTGCGCCTGCTCCGCAGCGACATTCCCGACGGCCTGCTGGCGGTCCTTGGCCGGGCTACGGCCCGACATCCCGCCGACCGTTATCAAAATGCCGATGAGTTTGCCGCGGCGCTGCGTTTCTATGCCGAGCCGGAAGAGGTCCCGGTGCCGATTGAGGCCGACGAAGCGCCGCTTATCTCGCAGCAGTCGGAGCCGCCGCCAAGTGGTGGCGACACCCACCAGGCCTCATCGGTCATCGATCTTGGCTGGGGGGATGAAGGACCGCCCGAGCCTCCCGAGTCGCGAACGCGCAGCTCCTTTGAGATCACCGCGCCGCAGCCTACGCCTGCGGAAACTCCGCAAAAGGAGGATCACGCTGTGTCTGCCTCCGCTACAGAATCCGTCGCCACCAAGATAAAATTTATGCTCTTGGGGGTGCTTTTCACCGTCGCCCTCATCGGCGGAACGGCCGCTGGGACAGCTTACTTTCTCCGCGTCGTCCTGCTGCCGCAGCGCCCGGCGGCAGAGACCGTCTCATCGCCCGAGCCCAAGCCCGGTCCGGCCGCGGCGGCGGCACAGCCGTCCGCGGCCCCGCGTCCGGCGATGCCGAGCATTCAGACCGAGATGGTGCACATTCCCAGCGGAACCTTCCGCATGGGCAGCCGCGATGGCTACGCCGATGAGCGCCCGGATCACGTCGAGTCACAGAACATGTTCTGGCTCGATGTGCACGAGGTCACTGTCAGCGAGTACGACAAGTGCGTGGCCGCCGGTGAGTGCCGCCGGCAAAAGACGATCCGTCAGCCGGATGCGGAGCACAAGTTCGACCGCTTCTGCAACTACGGCCGCAAGAGCCGCGAGCTCCACCCGATAAACTGCGTCGACTGGTTTCAGGCGCGCGCGTACTGCCGCTGGGTCGGCAAGCGGCTCCCCACGGAGGTCGAGTGGGAGTACGCGGCGCGCGGCGCCGACGGCCGCAAATATCCCTGGGGCAACGGCAACCCGAGCGAGAGCCTGCTCAACGCCTGCGGGCGGGAGTGCGTGATCCTGGGGGCGCAGGTCGGCAAGAAATGGGAGTCGATGTACGCCGCCGACGACGGCTGGGATGCGACCGCTCCGGTGGGCAGCTTCGCCTTGGATAAAAGCCCGCTCGGGGTCATGGATATGGCCGGGAATGTAGCGGAGTGGACCGACAGCGAATACACCAAGTGCTATAGCGACGACTGTGAGACAAGCAGCAAGGAGCGCGTCATCCGCGGTGGCGCGTGGAACGACGATCAGCCTAAAGATGTTCGCGTGTCCTACCGCAACCGCGACATCCCGGTGCTGCGCGCCAGCTTCGTCGGATTCCGCTGCGCCAAGAACGACATGGGCAGCCCGGCGGAAGGCCGCTAAGCAAAAAAGCGAGTCTTTCCGCGGGGTTCCTGCGCCCGGTAATCAGAGGGTACGGGAAGTGCGGAACTATGCCAACATGACACCATGAGTAGACCTTTACCTTCGTGCCGCGCCGGCCTGACCTCTGCCTTTATGTACGGGCTCTTCGCCTGCGGCTTGTGGAGCGCATGCGGAGCCAATGATACGGCGGGGATTGTCACCGACATGGGCGCACCGCCGGATCTGACTCCGGGTACGCCGCAGATAAAGCACGTGGTGCTGCTGGTTCAGGAAAATCATACCTTCGACAACTATTTCGGCCGCTACTGCACGGCGCCGCAAGCCTCCAACCCGACCTGCAACGTCGGCCCGAGCTGCTGTGAGCGCGCCCCGGACACCGAACCGAGCGGCGCCTTCCCGATCAGCCTGGATGACGCCGCCAACGGCCGCAATGACCCCGATCACACGCAGGACTGTGAGCTGGCGGAGGACAACGGCGGCAAGATGGACCGCTACGTCACCGGCGTTCCCGGCTGCTCCCACGACTACAACTGGGCCATCTCGCCCAATCAGGTGGTCAAGGTCTATCAGGACTACGCGGCGCAGTTCGCCTTGGGCGACCGCTACTTTCAGCCGGTGGCGGGACAGTCGTCGTCAAACGACATGTATTTTGCGACCGCGCGATTCGTGTTCAAAGACAACGATCTCATTCCCAACTCAATCGGCCACGGCTGCTGGTACCAGTTCCGGACGACCACCCGCTATACCGGTCAGAAGACCATCGCCGATCTCCTCATCGCCGCCGGCAAGACGTTCGGGGTGTATGCCGAAGGCTATCAGGCGATGAAGGATGCGGTGCTGTGTCCGACCTCGTTCCCGTCGGACTGCACCTCCAGCATCAAAGTTCCCGGCGCCCCGAACACCTGTGTCTATGATCCGTCGGACTACGGCTGGCAGTACTTCGCCCAGTTTGCCGACAACCCTTCTTACATCAAGGACTTCACGAGCTTCGCCAAGGATCTCGCCGCCGGCGCGCTGCCGAACTTCACCTACCTAAAAGGTGTCTCCTATCACACCGAGCACCCAAACTTCGGCAACACCATCACGCTGGGCGCCGCGTTCGTGAAAAAAGTGGCCGACTCAATCCTCAACTCCCCCTACGCCGAGGACACGCTGATCCTCATCACCTGGGACGAAGGCGGGGGATTCTTCGATCACGTGGCGCCGCCGCCGAAGAGCGTCATCGACAATCAGCCCTATGGAACCCGCGTTCCGGTCCTGGCGATAGGCAAGTTCGCCAAGCAGAACTACGTCTCACATGTTGAGATGGAGCACTCTTCGATCGTGAAGTTCTTGGAATATAACTTCCTCGATCAGCGGACCGGTCAGCTCGGGGCGCGGGATACGATCGTCAACAACATCGGCAGCTTGCTCGATCCCAGCAAGACCGGAATCGTAATTCCGGAAAACTAAGCAACGCAAATGCAGCCTCTGTTTTCACAGAGGCTGCAGCAATGAACCACAAAACCGGGAGTGCGGCGAGGTTGGCGACCAGCACCAGCTTCGATCTGCCCGCTCCTTTTCCTAGGCCGTAGGAAAAGACCGCGTCAGGGCGCCGCACACGGACGGCCGCCAACCTCTCCGCAGATTATGATCTCTAGCGGTTCCAGGGAGGACACCTCCGGGCTTGTAGTCACAGCCTTCCGCCGTGAACTCTCACGTCGGTAATGCTCTGACGGAGCGTCGCCGGTATTTCCGCTGGGACAGGAATCAGCATCCGGCAAAGTAGGGATTTATATCCCATGACCGGTGGACCGGTTGCTGCTTGCGTGTTTCCAGTCGCCGCTGTCCTGCGTTCAGCGAGAACCAAACCAACAACGCTCTTCTACTTGATCTATTCCTCTTAGAACCTAAACTGTCAAGAATTTATTTTGCGGAGAAATCTTTTTATTTTGGGGGTCCGCGAATCGGGAGTTCGGAGTCTCACAGGGAGGAGGGCTTAGAGGCGGGAGCAAGATCTGCGGCGCGGGCCGCAGCGCCCCTACAGGGACAGCGGCAGAATCTGGAAGTCGAGGTCCTCCCCGATCATGAGAGCGTAGTTATCCGGAACCTCGACCAGGCCGGCCTCCGTCGGGCGATTGTCGCCGGCTGCGTCGGCGGTGGCGAAGATGGCGCGGAAGTCTTCCTCCCCCTCCCCTAGCCCCGCTACCGCGCGGTACCAAAGCGGCTGCGGCCCGCGTCGCGCCACCACCAGCCAGCGGCCGTTGCTAAGCGCCGCGTGCTGCGCCCCGGGACCGTCGTCTTCCGCGCCGCCGGCGGCGTGCAGGACCTGGCCGAGCGCCGCAACCGCGACCTCGGCGGGCAGCTCGGGCCGCGTCAGGTAGGACGGCTCGGCTTCATGCAGCCGCAGGAGGAACTGGTAAAAGAGCGCCTCCGCGTCGCTCTTGCCGCGCTGGTGAACGCGCAGGAAGTCCGGCAGCTCGGCGCTGAGCGTCTGCCGCTCTCGCGAAAGCCCGCGCAGCTCGCCCTGCACCGCGAGGGTGAAGCCGCGAAAGCGGAACGGCGGCTCCGCGCTCGAAGTCTGCGTCGCGGTGTCGCCGGTTTGCACGAAGCGGGCCTGCGCAATCAGGTTGTCCGAGCGAAGATCCAAGACCGCCGCCAGCCCCCGCCCCGCTTCATCCGACCAGCGCTGAACCAGCGCCTCACCGCCTACATAAAAACCTACACCCCAGCGCGCCAGCTTCGCGGCCGGGGCGGCCGGGGCGTCCTGAGCCTCGCCCTCCCCGGGCACCGGTGTTTTGTCGGCCCCGCCGCTGCGACCGCCGGCCCCCGGCAGTGCTTCGGGGTGGCTGCGCAGCACCGTACGGAGACGCTCAGGCGCACTGGAACGGTAGGCGATAAGGCGGTTCATCCTGTCCTCTCCGAGGCCGGCTTTCGTGCCGCACCGGCTCGACTCCATGACGGGCGTAGACATCGCACAATAGCGGTTTGGCCACTATACACCGCCGAGCGGCAAGCCATCAATTCTCCTTCTTGATCGCGGGCGCGAAATCGACTTCGGACAGGAAATTTGCAGGCGCTCAGGATTTGGATATATCGGTCCGGTCGGACTCTTCGATCTCATCGATTGCTTGTTTGGGCGGGACATTGCCGCCCAGGATCGACAAGATTCCGGGAAGGTATTTGTCCATCATAAGGACGCTCGCGTAGACCGCGTTGCGGATCATGGAAGAGGAGAGCTCGCTGCTCTCGGCGTCGAGGCTCGTCTTGTAGCGGATCTCGCCGTCGTCGAGATCCATCTCGAAGTTGCCGATGATGAGGCCGTAGTTGGCGCGGGTGAGAAACTCGGCGACCGCCAGCCGCTTGGCCGGGCTTATGCTCAGCGGGCAGATGGAGTAAAAAAGGACTTGCTCGTCGAGCTCCCGCACCTGGGCATAACACGTCCAGTTGCCGGTCTTGCCGGCGTAGCCGAGCTTTAAGATCGGCCGGTCGGGGAGCCGGCTGTACGACCAGTCCTCCTCATCGAAAAAGGCGGTGAGGGCGGCCATGATGCGACTAGCGGTAGACGTTGACATGCTGCCTACTAGCTTACCTAATCGCACCGGGCCGTGTCGCTAGCGGTTTAACAGCGTCACGATCGGGACCATCCGCACCTCGATGCCGCCGGTCGGAATCGGATCGCCGGCCATGAGCCGCGGGGTCGTCGCCACCATGAGCACGTTGAACTTGTTCTCCGGGTGCTTGGCGTAGTTGACGAACGCGGTGTGCGCCGGCGTTCCGTCCTCTAGGAGCAGATAATTTTCTCCGTCCGGGTCGCTGCATCCGATGCGGAAAAAAAGCGCCGCCAGGCCGGAGGCCGACCCGCGCGTCCACAGGCCGCCGCAGACGTAGGGGCACATGGTGGGGAAATCGGCGATGCCCGCGCGCCGCGCCGGCAACTCCGCGGGAATAAAGCCCGGACCAGGGCCCAGACAACCTCGTATCCGGCGTCGGCGATAACTGGACGGATAAGACGATGCAAGGGCCCGAGCGCCCTGCCCGGCCGCGCGAGCCCGACCTGTCTCTTTGTAAGCGTGAGGAACTCCATGGCGTTATTTGATTTTCTGAAGCCGAAGCACAAGGAGGCGCCGGCCGCCCCGGATTCGCACGCCTCGGCCACGCCGGCCTCGCAAGGGCTAGGACTTTCGGCCAACGCTCTGCTCAACAAAATCGGCCTTACGGGCAGCACCACGGCGCACGATGAGCACGCCAAGATCTCCGGTGGAGGGGGCCACCTGCCGACGGTCGCCGGGGTCAAGGGAGCGCTGGGTGATCTGTATGACTCGTTCGCCCATAAGGCGCAGCAGGTGACGCATGCCGTGGCCCCGGTGGCGGCGGCGGCGCTGGGCGGCGCGCTCGGCACCGGGGTGGCTTCGCGGATCCTCGGTCCGAGCACCCAGGCTCCGGCCGCGGCGGCCCTCGATCATGCCGTGGCCCCGGCGACCAAGCCGGAGCAGAGCAGCCCGCCGGCGGCCCAGGCAAACACCCCGGCAGCAGCCGGCAAGGACAACTTCGACGATCCCAAGACGCAGCAGTTCAGCCAGCACGGCCTGCCGGTCACCCCCAAGGCGTGGTCGATGCAGGACTCGCTGGACGGCGGCAAGATGCACGACATCTACAACGCGGTGCAAGCGGAGGTGGCAAGCGGCAAGCTGCCCAAAGGCGCCTCGGAGCAGGCGGTCGTCGATCGCTACATCCAGCTGGCGAACCAGACCAAGGGCTCGACGATGATGCTGGAGGTGCTGCCCACGGAGCTTGAGTCCAAGCTCAACGCCCCGGTGGATGCAAAGGGCCAAAAGATCGGCGACGGCGCCGGCGTGGGAGAGTTCAAGAGCGGCCCGGATGTCGCCCAGACCCGGCAGATCGCCAAGGCCGTCGCCGCCAGTGTCGCGACGCAGCAGGGTCTGGATCCGAGCTCGAAAGAGGCCCAGGCCAAGATGTTCGCGATGCTGATTCCCTACAATAACGGCGGCGAAAACATCGCCCTGCACGACGCCGTGCCAAACGACGCCGTCGATACCTTGCACAGCACGCTCGGCAAGCTCGATAAGGGCGTAAACAGCATCGCCACCGGCTACAGCCAAGGCGGCGCGGGAGTGCTGGAGTACGCCCATAAGTACGGCGGCAGCGACGGCCTGGATAAGGTCGTGGCGCTGGCGCCGATGGGCGGCGCGGATCGCTTCGGCGCCACCGGCACCTTCTCCGGCGTGATGAAGTCGGATAAAAAAGGCGACGCCGGCGTCGATGTGCTGGCGCTGATGAACGCCGCCGATCCGGCGCAGCACATCTTCGATCCGCTGCGCGACGATCCGGTGGCGCGCGCCAAGCGTGACGACGCCGTCACCAGCGTGCCGCGGTCCATCGGCAACACCATCCACAACGCGCTGCCGGGTCCGATTGCCGGCGCGCTCGATCGCTTCGGCTCGTTCCTCAAAAGTCCCGCGGGGCTGCACAAGGCAGAGCACCTCTTGGAAGCAGGGCTCAATAAGATTGGCGCGCCCGGCTTGGCCAACAAGATTGAGGACGCGGCGCCGCTCATCGACCTCGCGGTCAAGGAGAAGCCGCGGCTTGGCGACATCGGCACGCTGGCCTATTCGATGGGCAACTTCCTCGAGCACGGCGGCATCCACAACTCGATAAAAGACGGCACCGGGTGGCTCGGACAGAAGCTTGAGACCATCGCCCCGGCCCTGAGCATCGCCGGTGGGCCGCTGCTCGGCAATGCCGTGGACAACCTTGGCAATAAGCTTGAGCAGCGCTCCGCCAATATGGTCTACGAAGACGGCAACCTCCACGGTCCGCCGGGCGACAAGCAGTTCGACAAAGGAACCCTGGGCTACCCAATCGAGAAAGCCGCGCCGCTGCTGCAAACGTTCATGGGCGGCAACAAGCTTGATACAAACGATCCCAAGGTGCGCGAGCTGCAGACCCAGATCGCCAGCCACCGCGGCCAGTCGTACGCCCGCCGCGGCGACTGGACGTTCACCCGCCCGGACGGTCCCGCCCCTACGGCCGCTCCTTAGCCAAGGCACATAGCTCGGCGCGGCTCGGATAGCGCAGGTGGCGCAGGTCGGTGGCGTTGACCTGCGTCTGTCCGCTGAACGAACGGAAGTAGTCGTCCACCGCTTGCGAGTTCAGATACGCCATAAGGCCGCGCGCGAGCTCACGCGGCAGCCCCTTTCGGCCCTGGTGAAAGACATTGAGGTGGTTCTCAAAACCCACCTTCGCTTCGGGGAGCGCCGCCTCATCGACCAGGCAGGCGACAATCCGACGCTTCTCCTCTTTTGAGCTCAAGCGGCGTAGAACAACATAGGAGCCGCGCGGCCAGAGCCAGCGCTCGGTGGCGGCGTTGCGGACGATGGCGCTGGGCTTGCGTCCGGTGCCCGGCCACTGCAAGACCCCGGTTTGAAAATGAGCGGCGTAAAGCAGCGGCACCGCCCCCGGCTCCGGCTGCATGCGCAGCTGCTCGCGCAGGCGGAAGTCCACCACCGGCCCCGTGGACACCTCAAGACCGAGCTCGCGCAGCGGATGACCGGGCAGGTTGCGCGGCTCCGCGGCACCTGGGGTTGGAATGTGCAGGAACCGCTCGGGCTCCCCGGGGATTACGACCTGGGCGAACGGACGGACGCAGCGCTGCAGGCCGGCAAAGCTCGCGTCCCGCGCCGCGGTGATGGTGACAGCGCGCTGCCGGCCGCCGACCACGGCTCGCAAGATCACGTTTTCTTGGAGCACGCGATCATCGGAGAACGCCTGATCCCGGCGCTCGAATACATGTATGTGAGTGATGGCGACGCGATCCAAGAACCAGCAGCGGAACGGCTTGAAATAAAGTCCGTTCATGAAGCTGCGCGGCACGATGGCGACGATTTGCGCGCCGCGCCGGCACAGCGCCACCGCGCACGCGAGAAAGCCGGCATATAAGTTTCCCGTCTCAAGCCCCAGCGTACGGAGGTGGCTGCGATAGCTCGACCGGCGGCCGATTTTTTTATACGGAGGATTAAGGATGACGTGCGTGTAATCCGGTCTGGGCGCCGTAGTTAGTAGCTGCACCGCGTGGGCGATGAAATCCTGCGGCTCGATGACCGCCGAGACGTTGGGGAGCGTATGAAGAGTCGCCTGCAGCTCGGACTGGAAGCGCGGCTCCAGCTCATAACAAGTCGCGTGGATGGGCCGCGATCCGCGGCGCGCCGCCACGGCTGCAGTCAGTAAGCCGATGCCCGCCCCCGCATCGAGCAGCCGCACCGCATCGTTTCGCCGAAAACGCAAAAGGGCCGCCATGTACCGCGCCACCTGCGCCGGAGTGAAAAACTGCCCAAGGGCAGATCGGTGCCGGCGGTCAAGCCCGCTGGTGGCGCGAAGGCGGCGGCTCTCAAGGAGCGCGATGGAATCCATCGGCCCGTACTCTACTTTACTTAGACGGCGCCGTCCTTCATGAAGCGGAAAAGTCGATGGGCGACCCCTCTTTTTGCGCTTGGTGTATTCTGTAACTTGTTATCATGAGTCACCCGACCCAGGATGCCCACTTTTGGCCGGCGCCTTCTGGCCCCAATAGTAAAGGCACCCCAAAACCGCGACCGACGGCTGAGTCGGCGCCGGGTCCAGAGACCGGTCCCGCGACAGGTACTATTTCCGGGCCCGCAATCGAACCTTGGACCGGCGCCGAGAGCCGCGCCGAATCCGCAGCCGAAGCCAGCGTCCGCACTCCGACCGGCGCGGATGTCATGCCGACGCTTGACGGCCGGGCGAGCGCGGAAGCGCCGACTGCCCCCATCGTGACCGTAAACGCCAGTAAGATCGGCCGCTTCACGCTCCTTGGCCAGATTGGGCAGGGCGGCATGGGTTCGGTGTTTGCGGCTTATGATGAACAGCTCGATCGGCGGGTCGCGCTCAAGCTGCTGCATCAGTCCGTAGCCGGCACCAAGCGCCAGCGCCAGCGGACCTTGCGTGAAGCGCAGGCCGTCGCCCGCATCTCGCATCCCAACGTCATCGCGGTCTACGAAGTAGGCGAATCCGCTGAGCATATCTTCATCGCCATGGAGTACGTGGACGGCGAGACCCTGCACGCCTGGCAGTCGCGCGGCCCCCATACCTGGCGCGAGATCTTGGAGATGTACCTGGAGGCCGGATCGGGGCTCAACGCCGCGCACCTGGCTGGGGTAGTCCACTGCGATTTCAAGTCCGAAAACGTCCTGGTCAGCCATGACGGACGCGTGCGCGTCGTCGACTTCGGCTTGGCGCGCATAAGCCAGAGCGCCGAGTCCGCGACCGCCGCCGAATCTCCCATCGCGCTGTCCGCGGTCAGCCACAGCCGCGGCCGACTGACCATCCCTGGAGCGGTCGCCGGCACGCCGGGATACATGCCGCCCGAGCAGCACTACGGCGGCAACATCGATAGCACCAGCGACCAGTGGAGCTTCTGCGCCGCCCTGTTCGAAGCCCTTTACGGCTACCTCCCCTTTGATAGCGAGGCCCCCCGCAGCTCCGCCCAGAGCCTCCACAACCTCCACGGCCTGCCGCGGGCGGCGCCGCGCGATACCAAGGTTCCGGAAGAGGTGCACCGCGCGCTGCTCCGCGGTCTGTCGCCGCAGGCGAGCCAGCGCTTTGCATCCATGGCCGAGCTCTTGGAAGCCCTGTCTTTGGAGCACGGCGACCACGCCGCCGGCGGCGTCCTGTTCCGCAATCAGCTTCTACGATCAATCGTGGGAGCGGTCTGCATCATCTTATTGGTTGTGCAGATTCGCCAGAGTCACAAAACCCTGGCCATCGGCGACATGATCCTGGCCTCGTTCATGACGTTGGCGGCGCTGCTCGGAGCCGGCATCTATAGTCGGCGGACCCTGTTCAGCAACCGCTTCAACCGCTCCCTGTGGCTCGTGTGCATGATGACTATCTTGGAGAACCTGTTCCAGCGCATCGCGACGCGCCAGCTTGGGCTGCCCATCGTGTCCCTTTTTCCCTTCGAGATGATCGTGCTCTCCGGCAGCGTAGCGATTAGTGCGGTGCTGCTGCTGCGCGAGCTCCTGTGGCTTCCGGTCGTGCCGCTCATCGCCGCCGCGCTGGACGGAGACGGCGGCGTGCCCTTCCCGGTGCTGCGCGCCGCGTCGCTGGAAGCGGCCGTCGCCGCCGCCCACGGCCTGTGCCGCCCCGGCGACGCCGTGCTGCTCTCGCCGGCCTGCTCCTCCTTCGACATGTTCCGCGACTACGCCCACCGCGCCGAGGTCTTCACCGCCGCGGCGCTGCGCCTCCCCGGCGCCGCCCCGGTCTCACCGCCGGAGGAGCCTGATGCCGCCTGAGTCAAGTGCCCCCGTGCCCTCCTCGGCGCCGGTGCCCGCGCCCGCCGCCTCCACCCCCTCATCATCAACGTCCGGCGGCCGCCCCCTGCCCGCCGCGCCGCTGCTACCGCCCCAGGTGGACCCGCTGCTCTACGCGGCGGTGCTCAGCCTCTGCGGCTTCGGCCTGGTGATGGTCTACTCCGCCTCGGCCGTCTACGCCCGGCAGAAGTACGGCTCGCCCAGCTACTTCCTGACCCGCGACCTCATCTGGAACGCCATCGGCTTCGTCGCCCTGGCCATCGGCGCCCGCGTCGACTACCGCGTCCTCCGCAAGGTCTGCTACCCGCTGCTCTTCGTCGCCTTCGCCTTCCTTGTAGGTGTCCTCTTCGTCGGCAGATCGGAAGAGCACACGTCTGAA